>JAULYE010000122.1:0-2401 GCA_032118015.1 Ilumatobacteraceae bacterium | reverse complement strand
ACTCATGCGACGTTCTTGCAGTCCTCGCCCGCAGTATTGGTCTCGAGGTCGATGCGCCGCAGACGGCTGCTGATCTGCTGGACGACTTCTCGTGGGATCGAGTGTCGAGAGATGTCTGGACCATCCCCGATGCCTGGCAGAATGTCGACCGATGAGCGCAAAGCCCGGAGAACTCGACGATCTGGCAAGAGTTCTCGGGTATCGGAACGCACAGGATCCCCGAATAGGTGTCGAGGAAGTCGGTCCGGATCTACTCGTCGTGCCGTTCTGGACATCGGACATGTGCTCAGCGATCGTGCGTGCATCCGAGGAGGTAGGGGGCTTCGCTGCCAACCCCGATGATCCGGTGCCCGGCCACGAAGTGAGCTTGGCTGTGATCAGTCCGAAATTGTTCGACGATCTGCAGAACGACATCGGTGTGCGGATCTGGCCACAGCTGCGCAGTGTCTGGCCTCTGGTGGATTACTACGGGGTGCGCGATGCGTTCGTCATCAAGTACAGCCTCGACACACAAACCGAACTCCGACTGCACCACGACGTGGCTCAGGTGTCGGCGTCGGTGAAATTGAACGACGGTTACTCCGGCGCCGAACTGGATTTCCCCCGTCAGCAGTTCACCAATGTCGATGTTCCTGTCGGATCACTTCTCGTATGGCCTTCGCTCGTGACACACCCTCATCAGACGCAATCGCTGATCTCTGGTGTCAAGTATGGGTTGACCATCTGGTTCGAGATCCCCGAACAGTACGGGTGACCGATGATCGAGGCGTTCTCCTCATTCCGGCCATGGACCGATCCACAGTGCGTCTCGATTGCGCGTCTATCGATACGGCCGACGCTCACTCCTCATCCCGATGTCGACAGCGCGCGCCGAGGTCGAGAATCATCGCCATGGTTCATGGATCTCTGTGGTTCATGGAGTCTGCGTTTGTGGTCCGATCCGGATGCGGTGTCACGCCGAGCAGTGACCGAGGATCCACCCAAGCCAGAGCGCTGGCAATCCGTCGAGGTGCCGGGAAACTGGACCCTCCAAGGATTGGACGACCTTCCTCACTACACCAATGTCCAGATGCCGTGGCCGTTGCGGCCGCCGGTGACCCCCGAGGACAACACGACTGGTGTGTATCGCACGACGTTCACTGTTCCAAAGGATTGGCACGCGCGGCGGATCATCGTTCACATCGGCGGAGCCGAGAGTGTGCACGCGGTGTTCGTCAACGGGACCTTCGTTGGATACGGCACCGACAGCAGGCTTCCCAGTGAGTACGACATTTCCGCTCATCTGCGCAAAGGTGAGAACCTTCTGGCAGTTGTCGTCCCTCGGTACAGCGCGCAGTCCTACGTGGAGGATCAGGACCAGTGGTGGATGGCAGGACTGCATCGAGAAGTGTTCATCGAAGCGCGAGGGCGGATCGGCATCGATCGCCTGTTTGCATTCGCTGATTGGGACGCGGATACGGCGACAGCATCAGTGACGGCAACGGCGACATTGGCCATCGATCCGACGTCCCGAGACGATTTCGGGTCCGGCTGGAGTATCCGCACGTGGGTCGAGACCCTCGATGCCGAGCGAATCGGTGATGTGCACACGACGCGTGTGCCACACCGGCATCGCACGCCGTACGTGTTCACCGGTCATGTGGCCGAGTGCACATGGAAAGTGCCCGACGCCGAACCGTGGACCGCTGAGACTCCGCAGCTGTATCGGCTCGTGTGCGAGTTGCTCGATCCCCGTGGTGAGACGGTCGAAGCTCTCGTTCAGCGCATCGGATTCCGCCGCATCGAACTTCGCGATGGACTGGTGTCAGTCAATGGTCGACCGATCACCTTCATGGGTGTGAACCGGCACGACCATCACCCCGATCGAGGTAAGGCCGTCACTGTCGAGGACATGCGCGAAGACATCGTTCGTATGAAGCAGGCCAATGTCAATGCTGTCCGGACCTCGCATTACCCAAACGACCATCGCTTCTACGATCTGTGTGACGAATACGGGATGTACGTCATCGGTGAGGCGAACATCGAAAGCCACGCCTTCAACACGAGCCTGTGTCACGACCCGCTGTACCGATCGACATGGCTCGAGCGGACAGCGCGAATGGTTGATCGGGATCGCAATCATCCGAGCATCGTCATGTGGAGTCTCGGCAACGAAGCAGGTTTCGGCGAGATCCACGAGGCATGTGCAGCGCTCGTGCGTTCGATGGATCCAACACGGTTGTTGCACTACGAGGGTGCGGTCTTTCATGCAGGATGGTCGACAGGTGGCCTCAGCGTCACCGATGTGGTGTGCCCGATGTATCCGCCAGCAGAAGCCATCGAGCAGTACGCGGTGTCGGGACAGGGTTCACGACCACTGATCATCTGCGAATACAGCCACGCGATGGGGAATTCGAACGGC
>JAULYE010000121.1:0-4746 GCA_032118015.1 Ilumatobacteraceae bacterium | reverse complement strand
TGCTGCGTCAGGCTTTCGCCCATTGCGCAAGATTCCCCACTGCTGCCTCCCGTAGGAGTCTGGGCCGTGTCTCAGTCCCAGTGTGGCTGATCATCCTCTCAGACCAGCTACCCGTCGAAGCCTTGGTGAGCCGTTACCTCCCCAACAAGCTGATAGGCCGCGAGACCGTCCCGATCCGGTAACCCTTTCGTCATCTTTCCATGCGAAAAAACGACGTCATCCGGTATTAGCAAGCGTTTCCACCTGTTATCCCAGAGACCGGGGTTGGTTTCTCACGTGATACTCACCCGTTCGCCACTAGGTCTTCCCTTGTATTGCTACTCGGTGGACCTCGTTCGACTTGCATGTGTTAAGCACGCCGCCAGCGTTCGTCCTGAGCCAGGATCAAACTCTCCGTCAAGAACTCGCCATCGGTCACTCGGAAAACCGTGTTTCCGGTGGCTGCGTTCATCGAGAGCGCAATACGACCTGAGGGAATACTCAGGCTTTTGTCGTACTGCGATCTGGCAGACCGAGCCGAAGCTCGATCTTCATTACATTTGTTTGGCCGGGCAAAACCCGACCATGAATTGACAGACAGTCTCTACGAGAACGGCAAAGCCGCCCTACGCATGACTGCCCGCACTGGCGTTCAGTCTTCTCTTCCGTTTTCAAGGAGCTTTCGCTCTGGGCACGCATCACCTCGGCGAACCGAGACGATGTAGGTGCCCTCCCGAACGAGCCAGCCGCAAACGACTGTCTCAAGGGGCGAGGACCAAATCTAGCGAGAACAAGGCCCCCTGGCAACCCTATGTGCAGGAATTTCCGGGAAAAGTTCGATTTCTCGAATCAGGCGCCGCCCACCTCAAGAAGGTGGAAGGTCGTCTTCCCGCGACGCAAAAGAATGTACCTGCCGTGTATCAAATCCATGCCACTGAGGGAGGGTGTTGAAGCACTTCCCTCTTCGAGCACCGAACCATTGGCCTTCACTCCCTTTTGAGCGAGCAATCGTCGTGCTTCACCATTCGAGGTCGCAAGACCGGACTTCACGAGGACGGCCACGACATCGTCAAGATCCTCTCGTCGCACCCGACTACTTGGAACCTCACGGGCAACAGCTCTCAGGACCTCATGAGAGGCTTTCATCGGATCTCCACCGAACAGGATCGATGCAGCTTCGGCTGCGGCCACTCGCGCATCGACTCCGTGAACAAGTCCGGTCACATCGTCGGCGAGAACTTGCTGTGCAATACGACGCTCGGGACTGCGCTGGTGCTCCTCGACGAGTGCATCAATCTCTTCCGTTGGGCGAAGAGTCAACTGCAGCAAGAATCGACGAACGTCCTCGTCAGGCAACTGCATCCAATATTGGCGGAACTGATATGGGCTCGTCTTGTCCGCATCGAGCCACAGAGCACCGTGAACTGATTTGCCCATCTTCTTTCCATCAGAACGCGTGAGAAGTGGCCACGTCAATCCGAAGGCCGCACGACTGAGTCGACGTCGAATCAAATCAGTGCCTGCTGTGATATTTCCCCACTGATCGGAACCACCCATTTGCATTTCAACGCCTTCGCGCTCGCACAGATGGCGGAAATCGTTTGCCTGTAACAACATGTAACTGAACTCGGTGTACGAAATCCCGTTTTCCGACTCCATACGTGTCCGCACCGATTCCTTGGCGACCATCTGATTGACCGTGAAAAACTTGCCGACGTCTCGCAAGAACTCGAGGACGCTGACATCAACAGTCCAATCGGCGTTGTCCACGAGTCGTGCAGAGTTGGAGATGCCTGGATCGAAATCGAGAATCCTCTCGAGTTGTTGCTTGATCCGATCAACATTGTGGGCGAGTGTCTCCCGGTCGAGCAGATTGCGTTCCTCGCTTCTGCCGCCCGGATCTCCGATCATCCCCGTTGCTCCGCCTGCGAGTACGAACGGCCGATGACCCTGAATTTGAAAACGGCGCAACATGATCTGACCCAGGAGGTTTCCCACATGCAATGAATCCGCCGTCGGATCGAATCCGACGTACACCCCGATCGGACCTTCATCGAGCCGCGCATTCAAAGCAAGACGGTCGGTCGAATCGTGAATCAATCCGCGAGAATCGAGATCAGCGAGAAGGTTGGTCGAAGTCATCGCTCCCATTCTCTCAAGAATGAGTGCCGTTGTCGGGATTCTTTTCCCATCCGCCTCGCCTCCCGTAAAGTCAGCCCGTGAACGATCTCGCGCGTCGATTCGACGACTTCGCCCGAACCTTCGAAGCGAGCGCCCCGTTGTACGGGCGCTTAGCGGCACGGGTGGCTCGCGAGCCGCAGGTACTCGACCTCATGTCGGTAGCACCAGAGACTCAAAGGATCCCTGTCCTTGTCTTTGCCAGCGCGCATTACCTTTTGCTCTCCGAACCTGATCATCCACTTGCCCATCACTATCCGAACATCGCGAGCACCGGCGCCGATGGAGATCCTTCAGACCTGTTCGTGGATTTCGTCTTGTCTCGTGCTGAATCGATGAAGCAACTCATGGCTAGTCGATCCACCCAAACGAACGAGCTCGGACGGTGTAACTGGTTCCTCTTTCCTTTTTCGATCCTGAACAACGAGGTGGGGACGTTGGCCCGTGTGGACATTGGCAGTAGCGCCGGCCTCACCTTGCTGGCGCCTCATATTGCGTACGACATTCGACCCGGACGTGTCATTGGCGCTGACGCACCAATGATGATCACATGCGACGTCCGGGGCGGACCACCTCTTCCGCAGCAGGTTCCCGATGTGAAATGGTCACTGGGAGTCGATGCTTCGCCCGTCGACGTTCACAACGACACCGAGGTGCGCTGGCTCGAAGCCTGTGTCTGGCCGGATCAGGTCGAGCGCTTCGACCGTCTCCACGCAGCAGTGTCCCTTGCACGACGAATCGGTGTGAATGTGGAGACGGGTGATGCCGTCGATGTTCTCGCCAGTGCAGTGACGCGGGCCAACGAACACGCTCACCCCGTGATCACCACAAGCTGGGTTCTGAACTATCTCTCCCCTGAACGTCGTACCGAGTTCGTGCAGGTACTCGATGACCTCGGATCAACGATGGACTTGAGTTGGGTCATTGCAGAGAGTCCATACGAAACGCCGGAGTTACCGGGGCACGCCGGTTCCGACGAGCTCATCACTGTCATCACGCTGGTGACCTGGCGCCGAGGTTTTCGAACCGTGCATCGACTGGCTACGGCGCATCCACACGGCAACTGGGTGAACTGGGGTGCTCAGTGACTCAGAACAGACTTGACCGATTCAGGAACTGGAGTCGGACGTTGAGTTCGCGGATCGACGCTGACGTAGGTGATCGTGCTTGTGAATCGCTCGTCGCCTTCGACAGATCCGAAAACGTCGATATTGAAACTCGTTGTCCCCCAGCGGGCGACAGAGCAGTCCAGATCGACGGTCTCTGCGAAACGCAGCGGTGATGCCCACGTGATGTTCACCGTCTTCAGCATGAAGTCGAATCCGATGTTGTGAAGGTTGGAGGGATCGTCTGTTGCAGACAACTGATCAGCGAATGCAGTGCGCATCCATGTGTCGACAGCGTCGTCGACATATGCCAGATAATTAGCGTTGAAGACGATTCGCTGCATGTCACAGTCTCCGTAGCGAACCTTGACCGAGTGCCGAAATTGCCCCATCAAGTTCTCCCTGCCCCAACTTTGACGAGTTCTGTCACAGCATCAGCAATCATCTGCACAGCGATCGCAGCGAGAATCATTCCTGCGACGCGTGCCAGGAGAAGTACCCCCGTTGGACGAACGACCTTTTGCACGAAACCGCTGAATCGAAGCGCCAACGCAGACGCAAACAGTGCGACCGCTGTACCGGCCAAGACCGTCGACCACTCCCCGATGCCATCGGTCCGACCAAAGAACACGATCGTCGCAACGATCGCACCAGGTCCAGCTAGCAACGGTGTGCCGAGCGGAACCATGGCGATCGATGTGCGCTGTTCGGGTGTTGCCTCGACATACCCGTCGTCTCCACCTTTGTTGTAGAGGAGTTGCAGGGCAACGAGCAACAAGAGGAGTCCGCCGGCTCCCTGCAAGGCCGGAACCGAAACGTTCAAGTAGGAAAGGATCGTTTGACCACCGATGGCAAACATGGCAATCACCAAGAATGCAGTTGCTACAGCAATGTACGAGGCCTTGTGCCGTTCCTTCTCGCTCAGTTGCCGTGTCACCGCCAAGAAGATGGGAACGTTTCCA
Source organism: Ilumatobacteraceae bacterium (assembly GCA_032118015.1). Classification (GTDB taxonomy): domain Bacteria; phylum Actinomycetota; class Acidimicrobiia; order Acidimicrobiales; family Ilumatobacteraceae; genus Casp-actino8. The sequence continues at coordinate 521 of JAULYE010000121.1, read as the reverse complement.
GGAGGATCGAGAATCACGAGCATCGTCACAACGACTTCTCCGAACAACTGCACATCCATGACGAGCCCCTTACCTCTGCAACTCAGATGACACACGGGCAATCCGTTCAGCCCACTGTGACAATGTGTCTTCGAACCTGCCCATTTGCACCGCTACCGGTCCAGGACCCCCTCCGCCTGGAGTCGTTCTGTTGCGCACAGCAGCTCCAGGGGCGCACAGCAATGAAGCGCTATCTCCAAGTCCGGGTTCGGCCCGAACCAGGTCGACGAGATCTCCTTCACCCGCCAGAGATCGCCTCACGAGTGTGCCAACGATGGCATGGGCATCACGAAATGGCGTCCCCGCACGTACCAAATATTCTGCGAGGTCCGTTGCTGCCAGTGCAGGCGCATCCGCAGATGCTTTCATGGTGTCGACATTCCACTTTGCCGTCGCAATCATCCCGGAAACTGCCTTCAGGGCAAGAATGATCTGTTCCACCGAGTCGAACAGTGGCTCTTTGTCCTCTTGAAGGTCTCTGT
>JAULYE010000120.1:0-3474 GCA_032118015.1 Ilumatobacteraceae bacterium | reverse complement strand
ACTGTCGTGGTCGGCTGATCTTTTGGTCCTTGTCGCTGAGAAGTTCCTGCCAGTGGGCGAGCCAGCCAGCCGTGCGTGGGATCGCGAACAGCACCGTGAACATCGAAATGGGGAAACCCATGGCCTGATAGATCAATCCGGAGTAAAAATCGACATTGGGGTACAAACGACGACTGGTGAAGTACTCGTCGGTGAGAGCCACTTCTTCCAACTTGAGTGCGATATCGAGGAGCGGGTTCTTGCCGGTGACCTCGAACACCTCGTAGGCAACTTGTTTGATGATCCTGGCGCGAGGGTCGTAATTCTTGTACACCCGGTGGCCAAAACCCATCAACCTGCCCTTGCCGGCTTTGACCGAATCGATGAATGCGGGCACCTCGCTGAGAGACCCAATGTCTTCGAGCATGCGCACGACTGCCTCGTTGGCTCCACCGTGCAAGGGGCCATACAGTGCCGCGGCGGCAGCAGAACATGCTGAATAGGGATCTGCATGACTCGACCCAACGACACGCATTGCGGTGGTTCCACAGTTCTGCTCGTGGTCGGCATGCAGGATGAACAAAATATCCATGGCGCGTTCGAGTACAGGATCGACCTGATAATCCCCGACTTTCCACATCATGTTCAGGAAGTTCGCAGGGAAGGAAAGATCGTTGTCGGGGTAGACGAAGGGGAGTCCCACCGAGAAGCGGTAGCACATTGCAGCAAGAGTGGGCATCTTGGCGATCAAGCGCAGAATCTGTTTGTCGCGGCTGTCTTTGTCCTCGATGTCTTTTGCATCGTTGTAGAAAGTGCCAAGAGCGGCCACGGCTGAGACGAACATGCCCATGGGATGGGCGTCGTAATGGAATCCGTCGACGAAACGTTTGCGCATGTTCTCATGGATGAACGTGTGGTGGGTGACGTCGTTTTGCCATTGAGCGAGTTGGGTGGTGTCAGGAAGTTCGCCATTGAGGAGGAGATAGGCGACCTCCAAGAAGGTGCTCTTCTCCGCGAGCTGTTCGATGGGATAGCCGCGGTAGCGAAGGATGCCGTTGTCACCGTCGAGATAGGTGATCGACGACCGGCACGCTGCGGTGCTCAGGTACGCCGGGTCGTAGACGAAGAGAGCGGGATCGAGTTCCCGAATAGCGGAGGAGGGGAAAACCCCGTCGGTGATCGGAACCGTGACCTTCTTGCCGGTGCGGTCGTCGATGATCGTGATGGTGTCGGGCACCGTAGATCGTCCCCTTCATATCGAAACCCGTTGTTCGGGTTGTGCGTGTGTGTCGGAGGCTTTCTCCTCCGAAGTGCCAGATTACCCACGTGGCAGTGTCCGACCTCATATCCAATCGAGATCCAATCGAGTCGAAAATATCGACCGACACCTCGCCGGTCACAGGGGTGAATTGTCGTGTTTTCGACCGGGAAACTGCTCTCGTTTGTCGGCAAGGACGCGCAGGGCTGTGCAGATCGTCTCGCGTGTCTGTGCCGGTTCGATCACGGCGTCGATGTACCCGCGTTCGGCTGCAATGTAGGGATTCAGCAGGCGCGTCGTGTAGTCGTCCTCGAATGCAGCCCGTTCTTCAGGAGTGGAGCGGCGCTGCAAAATGGCTGCTGCTTGACCGGCTCCCATCACTGCGAGTTCAGCCCAGGGCCATGCAAGGCACAGGTCGTTTCCCATCTTCTTGGAGTCCATGACGATGTAGGCACCCCCGTAGCTCTTGCGCAGAATCACGCAGATGCGCGGCACGGTCGCTCGCCCATAGGCGAAAACCAATTGGGCTCCATGGCGAATCATTCCCCGCCATTCGAGATCCTTGCCGGGATAGAACCCCGGGGTGTCCACCAACGTGAGGATCGGGATATTGAAGGCATCGCAGAACGACACGAAGCGAGCACCTTTTTGCGATGCAGGTATGTCGATCGTGCCAGCAAGGGCGAGCGGCTGATTGGCGACCACGCCGACTGGTTGCCCGTCGAAGGTGGTCAGACACGTCACAAGGTTGGGGGCCCACTGACTTCGCAGTTCGAGGAAGTCGCCGTCGTCGCAGATGTCGGCGATGACCGTTCTGACGTCGTAACTACCCGTGGATGTGGGCGGGATGACGGTGCCAGCAGTTGGGGTGGTGCGCATCGGATCGTCGTTGGTCGCGACCGGTGGAGGCTCTGCATCGAGGTGGTCGGGAAGGTAGGACAGCAGATGCTCGACGTATTCGACGGCACCTTCGAGATCGTCGACGACGGCTGTGGCAGCCCCCGAATATCGGGCATGTGTGCCAGCGCCGCCGAGTTCGTCATTGTCAATCGACACACCGGTGAACTCTTCGACCATTGTCGGGCCGGAGACGAACGCGTACGCGTTCTGAGTCATGATGACGTGGTCCACTATGCCGAGGAGAAGTGCAGGCCCTGACACTGCGGGGCCGTCGACAATGATGATTGTCGGCACGAAGCCCGAGCAATCGGTGAGAGCCTTGGCAGCTAGTCCCCAACCATGGAGTGCAGCAAAGCCCTCTCGAATGTCTGCGCCCGAGGATGCCATGACGGCAACGAAAGGGATGCGGGCATCGAATGCTGCTCGGGCGGCGGCCTCGATCATGCTGGACGAATCCGATGTCAGTGCTCCCCGATGCGACTCGGCGGTTATGTCGAGCCAGACCACGCGGCGATCGGCAACTCTGCGCACGCTCGCACGAGCAACGCCCGGAACACGTGACTTGAGGTCGACCCGGTACACGAGGTCAGCGTAGGCGAGACCTACTCAGGAGGTCGTCAACAGCGATTCGGGGCCGACGTGCAGTCCCGGTTGGCGCCCCTCGCGTCGTTGGATGATGGTGCGGGCGATTTCGAGAGCGGCACGAGTCGGCGGTCCGGGTTTGGGGCGACGGCGCTGCGTCCAGCCGACGACACGACGTGGGAGTTCGGGAACGTTGATGACCGTGAAGTCACCTCGCAACCACACTGGAACCGCCGTTGCGGGGACGATGGCCGCGCCGAACCCCTCGAAGGCCAGGGACGCAAGTAGTCGAACACCGTCGATTTCGGCCTGCGTGTGCAGCGTGACTCCATGAGCATCGGCGGCCTTGTTGATGATGCGTCGCAAAGTGGCTGATGCAGGTGGAAGCAAAATGGGGTGATCACCAAGAGCTGTGATCGGTAGCTCGCGCTCTGAGGACCAAGGATGACGAGTGTGGACGAGGAGGACGAGGTCCTCTGCAAAGAGAGGTTCGACCTGGATTTCGGGCTCGTCGACGGGGAGGTGAACGATTGCCGCATCGAGGTGTCCTGACACCAAGCGCGGAGTCAGGCTCGAGGTGCCCCCTTCAGAAATCACAGGTCGCACGTCCGGGTGGATTTCGCGCAACCGAGTGAGAAATTGGGGCATCAGCCAACGGCCCGTCGTGCCGATGACGCCGAGGCGAGTTTCTCCTGCAACAACATCGTGCAGTGCGGCTAAGTCAGTGGCGATGTCGCCGATTTCGCGCACCACTC
>JAULYE010000119.1:13289-51017 GCA_032118015.1 Ilumatobacteraceae bacterium | reverse complement strand
ACAGCAGCAGTCTGTTCAGCTGGACATCCACAGTTGACCTACCAAGTTGCAGTGACCGCTGTGGTCTTCTGGATGGCGTCGATGTGGCACGTAGCCCGCACGGCTGAGGTACGGACTCCACATCCCCGAACATCTGCACCGACAGTCCTAGGTGGAGTCCTGCTCGGTGTCGTTCTGGTTCTACCGCAGATGTGGGCGGCTCTCGAGGCCACTCGCCACAGCGCCCTCAGCGGTGGACGCGACATCGGTGCGCTTGGAACTGCTGACCTCGCTCTGACCGTTCATCGTTCTGCTCGAGCAATTCTGGGAACCGTGCGCTCGGTCAACCCAGGATTCTTCGTGGGGTCATTCGAACCGATCGCCTATCTCGGTGTCTGTCTCGTGATTTTGGCTGTCGTTGGCGTCGCATCGAGTGTTCGACTGCCAGCAAAACGAATCATGGCTCTCGCATTCACCGCATTGGCACTTGGATCGTTCGTCATCTCCCTCGGTCCGCGCACCTTCGTTTTCCGCGCGGCGTTTCGCCTCCTTCCGGGATTCGACTTCGCTCGCGTCTCAGCACGATGGCTGGTGATCTTCTCATTCGCCATGTGTGTTTTGGCTGCTATTGGTCTTGACGCTGTCCGGTCACGCATCGATCGTCCAGTCCTGATCGTGACACCGATCGCCATCGTTGTCGGTGTCGTCTACATGATCGGCACCACGACACTGCCCGATGGATTGACCATGACGATCTGGGCACTCACCGCCCTCGTCGTCATTGCACTACTGGCGTTGTCACACGCGTTCCATCGCCCCGAGCGGTTGATGTGGGCACTCGGAGGGCTTGCGCTTGCGGAAATTCTCATCGGATCCACCTCATCGATTCCTCAATACCTGAGATCCGATATGCCTTTCACTGATGCACGGTCCGCAACAACGGACTGGCTCGCACGCGAAGAGGGATACACCATCGCTCTGACGCCCGATTTCGGACCTCTTCCCGATGTCGTCGTGGGATTGCGACCCAACGCCAACACCCTGGTTGGCATTCGTTCGATCGATGGGTACGACGGTGGCGTTCAGATCACGCGCAGATGGGCCGACGCACTCCAACGCTTCCATCCCGACCCCTTGATCGACCTTCCCCTGCGGAGCAATCTTCTTCCTCCCATCGATACGCACATCGCGGCCCGAACAGGAATACGACATCTCGTCGTCGACCGAACCCAATTCGACTCAACAGTTGCTCAGGGTTGGAACGAACCGCTTCGAAGCGAGGGAGTTCTCGATGTGTATCGCAACCCTGATTGGCGCGGAGAAGCCTTGTCGTGGCCAGTGGCCCGCATAGTCGACCGCAACGACATCAATGACGTACTGCGTACCACCGTGGAATCACTCTCCGAAATAGCACTTGTCGAAGCAGATACATCGATCGTCAGCGATACCTGCATCGCTCAGTGTTCCGTCACGCGCTGGGACGTCACTCACCTTCAACCTGAGCGCATCGAGATTTCTGGGACATCCGACGTCCCGTCTTTGGTCTCCTATCCGAGACAGGCCGGATCAGGATGGAGTGCGCAGGTCGACGGCCAGGACACGCGCATCGTCCCACTCGATGCTCTCTACCTTGCCGTCGAGGTACCCGCGGGGCGTCACACGGTGGTCTTCGAATATCGACCGACCTGGCTGATCCCAACTTTTGTCATCTCAGCAGTCGGATGGGCTGTGCTGCTCCTGCTCGTCATCGACAACCGACTGATACGCCTGCGATTCCTCCGACGTCGAAGAAACACCTCAGACGATTGACGTCCCCCTCATTCGGCCCCATCGAGACGAAGGCACCAGAGATCCACATGTAGGCATCGCTGACGAGAGCCTCGACTCCAGGTACGGTGCGCTCATGTTTCGCCACTTGCGCCTCATCACTTTTTCCCTATTGACTGCCTCAGTGGCGCTTGCTGCGTGCGGAGGGGACTCGGCGCCGTCCTCGAGCGATGATGCCTTTTGTCGAGAGATCGAGCAACTCGAGGATCTGAACATCGAGACTGACATTTCTGCAGCCGCTGAGATGCTGGTCGACCTGGCCAAGAAGGCGCCCAACGAAGACGTGCGTGATGCACTCGAGTTGATCGCCCCCATCTTCGAACAGCTCAGCGCCGTTGATGAGAACGACGCAACTGCCATGCAAGAGATCTTCGAGATGATGTCGTCTCCAGACGTAACAGCCGCGACTGAAGTGCTCGATCGCTACGGGTCCGATGTCTGTGGCTTCGACGACAACAACTCCGGATCCACAGCTCCCTAGGAGGAACTATGCCCAAGTACGTCGTAACAGTTCCCAGTTCGAAGTCACCCGAAGAAGCGTTCCGCCTGATGGCGGACATGACGACATTCCCAGCTTGGGACCCTGGCATCAGCAAGGTGGTTCAGGTGAAAGGTTCGGGGCCGGCGACAGACGCAGTCTTCGACGTGACAGTGGGCTCCATTGCCGGACGCCCCATCATGCTGCGATATGAGACAAAGGAGTTTTCACCCGACGCCAACGTGTTGCTCGTCGGAAAGAACTCCGTGTTCACCTCCATCGATCGCATCACGATCACCCCAACGTCTCAGGGTTGCGACATCACATATGACGCCGAATTGACCTTCAATGGTCTATTCACCCCGATGAACATCGGACTGGGTCTCGTGTTCAACAAAATCGGGGATCGCGCCGCCAAAGGCCTGAGGCGCGAACTCGCCTAATTCGCCCGATCTTCGCGAGTCAGCAATAGTGCCCTGATCCCCACGGCACGTCGGGTGCGAACTCCCAGGTATTCGCTTGTGTAATAGGCCGCAATTGCAGCCGCAAGACCAGCCACCGCCGCAGCGCGAGAGCTCCATACATCTGTTGCCGAATAGACCCCCGATACCAAAAGCGCCAAGAGTGCCTGAGGGGCGCTCGCTAGAAGGATTCCTGGCACTTCGTCCTTCATGATCGACACCAGAACTCCACCTCCAACGGCTGAGACTGTTCCCACGAAAAGTGCCGAGACGATGGGAAGTTCCGAACGCAAGGCATATGCCGTCCCCGTGATTGCGAACAAACCGAGGGCGAGAGAGTTGAGAAACGTCACGAGTGGCTGCACCCGGGCGATGCGCTCTCCGGCAAGCAGAACGAGCACGACGCATCCGGCGATCGTCGCCAAGAACCATGGGCGCCGAAGACTTTCTGCGGGAAGATTGCCGATCAAGAAGTCTCGGATGAACCCTCCGCCAAGACCCATGAGGACGGCAAACGTCGACAGTCCCACGATGTCCCAGTGGTGACGGTCATCGATCGATGCTCGCAGTCCACCCACGATTGCGTTGACTCCGACAGTGAGCAGCGCAAGCCATAGTGGCGTCTGCACTGCGAGGTCCGGAAGGAAGTCCATAGAAGAACGCTGAGCCTATGGAGGCGAGACGGACTTCACATCGTCCAAACTTTGTACTTTGTCCAAATTTGTCTACTCTCTAACACGTGTCCCCCAACTACGCCGATGCGCTCAAGGGTCATGGACTCCACATCACGCCTCAGCGACTCGCCGTCTTGCGTGCCGTCGCTCACCAGCCCCACTGCACCGCCGACGACGTTTCGGAAACCGCAAAGTCCGACATCGGAGCAATCTCCCGACAATCTGTCTATGACGCTCTCAGTCTTCTCGTCGACAAAGGTCTCATTCGACGCATCCAACCCATCGGCTCACCAGCTCTCTACGAGAACCGTGTCGGAGACAATCATCACCATCTCATCTGCCGAGACTGTGGCCGTATCGTCGACGTCGACTGCGCAGTTGGGTACCGTCCGTGTCTCGAAGCATCCGACATGCACGGATTTGACGTCGACGAGGCAGAAGTCGCCTATTGGGGCCGTTGCCCCGACTGCAAGCGGACATCCAGCGACGAAACAAAGGTTCTTGTCTGATCGCTTCGGTTCATGCCCAGCGATCGGATCCGTTCACAAACAATCCAGACAACAACAGGAGAAGCAATGAGTAACGAAAACAAATGCCCCGTGACCGGGGTGATGACCACACCAGAACTCGGCACCGGAAACATCGACTGGTGGCCGAACCAGCTGAACATCAAGGTGTTGCACAACAACCCTGCCGTCGCTGATCCGATGGAAGAGGATTTTGACTACGCCAAGGACTTCAAGTCCCTCGACCTCGATGCGGTCATGAAGGACCTCAAGGCACTCATGACCGACTCACAGGATTGGTGGCCCGCCGACTACGGCCATTACGGCGGATTCTTCATCCGCATGGCGTGGCACGCCGCAGGCACGTACCGTATTCAGGACGGTCGCGGTGGTGCAGGCACCGGTATGCACCGTTTCGCTCCCCAGAACAGCTGGCCTGACAACGGCAACCTCGACAAGGCTCGCCGACTTTTGTGGCCGATCAAGCAGAAGTACGGCAAGAAGATCTCGTGGGCCGACTTGTTCGTTCTCACAGGCAACGCTGCTCTCGAATCGATGGGGTTCAAAACCTTCGGCTTCGGTGGCGGTCGCGCCGACGTCTGGGAGCCGGACGACACGTACTGGGGCAGCGAGAAGACATGGCTCGGCGACGAGCGGTACAAGGGTGATCGCGAACTCGACAATCCGCTTGCTGCAGTTCAGATGGGTCTGATCTACGTCAACCCCGAAGGCCCCAATGGCAACGCCGATCCACTCCTGTCGGCTCGTGACGTCCGAGAGACGTTCGCCCGTATGGCGATGAACGACGAAGAGACTGTTGCGCTCGTCGCTGGTGGTCACACCTTCGGCAAGGCTCACGGAGCAGGCGATCCGGGCAAGTTCGTCGGACCGGAACCCGAAGCTGCGCCGATCCAAGAGATGGGGCTCGGCTGGAAGAACTCGATGGGTTCAGGTGCCGGAGTCGACACCATCACCTCTGGTATCGAAGGTGCATGGACCACCAATCCAACGCAGTGGGACAACGACTACTTCAAGATCCTGCTCGAAAACGATTGGGAGCTCACCAAGAGTCCCGCAGGTGCTCAGCAGTGGATTCCCAAGGGTGGCGCAATGGCCAACACGGTCCCCGATGCCCACGATCCGAACAAGCGCCATGCACCGATCATGACGACCGCCGACCTTGCACTCAAGTTCGATCCGGAGTACGCGAAGATCTCGCGTCACTTCTACGAGAACCCGGACGAGTTCGCCGATGCGTTCGCTCGTGCGTGGTTCAAGTTGACACACCGCGACATGGGCCCGCGTGCGCGCTACGTCGGCAAGTTGGTTCCCAAGGAAGTTCTCATTTGGCAGGATCCGGTGCCCGCAGTCGATCACAAGCTGATCGACTCGAAGGACATCGCCAAGCTCAAAGAGACGATCCTCACGTCCGGCCTCACCGTGTCGCAACTCGTCTCAACCGCATGGGCCTCAGCAGCCACCTTCCGTGGAACCGATAAGCGAGGCGGCGCCAACGGTGCTCGTCTTCGTTTGGCTCCACAAAAGAATTGGGATGCCAACAACCCTGCTGAGCTGGACAAGGTCCTCGGGGCCCTCGAGAAGATCCAGAAAGACTTCAATGCTTCGGCAAAGAAAGGCAAGAAGGTCTCCATGGCCGACCTCATCGTCCTCGGCGGTTGCGCTGCTGTCGAAAAGGCTGCCAAGGATGCCGGTGTCAAGGTGACGGTTCCGTTCACACCGGGTCGTACCGATGCCACGCAGGATCAGACCGACGTTGAGTCCTTCGCTGTTCTCGAGCCGACCTTCGATGGATTCCGCAACTTCTTGATGCCTGGCCACATCGTCACCACGGAACAGCTGCTCCTCGAGCGTGCAACCCTGCTGACTCTGTCGGCTCCGGAGATGACGGTCCTCGTGGGCGGTATGCGTGCGCTGAATGCCAATCACAAGCAGTCCGAACTGGGTGTCCTCACGAATCGTCCAGGAACTCTGACCAACGACTTCTTCGTCAACTTGACCGACCTGTCCATCCAGTGGACACCGACAGACAAGACCGAAGAGATCTTCGAAGGTCGAGACCGCAAGAGTGGAGCAGTGAAGTGGAAGGCCAGCCGTGCCGACCTGATCTTCGGCTCCAACTCGCAGTTGCGTGCCCTCACAGAGGTGTACGGGTGCAGCGATGCCAAGGAGAAGTTCGTCCGTGACTTCGTCGCTGCTTGGGACAAGGTCATGAACTTGGACCGTTTCGAAATCGCCTGATTTCATCTGGTTGTGAAAAGGGCCTCCCCGGCAGTGCCGGGGAGGCCCTTTTCGTTGTCATTGACTACGGGACAGCACAGAGTGCGTCCATCGGTCGACTCAATAATTGAGGAAGTATTCGTCATTCATCCGCTGGTACAGATGGACGGGCTCGACCTTCTTTTTCGAACGCTTGCTGACACCGATGTTGAGCATCTCGACGAGTACCGAGAACGCCATCGCCGCGTAGATGTAGCCCTTGGGGATCTTCTCCCCCATCCCCTCGGCAATCAGGGTCAAGCCGATCAACAGCAAAAATGCCAAGGCCAGCATCTTCACCGATGGATGACGATTGACGAACTGATAAATCGCTTTGGATGAAACGAGCATCACAGCGACTGCACCAAGGACTGCAATCACCATGACTGGCACATAGGTCGTCATCCCGACGGCGGTGATCACCGAGTCGATTGAGAAGATGAAGTCGAGCAGAAGCACCTGGCCGATAACAGCGGCAAAAGTCGGAGCCGCTTTGCCATACCCGCCACCACTGTCACCTTCGAGTTTGTGATGGATCTCTCGTGTCGCTTTGAAGATGAGGAACAGCCCGCCAACGAGCAGGATCAACTCCTTCCCGCTGAAACCGAGGTCACCGATCGAGAACAGATCCTTCTTCAGGGTCACGATCCACCCCACGGCCAGCAACATCAACACTCGGATTCCTGCAGCTGCCAAGATGCCGACTCGTCGCGCCTTGTCTTGTTGTTCGAGCGGAAGTTTTGATGCAAGGATCGAAATGAAGATCACATTGTCCACGCCGAGCACAATTTCGAGAGCGAGAAGTGCTACGAGCGCACTCCACGCATCGGGGTTCGATATCCAGTCCATGGCTGCGATCCTAGGTTTGGGGATGGTCTCGCTCGAGTGATGCCCGCACTCGATGGGCGCCTACTCCAATTTCGAGACCAAAGTCCCTATTGGTGATTGTCCAAGGGGATTACTCTGCTCTTGTGCTTCGACGCTCCTTGGCACCTTTTCCCCTTTTGGTTCTGGGCACAATCTTCAGCGACCTGCGCATTCGACTCACAATTGCCAACGGCATGGGTCGGATGCCGCGTTTCGAAGGCTTGTCGGAGCCGGCGATCAGTACCTTGATCACCCACACGAGGTCCCGCCCATGATCGATTCCTTCGGCAACATTCCATCCCATCCTCTCCTCGTCCACATCCCTGTTGTCCTGATCCCCCTGTCGCTGATTGCAACTGTCGCGATGCTCGTTGCGCCAAGCGTTCGACGTCGCTACGGGTCCCTCGCCATCGTTGTCCTGTTACTGGCATTCGTCGGCACGATTCTTGCTGCGCGCAGTGGTCGCGCTCTCGAGAAGCAGTACATCGATGCCGGACAGACGATTCCGGATCTGCTTCAAGACCACGCTGACATGGGTGGCCGCCTTCAATTTCTCGTTGGCATCTATCTTGTCGCCACGATCGTGTGGATCTATAGGAGTCGACGGGGCCCTGTCTACGGAGAGGACGGTTCACCAACGGGTAGCACCCGCTTGCTTTCGGCATTCGTCGTGGTGCTTGTTCTGGCCGCGGGAACCTTCAGTGCAATTTCCACTCTGCGTACAGGACATTCGGGGGCGCGCAATGTGTGGGAGCAGGTTTCAACTGACTGAACGATTCCTACTGGTGGGCCGCGGCTGAGTTTTCAGTTCTCGTCGCAGAGAAAAGATGCCAGAAATGGACCCAGTTCGGACGTTCGTGTGTCGGTGTCCACTTCTTTCAAAACCGCTAAACCGAGAACGAGTTGGCGAGATGCGATGAATCGTCGATAGGAGTTGAGGGTCTGCGACGGCGAGGACTGCAACTGTGCAACTTGCAGATCTGCAAGACCCTCTTCCAGTGCATCCACATAGGCGGTCTTGAGGAACGGTGAAAAACCGCTCGCCAGGACGGATTCGAGGAGCGCTGCACGTCGCATCGCAAGGTTTGGCCCGAGCCACACTCTGACTCGCATCTCTGCCTGTGCTGCATCTTCGAGAAGTGGGGCGAGACGGGAATACGAGAACAAAGTGGAAAAGACGAACTGCATGTACTGCGCGAGCAAGTGTTCTTGGCGACCGAACATCTCATATACAACCGCTGGGGGACAGCCGACAGTTCGAGCGATCCGCACCAGCGTTGCTCGGCTCACTCCTCCCTCGGCCACGATCCGCGTACATGCCAGAAAAATGCTCTGGGAAAACGCGCTGACGCCATCGAAGGTCAGAGTCATCTCCGGGGTCTCCTGGACGGTTCGATGTGAACCGAATTGTCTCCAACATCGATCGTGCCAGTTGATGTCCGGCAACAGCTTCAAGGAGTCCCCAGGACTTCTACTGGGATCGAGGAGCACTCCACACAGCCAGCCGAGGATCCCCCGTAGAACGGATCGATCAGAATCATCGATGTACTCCGTCTCATGCTCGGACAACACTCGTTGCACGTCCGGTGGCAGTCCCTCTTTCAGTTCATCGAACCTGTGGGCGACAACAAGCAGATGCACGGCAGCGCGCCGGTGCGACGACACAGTTTCATCATTGTTCAACGATGCAAAGTTCCCCGACATCAACTCCTGAGCCTGCCCAACGAGAGCCTCGAATTCGATTCTCAGCAACCGCTCCCAAGCGAGATAGAGCAACTCCCCTGCATGACCGTACGTCTCATCCAGATCCGATTCGGAATACCCAGTTGCATTCGCAACAGCCGTTGTGTGAACTGCATCTGGTCCCAAAGCGGTCAGCAGATCGACAACAGCGATGGCAACAGCATCACTCATCAAGTCATATGAGCCGTGAGAGGAGTCGAGATTCCCTTCCGCCATCACTCGGACACTATTCGGACACGGTCGGATGAGTGCCAGGGATACACGTGAGTCCACTCATCCAACATTCTCACGAACCACTCGTTGCGGGACCGTGCTCAGTGGTGCTCGTCAGCTCACCACGCAATCGTCCACTGATTCGCATCAGGCCAACTGCGACCGCGACCAGGACGAGACCTGAGACGATGATCAATACCGGCGCTCGACCCTGGCCCGGAAAGTAATGACCGATCGTCCAGGGAATGAACACCAGGAGTCCGACGAGACCGAAAGCCGACATCCAAGCACTCCCAGGTCGAGAACCAATGACAATGAGCGCCACAGCCGTCACCAAACCGAAGACCACACCGAACCCCACTGATTGCGCAGTCGTCACTGCAGGTCCTCCGATCATCAGTGCCCCCGAGACGATGCGCAGGACCAATCCGAGACGCAGAATGCCCAGGCCGACCAACCCGCTGATGAGGATCCCTGAGATCCAAACCACAAGACCAGTCACCACTCCTGCACGATTAGCGAAGTGAGCGAGACTTGCAGGTGTCGCTTGGGCAAGGGCGAGTACTCCAGCAACTCCCATGATCAACGGATGGGGAGAGGGCACCTGCAATCGAGTGACCACAGCGGGAGAAGTCATGACCATTCCGGTCACGATCACAAAAATGAGCCCAGGGCCCATCCATGTCGCGGTTGTCAAATATGCACCGACCACAGCGGCGATCGAACCTGCAAGGACGAAGACGTCATCGTGTGTTTTTGTTCGACGAAGCGAAAATGCAAGGAGCCCCACTGCACCGACCCAGATCGCAAGACCGCTCATACCGACCGAGGCGAACTCACCGACTCCTGTGCCGAGTGCAACGGTCACTCCAGCCAGAGCCGTGAATTGCTGGACAGGCCGGTTGCGCCCCGCCCAGAGCACCCCACTGACGATCGCTGTGACAATGCCGACCCCAAGCCAGTGCTGACGGAGTTCTTCTGCTTCGAGAATGATGTCGGTGAACACCCACGCCGTTACTGCCGATGCGGCCGTGCCCAAGAGCCAGACGAAGGTCTTCAGGCGTACCATCGCCGAATTGCGATGCTCCGGAACGACTGAGCCAGCAACGCAGAAAACAACAGCCGCGGTGAGAGGTATGCCCAGCCGTGCAGCATCATCGAAATCGCTCCAAAATTCCGCGAGTAAAGAGATGATGCCGCCGAGTCCGAGCATCCCACCGATGTACCCAATGGCTTCAGCAATTGTGTGGACCCGCGAGCCTTCTACGCGAACCGGCTCGGCCTCGATGGCCGAACGCTCATAGGAGCGAATGCTCTCGGCTTGCTCAGCAGACATCAGGCCTGCTGATCCCCAGCGAGTGAGAAGCGCCTCGAGGTATTGCGGAATGTCGGTTGTGCGCTGTTGGGGAGGTGCGCCAGATCGCTGAGTCGCAGGCAGGGGACGTTCTGGTGTTCGCCGCCGCAACACGACAACAGCGGCCACAACGATGGCGAAGAGAATGACGACTCCGAGAATCACGCTTTCTCCCTCAACTGGTCAGCCAAACCATATCCACCAGGTGATCTCCGATCAACACACGTCAATTTATCGCTCCTTCGGTTGGGTCTTTCGGAATCACGAGCTGTGACGCCCGTGCCCAATTTGCGACCGAACCCGCAAGTAGTCTGAGGGGGTCCGATGTACACGCCCCACACCACACCATCGCCATGACCTCTCCCCAACATCGCAACCTCTTGATGTCAGCAGTTGGATTGATAGCTGCCGCCTGTCTCGTTGCCGCTGTGCTCACGACCGGCTCGCAAACGTCCGGATCGACATCGGCAACATCAACTTCGGTTCCATCCGATCTAGTCGGGCCTGGCGGCGCTGACCCCGCTCTCGTACAAGCCGGTCTCCAAGACATCGACGAGACGGCACTGGAAGATACGGAACCGTGCCAGATGAAGCCGAGCCCACTCGGTCAGGGTGCGAGCGGCAACAGTGTCAAATGTCTACAGGAAGCCCTCGTCGCTGCCGGTTACCTGTCAGGCCCGATCACGGGAACCTACGAAGTTCGCACGGCCGAAGCGGTCAAAAGACTTCAAGTGGAACGAGAGATGTACGTGGATGGCGTCGCCGGTCGCGAGACAGGCGTGTCACTGGGTATTTGGCCCGAAGAGCCCCTGAACGTCGTACGCACACCAGTACCAGAACCAGGAGCTGTCGATGCAATGGGATTCCCACTGTCGTCAGTGGCCTCCACAGGCTCCGAAGCTCCTCCGTTGCCGGCCAATTCTGGTTCCGGTCGCCGGTTGGTTTTCGAGAGGATGGGCCAGCGTGTCTGGGCCATCGACGAAAACGAACAAATCATTCGCTCGTGGCTCGTCTCAGGTAGCAAGTATGGAAATGAGACTCCCGGCACTCACGAGGTGTACAGCCGCTCGGATGTTTCGACGGCGTGGAATGGCAAAGCCTTCCTCTACAAGATGGTGCGTTGGCTGAAGACCGACATCGGCGCCATCGGCTTCCACGCGCTCCCGGTACGCGTCGATGATGGGAGCCTGTACCAGACCGAAGAAGAGTTGGGAGAACGACTCTCCGGCGGATGTCAGCGCCAAGCAAACCTGGATGCCGATTTCGTATGGGAGTTCGCCCAGATCGGCACTCCCGTCATCGTTCTCTGATCGATCATCGTCGATCGTCCAACAGAGCGTCGAGTGCCTTTTGGGCGAGACCGAGATCCGAACGCGTGTCATGTGCGAATGACGACAGATAGGTGACACTCACCCATCCTGTCTCGACGAGTCCGCCGTCAGTATTTTCGGGAAGCAGCACCGGTTCTCCCCATGACATCTTCACGGCGTATGTTCCCTCGTAGCCCTCTTTGGCTTCGAGAGTTGCCGTGCTCATACGTCGCGGAGGTTCGTAGCCGACCTCACCGAATCTCCAGCCTTTGAGATCTGCGACTTCCACGTTTGGAACGTTGAGGTTGACGACAACAGGCTCCTGCGGTGGATGTGCAAGAAAACCTTCGACGAAGGCCGATGCAACATCGGCTGCGGTGTCCCACTTCTGCCCGATGAGCATCTCGTCCCACGCCTGGCCCTCGACTCCGAATCCGGTCACTGCCTGACTCACGGCGATTCCCGAGACTCGGCCGTTGCGCGCAGTCAGCGCAGCTCCCACGGTTCCCGAGTGGTACACCGACCTCCCGACATTCGCTCCTGGATTGATCCCTGACACGATCAAGTCGAACGGCTCTCCGAATGCCCCGAGTCGAGCGAACATCACGCACAGCGCCGGAGGACCAGTCACGGCCCAGGCCTCCTCGATTCCTTCCACATGAGCTCGCTGCACTTCGGGCTGTATGAGATGGAGCGCCCCCAGAGCCGCACTGGCCCCGGAGAACTCTCTGTCTGGAGCGATGATGACCACGTCGCCGAACCTACGCATCGCCCGTGCAAGGACATGCAGCCCAATCGAATCGATACCGTCGTCATTGGTCAGAAGAATTCGCATGTGTTCATACATACCTCATGAAAGTGACATCTGGCTGTCTCAGGGGTCACAGCGATGTCAACGAGGAGTGAATTCACCTAGCGATCGGATTTCATGCATCGAAATCTCCTGTGTGCCCCGCTGAGGCATCTCTTGGCAAACCTTGGGTCCAGGGCATATGAGCACGATGTGGGCGTTCTTGATGCTTATGCTGAGCACGGAGATTCAGTTCGAATCCCACCAGCCAACTCGATACGTCCATCGCGACACGGTCGACACACCCTTTTGGAGAGTTCATGAACGATCACCCGACGTCTGCGTTACAGCGCCTCCGTAATCTGAATGTCGTCTTCGGTGTTCTCTTCGTCATTCAGGCGATCGTTCTCCTCATCGTTGCCGAGGCAGCAAAGCTCCCTGTTCGCGGTTCGTTCCTGACCGATGCTCCCGGTAGTGGCCAATACGGTTCGCGAGACATTTTCGATCTGCGCGTGGAGTGGCTCGTCGCCGTCTTCCTCCTGCTCGCTGCGATCGATCATCTTGGCGTAGGGACAATCTTTCGACGCAAGTACGAAGCTGGTATCACCCAAGGCGTGAATCCATTCCGTTGGTGGGAATACTCGATCAGCGCATCGTTGATGGTGGTCCTGATCGCAATGCTTGCCGGAGTTTCAGAACTCACAGCGCTCGTCATGATGTTCGGAGCCAACGCGGCAATGATCTTTTTCGGCTTGATCATGGAGCAGTCGAATATCGGCGTCCGTCCGGTTCGCTGGTCACCATTCGTATACGGATGTATCGTCGGCCTCGTGCCGTGGATCGGCATCGTCATTCAGTTCTGGCTTTCCTCTGGCGATGGAGATGGTGTCCCAGGGTTCGTCTACGTGATCTTCGTGACACTATTCCTGCTGTTCAACGGGTTCGCACTCAATATGTGGCTCGCGTATCGCGGCAAGGGCAAGTTCGCCAATCCCCTATTTGCCGAGAAGGCGTACCTGGTGCTGTCGATCACAGCCAAGTCCGCTCTTGCGTGGCAGGTCTACGGCGGGTCGCTCGCAGGGGCGTGAGACCCCGACCGGCAAGGCTTCGGTGACTGCCCGGCGTTAGACGGCCGGAGAATTGGCCGGTGTATTCGGCGGGTCCGCGGGAACGTCGGCGCCGTACACCCACACGACCGTCCTGCGCGGGACGAGACCAGATGCCCAGATCATGTCCATCGCTGATGTGCTGACACGGACACATCCATGTGAGGCCGGATAATTGGGGATCACTTTCGAACCGTGAAAAGCGATGCCACCCTTGAAATACTTGGGTCGATAGATCTCACCGAGATCTCCGCTCCACCAGCCATTGGGGCGCTCCCGATCGACGACGAAGAAGCCCGATGGAGTCAACGATCGCCCCTGTTCCCAGCGACTCGGATCCTTTTGGTTTCTCTCTTTATAGAACTGACCGCTGCCAGTCGACGCGTTCAGTGCCCACTCCAAACGTCCATCCACCATCAAGAACAACAGTTGGCGGTCCTTGTCGACTTCGACGATGACGCCGGGGACATCGGAGATCCCGACTGCGCGATTCGACACCATGGTCAAAGCGAAGGCCGTTTTGCCATTGACACGTCCTGTTGCCTCGAGCCCGGAGTACTTCTGAAACGCCATCACCGCCTGTTCGGTGGTATGGGCGTATTCGCCGCCGTATCCATCGAGCCAGAACCCGATCTCGATCAATCGCAATTGAATACGCGCAGTCTCGAGACCATCCGAGGATCCAACAGCCACGAGAGGACGGTCGAGAACGGAAACCTCTGGAGCGGGAAGATTCGCAACCACGTCTGCAGTTGTCGCTGCACCGGCTTGTGATGTCGCGTCCATCACCCGGTCGGTCACCGAGGGAACATCCTCTGCTTGACGGGGGCCTCCTTGAGCGCCTTGGGCTGAGGACACTCCGCACGCCGTCAGGGGAATCAGTGAGACCGCAAGCCAGACAACCGAGGTGGGGAAACGAGATTCGCGCACCTTTCAAAATTACCTGATCGCACGCTCCGGTTCCGACACTTGACCACAACTGATCGGAGTGACACACGTTGCGATTGGGAACTTCACAGCACTCGACATCAACAGAGTCCAGCGCAATTGTGCCCACCGAACGATGCAAGCCGCATCTTCTCTGAGAGAATGCGGATGTGACAGACGATCGAGTCTCCGACATCTTCGACCCCACCGCTTGGAACCGTGTTCCTGGGTTCGATTTCACCGACATCACCTATCACCGCGCTGTCGATCAAGGCACCGTGCGTATCGCCTTCCATCGACCAGAAGTACGTAATGCGTTTCGACCTCATACGGTTGACGAACTGTTCACAGCTCTCGAACATGCACGCCAGTCGACCGACGTCGGCTGTGTCATCTTGACTGGCAATGGACCCTCCGCGCGCGATGGAGGCTGGGCTTTTTGCAGCGGTGGCGATCAGCGCATCCGCGGACGAGATGGCTACCGCTATGCCGACGGCGAGACTTCGGAATCGATCGATCCTGGCAAAAGTGGCAGGTTGCACATCCTCGAAGTTCAGCGTCTGATCAGGTTCATGCCCAAAATTGTGATCTGCGTGGTGCCGGGCTGGGCAGCTGGCGGCGGACACAGTCTGCACGTGGTTGCTGATCTCACCTTGGCGAGCGCCGAACACGCCCGTTTCAAACAGACCGATGCCGATGTTGCGAGTTTCGACGGTGGCTTCGGTTCGGCGTATCTCGCCCGCCAGGTCGGCCAGAAATTTGCTCGTGAGATCTTCTTTTTGGGTCGTGAGTACTCCGCCGAGGAAGCACATCGCATGGGAATGGTCAACGCTGTCGTTTCTCATGCAGACCTCGAGCGGACAGCATTGCAGTGGGCCAGAGAAATCAACAGCAAGAGTCCCACGGCACAGCGAATGCTCAAGTTCTCCTTCAATCTGATCGATGATGGCCTCGTCGGCCAACAAGTGTTTGCAGGTGAAGCGACCCGACTTGCGTACATGACCGATGAAGCCCAAGAGGGACGGCTCTCCTTTCTCGAAAAACGCGATCCGGACTGGTCCGCCTACCCCTGGTACTACTGAGGAACAGTTCGTTCGTGCTCTCCCGCCTGATCGCCGTCGAGTCTCCTGATGATGAGCGACTCGCACAGTTCCGTCTGCGCGAACGAGAGATGCGTCCGCGCAACCTCCCACATCGAGTCATCAAAGGCCGTCAACCAGAGGAATTGGAGCGGATCCAACATGGCATGTTCGTGGCAGAAGGGGACCTCGTCGTCGAGCGTGCACTCGATGCCGGCTGCTCGATGGTCGTTGCACTCGTCGATGCCGATCGACCCACACCACTGATCGACCGCATCCCCGACGGCGTGCCGATCTTTGCTGCGGCACGTGATGCTCGCCGCATCCTCACGGGACTTGGCGTGGCTCTCGACATCATGGGGATCTTCGAACGACCGGTTCTTCCGACATTCGACGATTGCATGACCTCTGCACGGCGGGTCATCGTCGTCGAGGACGTCGACAATCCGACGAACATTGGCACAATCGTTCGCAGTGCAACCGCTTTCGGTGTCGACACCCTCGTCCTCGACAGGAACAGCTCAGACCCGTTGGCGCGCCGAGCATTGAGGGTTTCGATGGGAACAGCACTCAAACTGCCAACATGTCGGACCGATGACATGCTCGCCTCCATCACCGCCATGCGCAATAAGGGTTTCGTCGTCTGCGCCCTGACACCGTCGGATTCCGCTGTCGACATCAGGGCGCTGGAGGGCGAAATTCGAGCCCAGGACAGAGTGGCGATCTTGATGGGTTCCGAGCGCACCGGGCTGTCCGATGCAGCCTTGACTCTGGCTACGCACCTTGTTCGCATCCCCATGGCAGACGGCGTGGATTCGCTGAATGTGGCTTCTGCTGCCGCAGTTGCCACGTACGCCCTTCTTGCTCGCTGAGAGCTGCGCCCATACGCCAGCACTGTCGTCATTCGACCGTGTCCTCCGGCAGACTTGGGGAGTGCCTGCTACCGGTGTGCTGCTGATCTCCTGTCCCGACCAAAAAGGTGTGGTTGCCGCGGTAGCCGGCTTCATCGCGTCACATGGCGGCAACATCGTCCACGCCGAGCAACATACAGACGATGTCGAGAAGGTCTTCTTTCAGCGTGTCGAATTCGAGCTCGATGGGATGACCATTGGCCGTCACGAGATCCTGGGAGCCTTCGCACCCGTGGTCGCATCTTTTTCGATGACGACTGAATTGAAGTTCACCGATGTCGAACCACGCGTCGCAATCCTCGCCAGTAAACAACCACATTGTCTGTTCGACCTGCTCAGCCGATGGCGCTCAGGGGAACTTCCTGCCGACATCGTGACGGTCATCGACAATCATCCGGATCACGCGGATCTCGTCGAACACATGGGTGTGCCGTACTGCCACTTACCAGTGACACCTGAGACGAAGACCGAACAAGAACACGCAGTCCTCGCCGAGCTCGAGAACAAACGTGTCGACCTCGTGATTCTTGCCCGTTACATGCAGGTCCTTTCACCGCTGTTGGTCGATGCCTACCGATCACGGATCATCAACATCCACCACTCGTTCCTTCCGGCATTCATCGGGGCCAACCCCTATCGTCAAGCTCACGACCGCGGCGTGAAGATCATCGGTGCGACCGCCCATTACGTGACCGAGGAGCTCGATGAGGGACCGATTCTCGACCAAGAGGTCGCCCGCGTCAGCCACCGAGATTCGGTTGCTGACCTGACGCGCAAGGGTCGTGATCTGGAAACGATCGTTCTCGCTCGGGCCGTACGAGCACATCTCGAACACCGAGTCCTCGTCTACGGACGCAAGACCGTCGTGTTCGGCTGAGACTCACCTTCCAGCGGGTTTCGCGGTGCTGATCGGAAGTCCTGTGTCGTTGCGGAGATGTTCGGCTGCCGAGGTGAAGTACGACATCAACTCGTCTTTGATCTGCTGATCGTCGCTGGATGATTCGACCGCTGCTGCCATGTGCATCAACCAGTGATCGCGCTCTTTTGGGCCGATCAGAAACGGCATGTGCCGCAGACGAAGTTTGGGATGACCGCGGACTTCCATGTACGTCGTTGGGCCGCCCCAGTACTGAATCAGAAACAGAGCCAAACGCTCCTTGGCACCCTCGAGATCGCTTTGATCCGGATACAGCGGCCACAACACCTGGTCGGTCACAACGCCCGCGTAGAACTCATCCACGAGACATACAAAGAATTCGTCACCGCCGACACGCTCGTAGAGAGTCCGGTCATCGCTAACGGGGACTTCATTCATGCGCATCAGGGTCCTGCAATCGACGAAATGTCCTCAAGAAAACGTCGGCTCGTCCCAGTCCGGGAAGACGTCCGGGAGACCGTCGCTGACCTTGCCCGGGAACGTCGGAGCCCGCTTCTCGAGAAAGGACATCACACCTTCTCGCGCGTCTGCACTCGCTCCGCGAGAGTTGATCGCTCGCGAGTCCACTCGGTGTGCCTCCATGGGATGATCGGCACCCAACATTCGCCAGAGCATCTTGCGTGTCAGAGCGACCGACACGGGAGCGGCATTGTCCGCGATCTCTCGGGCAATTCCTCGAGCTGCATCGAGGAGATCGTCAGCGGCATGCACGCTGCGTACGAGCCCGGCCTCCTTGGCCTCCGGTGCCGAAATCATGCGACCCGTATAACACCACTCAGCGGCGCGCGAGATGCCGACCACCCTTGGCAAGAACCAACTACTCGCCGCTTCGGGCACGATGCCACGGCGGGCAAAGACGAAACCGAATCGCGCCGAATCACTTGCGAGACGAATATCCATCGGAAGAGTCATTGTCACGCCGACACCCACGGCCGCGCCATTGATGGCCCCGATCACCGGTTTGGTCGATTCGAAGATGCGAAGCGCTACGAGACCTCCACCGTCTCGAACGACTCCGGTCTTGGCAGCAACGTCGCTGCCACCTTTGGCAAACGTCTCACCACCTCCGGAGAGATCGGCTCCAGCGCAGAATGCTCGACCGGACCCAGTGACGATCACAGCCCGAACACTGTCGTCAGCATCGATCTCGTCGAATGCCGCAATGATTTCCTTGAGCATTCGATTCGTGAATGCGTTCATCTTGTCGGGCCGATGCAAAGTGATCGTGGCAACGTTGTCGACGACGTCGTACAGAATTTCCTCGTAGGCCATGGCCGAACCCTAATAGGTCGTCAGACGTCGAGGAAACGAGACGCTGCGATACCAGAACCCACAGCACCGGCAACTGCGCCAATGAGGAGTATCAGCAGCATGATCCAGCGCACGAAACCTCCGGTGACGACCAGGGCGGACAGTTCGGTGTCGTCGAAATCGAGCACAGCCCCCGACCATGCCGAGTTCAGTCCCCAGAGCCCTGCACAAGCCAGAACAGCACCGATGAGTCCTTGAAGCAGCCCCTCCAACATGAAAGGGATTCGAATGAACCAGTTGGTCGCCCCCACCAGCTTCATGACTTCGATCTCACGTCTTCGGGCGAACATTGCTGTACGGATCGTGTTCCAGATCAAACCCACTGCCACGATCAAGAGCACGATGGACATCGCTGTCGTGGCGACACGAATGAACTGCGAGACTCGTGCCACCACATCGAAAACATCCTGTGCGTACGCGACTTCGCGAACTCCTGGAAGGGCGCGGTACTGCTCCCCGAGCTCACGAATCAGGTTCGAGTCCTGAGCAAGAGGCACGACTTTGAACTGCGAAGGAATGTTTTCTGGGGTCAACAGGCGCAACGTTCCCGGATCACCGGCGAAAAGCTTCTGCGCCTCGGCATAACTTGCGGCCTGATCGAGGTAGCGCAGTTGATCGACATCGATGATCGAAGGCTGCGATCTCAGTGCCTGTTCGATCACTTGGATCTGCTCTGGGTCGGCATCAGAGCGAACATAGACGATCAGTTCGACGTCGCCTTTCCAACGAGTGAGCAGATTGTCGAATGCCCGTTGGATGAGAAAGGTCGCGCCCACCAAGAGCAAGGACACCGCCGAGGTGATGATCGCCGCTGCAGTCAGGGTGACGTTTCTCTGGAAACTCGCCCACGTTTCGCGAACCGCATAGCTGATTCGCGTCAGCATCAGTTGTAGACCCCGCGCTCCTGATCGCGCACGATGACTCCGCGATCCAACTGCACGACGCGCCGGCGCATCTGATTGACGATGCGCTGGTCGTGCGTGGCCATCACCACGGTTGTCCCGGTGTTGTTGATTCGGTCGAGGAGTTTCATGATGCCCTCACCCGTGGCCGGGTCGAGGTTTCCGGTCGGTTCGTCCGCCAGGAGGATGAGCGGCCGATTGACGAATGCGCGTGCGATCGAGACACGTTGCTGCTCGCCACCTGAGAGCTGATGTGGGAAACGGTCTTCTTTGCCGGCGAGGCCAACGAGTTCGAGAACGGCAGGCACCTGCTGGCGAATCACGTGCTTCGGGCGACCGATGACCTCGAGTGCGAACGCCACGTTCTCGAACACGGTCTTGTTCAGAAGCAATTTGTAGTCCTGGAAAATGTTGCCGATCTTGCGCCTCAGGAACGGAATCTTGGAATCAGCCATCGAATTGATGTCTCGTCCCACCAGCCACACCGTGCCACGCTCGGGCTGTTCCTGACGGTTCATGAGTCGCAACAGCGTGGACTTCCCAGATCCCGACGGTCCGACGAAGAAGACGAACTCACCCTTGGCGATATCGAACGAAGCATCACGCACAGCGGGTGCTTCGGAGCCATAGGTTTTGCTCACACTGTCGAGGCGAATCATCGATTTCTCCGGGCCAACGGGGGCCGAACGTTCCCGGCCGACACGAACCTTCAGGTTATCAGCGGCCCAAACTCAGGAACCGTCACCCGACCGACGCCACTGCAGATACCCCTCCATGAATTCGTCGAGGTGTCCGTCCAAAACCTCGGAAACGCTGCTCGATTCGATGTTCGTCCGCAAGTCTTTGACCATCTGATACGGCTGCAAGACGTAGCTGCGGATCTGGCTACCCCATCCGACTGTGGCCTGTTTGCCTGCGATCCGATCCAGTTCGGCCTGGTGTTCTTCTTCGATCCGCGCTGCGACCATTGCTCGCAGCTTCGTCATCGCTCGTTCCCTGTTCTGCAACTGGCTGCGTTCTTCCTGGGACGACGCAACGAGACCCGTCGGCTCGTGGATCAGCCGTACAGCGGACGACGTCTTGTTGACGTGCTGACCACCGGCACCTGAAGCTCGAAAGACTTCCATGCGGATATCGCTGTCGTTGATCTCGACATCCGGATCATCCATGACAGGCCACACCTGAACAGCAGCAAAGCTCGTCTGCCGCCGACCCTGATTGTCGAAGGGACTGATGCGCACGAGACGGTGGGTTCCACGCTCCGAAGTCATGAGTCCGTATGCGTATCGCCCTTTGATGGTGAACTCTGCCGACATGATCCCGGCTTCGGTTGCCAGCGAGATGTCATCGATTTCGACAATGAAGCCTCGACCTTCAGCCCACCTCTGGTACATGCGAAGCAGGATTTCGCTCCAGTCCTGGGCATCGACACCCCCGTCTTTGGCATTGATCTGCACGATGCAGTCGTATTCATCGTGTTCACCAGTGAACAGACTGCGTAGTTCCAGATCCCGTAATGCACGGGTGAGAGCGTGAATACCAGCTTCGATCTCCCCCTCTTGGGACGCGTCGTCGACCTCGCGGGCCATTTCGTGCAGTACCTCGACGTCTTCGAGTTGTCTGCCCAGAGTGTCGTGCAGGTCGATATCACCCTTGACGTTGGCGTACTCAGCGTTGAGTTTCTTCGCCAGATCCTGGTCGTCCCATAGATCCGGCCGAGAGACCTCGGCTTCCAACTCTCGCAGCCGCTCGCGCTGGCTGTCGATTCGCAAATAGGTTCTCGCCTCGGACATCCGCCGAGAGACGTCCTTGATGTCATCGGAAAAATCGCGCATCGACGGCTAGCTGGCCCCGTGGCACATCTTGAACTTCTTCCCAGAACCGCAAGGGCACGGAGCATTGCGCGGTGTCTTGGAAAAGGCGTCGTTGACGACCGTCTTGGGTTTCGACGGCAAAGTCGGTGTCGGCATGGGCCGCAGCTGAGGTCCAGACGACATCAGTGAGGCTGTCAAAGGTGCCACCTCCGATTTCGATTCCTGAACGTTCTGGATCATCGTCGGAGGAGCATCGTTGCGAACCACCTGAACATGCATCACGTAACGAACGAAGTCCTGTGCGATGCCCTTCATCATGATGCCGAACATCTCGTAGCCCTCACGTTGCCACTCGGCAAGTGGGTCCTTTTGCCCCATGGCTCGAAGGTTGATCCCCTCTTTGAGATAATCCATCTCCTCGAGGTGCTCGCGCCATCGCTGATCGATGATCCTGAGCATCACCTGGCGCTCGATATCGCGCATCACCACGGATGAGAGCTCCGTTTCGCGTCGTTCGTAATACGCGGTGGCGTCGACCATGACAATGTCGTACATGGCATCGGTGGTCCGAGCAGCCAGCAGATTCTCCGGAGTCAATTCGTTGGGCCAGTACGTCTTCAGCTCCTTGGCCAGACCTTCGACGTCCCACTCGTCATCGGCCTCACTCACACAGTGCGTTTCAATCAGCGAATCCACTGCTTCGGCGAGATATTCGAGGGCTCCAGACTTCAGATCCAGACCATCGAGGATCTGATCGCGCCGGCGATAAATCACCTTGCGCTGTTCGTTCATCACCTCGTCGTATTTGAGAACATTCTTGCGAATTTCGGCGTTTCGCTGCTCCACAGTGCTCTGAGCACGTTCGATCGCCTTGGTGACCATTTTGTGTTCGATGGCTTCGTCGTCAGGCAGAGCCCGTCCCATCACCCAACTGAGAGCTCCAGTTGCGAACAGTCGCATCAATTCATCATCAAGACTCAGATAGAAACGGCTCGCTCCAGGATCGCCCTGACGACCTGAGCGACCACGCAGCTGATTGTCGATACGGCGGCTCTCGTGTCGCTCGGAGCCAATGACATACAGGCCACCGAGCTCGCGAATCTTGTCTCCCTCCGCTTTGCACTCTGCTGAGACCGTCTGCAACAACTGGACGTATCGAGCCTGTGCTGCCGCACGCGCAGCACGGTAGTCATCTGGCATTTGGTCGAGGGGAACGGGGAGGGTGAACTCGTCATCCAAGGAATCGGCAGGGAATCCCTCTGCAAGCGTGGCGCGGCGAGCCAGACCCTCCGGATTGCCTCCGAGAAGGATGTCGACACCTCGGCCTGCCATGTTCGTCGCAACGGTGACTGCTCCCAATCGGCCGGCCTGCGTCACGATCTCAGCCTCTCGAGAGTGCTGCTTCGCGTTCAACACCTCGTGACGGATACCGACTTTGGTCAAGAGCCGAGACAGCGTTTCGCTCTTTTCCACGCTCACTGTTCCGACGAGGATCGGCTGCCCCACCTTGTATCGATCCTCGATATCGGCAACGATCGCGTCGAATTTGGCGGTCTCGGACTTGTAGATCAAATCGGGCTCATCGATTCGGCGAATCGGGCGATTCGTCGGAATCGGCACGACCTGAAGGTCGTACGTGTTCATCAGTTCCGACGCTTCGGTCTGTGCCGTACCAGTCATGCCAGCGAGCTTGGTGTACATGCGGAAATAGTTCTGCAGCGTGATCGTCGCCAGTGTCTGATTCTCTTCCTTGATCTTGACACCCTCTTTGGCTTCGACTGCCTGGTGAATGCCCTCACTCCATCGGCGGCCCTCGAGAATTCGACCGGTGAATTCGTCGACGATCTTCACCTCTCCACCTTGGACGATGTAGTCCTTGTCGCGCTTGTAGAGCTCCTTGGCTTTGAGGGCGACCTGAAGTTGATGAACCAAGTTCCGCTGAACTTCGTCGTAGAGATTCTCCACTCCGAGCTCTGCTTCGACAGACTCGATGCCTTTTTCGGTCGGCATCACGACACGCTTGTCCTCTTCGACGTCGTAATCTTCGTCGCGCTTGAGAGCACGTACGATCGACGCAAAGCGGTAGTAGAGGTTCGCCGCATCTCCGACGCGGCCCGAGATGATCAACGGAGTACGAGCCTCGTCGATCAGAATCGAGTCGACTTCATCCACGATCGCGAATGCGTGCCCGCGCTGCACTTTGTTGGTCTTTGAGGTAGCCATGTTGTCGCGGAGATAATCGAACCCGAACTCGTTGTTCGTTCCATACGTGATGTCAGCGGCGTAATCGCGTCGCTTCTGTTCTGGTTGCTCGTGGTAACCGGGAATGACGAGACCGACTTCGAGGCCGAGCCAGCGGTGGATACGACCCATCCATTCCGAGTCGCGTCGCGCGAGATAGTCGTTCACCGTCACGAGGTGTACACCATGACCAGAGATGCCGTTGAGATACGCGGGCAAACTGGAGACCAGCGTCTTTCCTTCACCAGTCTTCATTTCGGCCACCCACCCGAAATGCAATGCAGCCCCGCCCATCAGCTGGACGTCGTAATGACGTTGTCCGATCACTCTGTTCGAGGCCTCTCGCACGACGGCGAAGGCTTCGATCAACAAGTCATCGAGAGATTCGCCCCGCTCGAACCGCTGGCGGAACTCCATCGTTCTGGCCCGAAGCGCGTCGTCGGACAAGGCGGCAACCGCTGCCTCGTGGGCGTTGATGTCCGGAACAAGACCCTCGAGGGCCTTCAGTTTCTTACCTTCTCCGGCCCTGAGGATGCGATCGAGAATGCTCATGCGAGGAGCCATGCTACCTTGGCACCCCGAACGCCAAGGATCGCCAGACACCTCCTGAATATGCTCACCGGGCTCGTCGTGCCAACACTCACCCTGGGGTGCGTGCCAGAGCCAGCAGGACGACAGGACCGTATCCGGCCTTCGTCAAGGTCGCCCCAGCGGATCGCAACGTACTCCCCGTGGTCACGACATCATCGATGACCAATACACGGATAGGGGGTTCACAACACGACCTCTGCCTGCCGCTCCCCACGGGACGCGCTCGAAAACGTGGGGCCGAAGACAAGCGCTCGAGACGTCCCCGGCCCGTCTGCGGCGAGTCTCCGACGCGCACGAGCAGATGTCGGCACGGCACTTTCAAGCACCTGGCCATCGCCTGAGCCAAAAGTTCGGACTGGTCATACCCGCGTAGTCGTCTCCGTCGATCCGATGTCGGAGCCCAAGTCACGACATCGACTCCGCAGTTTGGAAGGACTCTGTGCAGCGCCTCGACCGCGATCAGGGCGAGTTGTCGCGTCACACTCGTTCTGTGGCGAAATTTCCACTGGGTGATCAGTTCCTTCATGTCACCTGAAAACTCAGTTGCCGCAATGATCCGGGGGGCACAATGCAGGGTCACACCTCACTGTGGGAAACATCTACCGTCTGGGAGACATCCGATCAGAGGTGTCGACGTCTCAGCGGAGTGCGATCGACGATGGATCGCTCGCAACACGGGTCTCGAACCTCGGCAAGAAGAGTTGAACGAGGGGTCCGATGCCGAGCACGAAAGCAACCGTGCCCACGCCGACTGTTCCACCGAGGAGAACACCAGCAACCAGCACTGTCATCTCGATGGCTGTGCGCGCCACGCGGATACTGATCGCACGTGATCCGATACGACGTGTGGAGATACCCATCATCAAACCGTCGCGTGGACCGGATCCGAGCCCCGCTCCGATGTACAGCGCTGAGCCGATGCCAATCACGAAGAGCCCAGCAGCAACCATCAACAGACGGAACACGACCATGTCAGGTTCTCCGATGAGCGGCTTGGTCAGATCGACGACGATCCCGATCTCGAGAGCATTGAGAATCGTCCCGAGACCCGGGCGCTGACGCAGAGGAATCCATAGGAGCAACAGCAGGGCGCCGACCCCGATGATCACGACTCCGATCGATACTCCGAGTGCCTCGGCCACGCCGATGTGGAAGGCGTCCCACGGGGCGAGACCGAGGTCTGCTCGGATGAACAGCGTGATTCCGAATCCGAAAAGCCCAAGACCGATGACGCACCGCATCAACCGCTCAGCGAAGTACGGACTTTTGACATCAGACATGGGAATTCGCTCTGGATCAGTACCGGTAGCGCTCGGACTTGAACGGACCCGAAGGATCGATCCCCAGATACTCGGCTTGCTCATCGGTCAGCTTTGTGAGCGTCACACCGAGAGCTTCGAGATGAAGTGATGCAACCTTTTCGTCGAGGCGCTTCGGGAGAACGTACACACCTGTGGGGTAGGCATCGGTATTGCTGAAGAGTTCGATCTGAGCAATGACCTGGTTCGAGAACGAGCAACTCATCACGAAACTCGGATGCCCGGTCGCACAGCCCAGATTCACCAGACGTCCTTCGGCCAGAACGATGATGGAGTGACCATCGGGAAACGTCCACAAATCGGTGCCTGGTTTGAGCTCATCGCGCGTCGCTCCACTTCGTGCAAGACCCGCCATGTCGATCTCGGAGTCGAAGTGTCCGATGTTGCACACGATCGCATTGTGCTTCATCTTCGCCATGTGATCGACAGTGATGATGTGATCGTTTCCGGTCGCAGATACGAAAATGTCGGTTTCGCCGACCACCTCTTCGATCGTTGTGACCTGGTAGCCCTCCATCGCTGCCTGAAGTGCACTGATCGGATCAACTTCCGTCACGATGACTCGGGCGCCCTGGCCGCGCAAGGACTGGGCACATCCCTTGCCCACATCGCCATAGCCGCACACGACTGCGACCTTTCCGGCGATCATGACGTCAGTTGCACGACAGATCGCGTCGACAAGTGAGTGGCGGCACCCGTACAAGTTGTCGAACTTCGACTTGGTCACCGAGTCGTTCACATTGATCGCCGGGAAGAGCAGTTCGTGACGTTCGGCCATCTTGTAGAGCCGCATGACGCCAGTCGTGGTCTCCTCGGTGACGCCTTTGATGTCCCGAGCCATCCGGGTCCACTTCGTGGGGTCCTGCTTCAATCCTCGCTGAAGAAGTCCGAGCACGATTGCCAGCTCAGCATTCGATGCCGTCGTCGGATCGGGAACTTCACCCGACTTTTCGTACTCCACTCCCTTGTGGACCAGCAGTGTGGCATCACCTCCGTCATCGAGGATCATGTTCGGACCGTCACCATCAGGCCACGTCATCATCTGCTCGGTGCACCACCAGTACTCCTCGAGGGTCTCCCCTTTCCAGGCGAAGACTGGGACGCCGGAGGGATCATCGAGAGTTCCATTGGGACCGATAGCAACTGCTGCTGCGGCATGGTCCTGAGTCGAGAAGATGTTGCAGGATGCCCACCGAACCTCAGCACCCAATTCGACGAGAGTTTCGATCAGAACAGCTGTTTGAACCGTCATGTGCAAAGAACCGGAAATACGCGCACCTTTGAGGGGCTTGGACACACCGTATTCCTTACGCAGTGCGCGCAGTCCCGGCATCTCATGTTCGGCGAGGTGAATCTCCTTGCGCCCGAAGGGGGCAAGGGAAAGATCTGCGACTCGAAAATCTCTGCGCTGAGCAGTCGATGAGGACATGGTGACTCCTTGAAGTTGTGACCTGAAACGATGGCGGAAGGGACGTTGGAAAGAGTGATGTGACGATGGAGGTGCTCTGAACGGCAGATCGTCGTCTCTGAGGACGATCACGAGAGCATGCCTCGTTACGTGTTCGAACTGCCGGGCCGGGACCTGCTGGTTCCTCTCGATCAGCCCGAGACGAGTGTAGACCGGGCTGGATGGTGTGACCCGGACCGAATTTTCGGTCAGCGACCGCTGACGATGCCTCCGCCGGCTTCGATGATCGACATCAATCGCGTGTGCTCGGCATCACTCACGGTTTCGGCTTCTTCCACGAGCATGATCGGAATCCCATCACGAATCGAGTACCGCCGCTTCAACCTCGGGTTATAGAGGCAGTCTTCAGCTTCGATGAGATGTAGTTCCTGTTTGTCCTCCGGACAGACGAGTACATGGATCAATTGCGGGTCGATCGCCATGATCTCCACCTTTCTTTCGAGAAATGTTCATTCGATGATCGGGTCACGTTCTCATGCGGATGTGACGAACGCCAGAAGCTCTGCGACTCGGTCGTCGCATTGGTCGCGGTCAGAGGCTTCGAGATTCAATCTCAGAAGTGGCTCGGTGTTCGATGGTCGCAAATTGAACCACCACGATCCACAGTCGACGGTCAATCCATCCAAGCGGTCTTGTTCGTATTGTCCGTAACGGGCGGCAACCACCTCGATCACGGCTTGTGTGTCGTCGACCTGGGTATTGATCTCACCACTCGATGAGTACCGCTCATAGGTCTGGCGCATCTCCGACAGCGGCTGACCGGTCCGACTCATCTCCTCGATCATCATCATGACCGCTATGAGTCCACTATCGGCCCGATAGTTGTCCTTGAAGTAGTAATGAGCGGAGTGCTCTCCTCCGAATACGGCTCCGGTATCGGCCATCTGCTGTTTGATGAACGAGTGCCCCACCTTGGTACGCACCGGTACTCCGCCGTTCTCGACAATGATCTCTGGCACCGCTCGACTGCAGATCAAGTTGTGCAGGATTGTTGCTCCCGGATTCTTCCGCAACATGGCAGCAGCCAAGATTGCCGTTGTCGTCGAACCGGACAGACCGCGCCCGAGCTCGTCGACGACGAAGACACGGTCGGCATCACCATCGAAAGCCAAGCCGACATCGAACCCGCCTGAGACGACACGCGCCTGGAGGTCTCGCTGGTTTGCTGGCTGCAACGGGTCTGCCGGGTGATTGGGAAAAGTGCCGTCGAGTTCGCCGTACATCACTTCGAGCTCGAGCCGAGGAAGTCGTTCGAAAACTGCTGGAACGACCAGCCCTCCCATTCCGTTGGCAGTGTCGGCGACCACGCGCATTGGGCGCATCTCTGACGGTTCGATGAAACCCACGACATGGTCGACGAAGGCCGAAAGAAGATCCCGTTCGGTCATTCGTCCGACTCTCTGAGACGTGGCTGTGCGACGTCCGTCGAGAACTTCCTCGGCAAATCTTTGAACCTCTGCCAGACCAGTCTCGACCCCGACGGGTCTCGCCCCCGACAGGCACAGTTTGATGCCGTTGTACTGCGCCGGATTGTGCGATGCGGTGAACATTGCTCCAGGTGCATCGAGTTTGCCCGAGGCGAAGTACAGCAAGTCTGTCGAGGCGAGGCCGATATCGATGACGTCGATCCCGCACTCCATCAGCCCGCGCGCGAACGCCGCAACGAGTTCGGGGCCCGACGGACGCATGTCTCGAGCGACGATGACGACATCAGAGGAGCAGAACGTTCCGAAGCCGACACCGAGAGCATGGGCAACCCCCTCGTCGAGTTGGTCCGGTACGGTCCCTCGAATGTCGTAAGCCTTGACGATTCGATCGAGATGCAGGCTCGCAGACATGACTCAGAGAACCCTACAGGTCGTCGTCTGTCTGATCGTCAGAGTTTCGTGTCCACTCCTGATTCGACAGAAGAATTCGATTCGAATTCCACAGGAAAATCGGTTCCCGATCTGTCGTTGGCAACTCGCTTCGATTTGCGCTCGCGGCGCCAGATCACCGCGACGAACACCAACCCTGCAGCGCTCAACAGGTACGCGAAGCGATCGACCAAACTCGGCCCGAACGACAGTCGAACCTCTGCTTCAGTGGGAACGACCACCATCATGTTCGGCGCCACCCGATATGGCCCGAGCGCGCCATCTGCCTTCCAATTCGGGAAGTAGCTGACACGCACGAGAACTGGTTTACCCACCTCGCTCACCGTGAACGACACGGCTTCGTCGTCGATCTCGACATTGGACACTTCTGTCGGCTCGAAAGTCGAATTTTTGATCGAATCGACCACGGTCACGATGTCCACTTTGCGCGCATCCGATCCGGGTTCCCCATTACGCCTCGTGAGGTCGACTGCCACATCCACCCGCTGCCAATCATTGGGGCCATCGGCAGCCGGCAGAGCCACCCACTCGTTGGCATTTTGCAGCCAACTCGTGCCGAGTTCGAGCCACCGTTCGCGACGGTCACCTCCACGTTCGTTCACGACAACTGGATTCGAATTCAATGGCACGACGACATCAGATTCAGCCACGCGGTAGATGTGCCAAGGACCGGATGTCTCGATCAACGTCAGCGACCCATCGGCCTGGGTAACAGCCTCGGCCTTGGCGACAGCTTCCGGCGTGACCGCCATGTAATAGGTGATTCCCAACTCCTGCAGTAACCGCACACCCACAGCGGGATCGTTGTTCACGTACCGCAGTTCGCGCACCGGATTCGAGCTCTGCTTGGACATCGCTCCCGCCGCCAAGAAGTGATATGGCGTCGTGCCAGAAGTCTCGAAGAACAGTCCCTCACTGCTCCCGATACAACCATCGGTCCAGAACGGCAACAGCATCAAGGCCATCGTCGTTCCGTAACGATCGTTGCCACTGAAGTTTTCCCACAGAGCCCGACCACAACCGTCCGTTTCGCCGATCGACTTCATTGTCTGAACCACGCCGTGGTACTCGCCGTACGACTTCTTGCCCTCGTAACCGGAGAAGTTCCAACGGGCCCAGCCGTCGACGAATCCTCGATTGGAAGCCTTGGTCTCGAATGGACCCCACGAGTACTCCGCCCCTTGGCCTTCGTCGATGATCGATCCGAGAGGAAGGGTCTGGAAACGGAATCCGAGAACGATCAGCACGAGGACAAAGCCGATCGATGCCGTCACCGTACGTGCCGTGAATTGTTCCTTTTCCCACCGCTGCTCGACAGTATTCACGGCACCGGACGAAGTCGTTTCCGAAGCAGAAGACGTCGACGTTTCACCGCCGACGATCGATTGCGTCGACCGCAGCCGCTCCCACTGCACGAGACGCACAACCGCCGACACCGTCTCGATGACACCGATCGCCGCCAACAGATAGCGACACAGATTCAACATGGGGAGTAGCCGTGGGTTCCACAACAAACCAATGATCGGCAGGCTGTCATTGAACACGTAAACGAAGATGGCAAAGACGATCCCGGTTGCGCCGAGCCACATGCCAATCTTGTTGCGCTTGACGATCATCGCCGCCAAGCCGATCAGGGCGAACGTCAACAAGAAGATGTTCCAGAACGGTGGCAAGGCGAAGAACATTCCCCAGTACGAGGTGAACGACCCGTTACCGGGCTCGCCCTTGTACTTCATGTCGGTCATGTAGGCATGGTTGAGCAGGAACGGCAGGATCCAAAAAGCCGAAAGAAGTGAGCCGATTCCCACCGTCGTGACGAACCAGCGCATGCGTACACGGTCGACGAAGAAAGCCGCCATGATCAACAGTCCGACGGCCACATAAATCGCAACGATTCCGTGACACAGAACAGCGAGTGCCATGAAGATGGCCGCTGCAAGACGGTATTTACCGGTCTGAAGGCCGTTGGCAAAAAAGCCGAACGCCAGCATTGCGAACGAAAGCGATATCGAGAACGAAAACTCGCCCGCCATCGTCGACGCCAAGTTCCCGCCATAGATCGTGTAACTCTCGTCGAAGATGTACACGAGGCCGATGACAGCAAAGACTTCAGGTAGCGGGTAGGCGAAGCGAGCCAGCCGACCGAACAACCAACAGCTGACGGGAAGCGTCACGATGCCTGCAACAGCAACGATCTTGAACGCGATCCCATACGGCAGGACGATGTCGAGCAGAAGAATGAAGATTGCGGGGACGACCATGTAGAAGCGGTAGACAGGCAGACCCGAGTACCAGTCCATCGACCAACCCGTGAGCTTCCAGGGCAGCAGATGGTCACGCAGATATGCCGGGCCCCAGACATGCGCACCCATGTCTCCGCCTGTCGGTGTCGAGTTCTTGAGAATCAAGGACGGCTGAACGACGCGAATCGCGATGTAGGTGCTGATTCCGATCAACGCGACACGGATGAAGAATGCAATGACGCGGGTTCGTTCCCAACCGCGAAAGGGCTGGAACGAACGCGATCGGAATTCGTCGGACGGTTCGGCTTCAACTTCTGCTTCGAGCACGTTCATAGTGTGCCATTTCCGACACTGCA
Organism: Ilumatobacteraceae bacterium; assembly: GCA_032118015.1. Lineage (GTDB taxonomy): Bacteria > Actinomycetota > Acidimicrobiia > Acidimicrobiales > Ilumatobacteraceae > Casp-actino8. The sequence goes on along the minus strand of JAULYE010000119.1, from coordinate 19,456 downwards.
CTTCATTTCGGTGCGGGGACCCCTACTGGGATGCGAGCAAGAGACCGACCGCGTTGAACGATACGTGGGCGAGAATCGGGCAGCCCAGTCTCCCTGTTACGAGAAATGTGGCCCCGAGTACGAGGGCAAAAGCGAAAAGACCAGGGAGTTCCACGGGCTGGAGGTGGATCACGGCGAACCACAACGATGATGCAATGAGCGCGAGGGCCTCGTTGATCCGCCCCTGCAGCGCTTGCAGGATCATCCCGCGGTACACGATCTCTTCGATGAGTGGCGCCCCGACAACGACAATGATCACCAAAGCGATGATCCAACCATCGCTGGCCCTGTCCCACAGCTCACGTGCCCGTTGCGCGACTTCTTCGGAGGAAAACGTCTCTGGCCAGATCGATCGCAGAGGAAGATACAGCAGTGGCAACAGCAAGAGTTGAGATGCGATGCCGATCGGTATGCCAACGAGATCGATGGCACGAAACTTGAGTCGGAAATCATCAGTGAATCGACCGCTGCCCCATCGTGCACTCACCACGGAGAGAGCAACGACAAAAGGGATCCACAACAACAGGACGGACAAAATCGTCATCGACATCGGCCAGGTGTCGGGATCGTCTCCCCCATGGCCCGTCAGAGCCAGCGCCGCTGCTTGAAGTGGTAGGGCTGCGACGTACGCGAGGATCCACGCCACGAAGGCCACACCGACCGTGAACCGGATGGGTGATGCTGGTCGCGTGTAATCCACGGTGGTCGTCAGCCGGCCAAACGATGTACGAATGGAATCACGTCGACTCGTCGCCTGTCGTCGACGCTCCAGCCGTTCGGAGGGGCGAAGCGTGCCCAGTGTTTGCAACAGAGTTCGTACACGTTGGGCTCACGCTCGGGCGCCACGTCATCGATCCAAATCGACGACGATGCATATTGGAATTCGAGAGCCACCTCTGCAGTCTCGCGGCAACCACTCCGGGTACAAGAACGCACGAGCCAAAGGTACGGAATACCAGCGTTCCAATGGTGGATATCCCAGGCCCATCTCGGCCAAGGAACTCTGTGCATCATCTGTGCATCAGGGGTCGATCGCGACGATTTCGTCACGGATTCTCTGTGTCCAATGAAGCACCCTGCCGATGCGACTGCCCCAGAATTGCCTCGTAGCATGAGGTCATGAGTGAGTCAACTCCGCCTCCCCCGCCGCCTCCGCCCGGAGCGAATACCGGGCGTCGAGTCGGGCGTCCGTCGAAGAAGAATTCGATCCCCAATCCACCTCGTGATTTCGACTCCAACAACCAGAGTCGGGGAGTGAACAATCGAGGAGCATCGTCGAACAACAGTGGACGTCCGGCCATGCCGCGCTGGTCACCATGGGTTCTCCTCGGCATCATCTTGCTGTTGATCTTCGGACCACAACTTCTTCCCGGCGAAGAGCGCGAAAAGCTCGGCTTCGAAGAGTTCATCTCTCAGGTCGAAGACGGCAAAGTCGACGAAGTCAAATTGAACAACACGACGCTGACGATCAGCGGCACGTTCACCGATGGGAGCAGTTTTTCGACGACTGCTCCCCCCGGCTTCCCCAACGAGAGCGACCGTGAACTTCTTCGGTCCAAAGGTGTCGACTTCAAGCCGACCACACCCCAGACCAACTGGTTCGTGAGCCTCATCCCCTTGCTCTTGCCGTTCGCTCTGATCATCGGGTTCCTCGTGTGGATGAACCGTCGTGCGGCCGGCCAGATGGGCAGCATGATGTCGATCGGGCGAAGCAAAGCCAAGGCGTACAACGCTGACCGACCATCGACGACGTTCGCCGACATCGCCGGCTACGAGGGAGTCAAGACGGAGATCCGCGAAGTCGTGGACTTCTTGCGGATGCCCGAGAAGTTCAAAGAGATTGGCGCACGGGTTCCCAAGGGCATGCTCCTCGTCGGCCCTCCGGGTACGGGAAAGACCCTGTTTGCACGTGCAGTCGCCGGCGAAGCTGGAGTCGGCTTTTTGTCCGTGACCGGATCGGACTTCATGGAGATGTTCGTCGGTGTCGGCGCAAGCCGTGTCCGCGACCTCTTCCAGCAGGCCCGCAAGATGGGCAAGGCGATCATCTTCATCGACGAGATCGACTCGATCGGACGCAAGCGTGGGGCAGGGCTCGGCGGCGGTCACGACGAGCGCGAGCAGACCTTGAACCAGATGTTGTCCGAGATGGACGGTTTCGAGACATCCGAAGGCATCGTCATTCTCGCTGCCACCAACCGGCCTGATGTGCTCGACCCAGCCTTGCTACGACCCGGTCGGTTCGATCGACAGATCGTCGTTCCCCTTCCCGAATGCGACGAGAGAATTGCCATTTTGAAGGTGCACAGCCGCGACAAACGTCTCGGCCCTGACGTCGATCTTGAAACGATGGCCAAGGGAACGCCCGGTATGAGCGGAGCAGACCTTGCCAATCTCGTGAACGAAGCTGCGCTGTTCGCCGTGCGGCGTGGAGCCTCCCAGATCGAGAGCATCGACTTCGAGTCCGCACGAGACCGCATCATGATGGGAGCCAGCCGGGAATCGCTGGTGCTGTCCGCCGAGGAGAAGCGGGTCACTGCGTACCACGAGGGTGGGCATGCCATCCTCGCTGCTGTACTGCCCAATGGAGATGCACTGCACAAGGTGACGATCCTGCCGCGAGGAATGGCTCTCGGAGTCACTCAGACGCTTCCCGAAGAGAGGCACAGCTTCTCCAAGGAGTACATCCAGGACAAGATCTGCATGGCCCTCGGCGGTCGAGTTGCAGAGCAGGTTGTCTTTGCTCAGCAGACCACAGGAGCTGCCAATGATCTCGAAGTCATCACCAGCCTTGCGCGACGTATGGTGCGCGAGTGGGGTATGAGCGATCGAGTCGGTCCGATGGCATGGCACTCTCAACAGCAGGTCTTCCTTGGAGAGGACCTGATGACGGGATCGCGTGAGTACAGCGACGATACGGCCCGAATGGTGGATGAGGAAGTCAACAAGATCTTGCGCGTCCAGGAAACTCGGGCGACTGAACTACTCGTCAAACACCGTTCTGGTCTCGATCTCGTCGCCCAAGCTCTTCTCGAAAAAGAAACCATCGACGGTGCCACCGTGTCGGAACTGATCCAGCAGGGCCTCGATGGAACGGCAGCTGCCGTTGTCGAAGTCGCTGATTGAGAGCCTCTTCAACCGACGGAATCCGCTTCGATCATCGAGAACGGTGCTGCTGCACACGTCATGGATGTTGGTCAATGGTTCGGGCACTCACCCGACAACGGGATGGAGCCATCTCGGACCGCAGCAACTGTTGCCCACAGGTCAGTGGCTGACACGGGTCCCAGTACGTGATGAACCACCACGCCTGCCGAATCGGCGATGACGATCAGGGGCACAGCGTCGATGCGGTAACGGGTGTGCAGATCTCGCTGCGTCGAAAAGTCCACCACACGGGTCGCGACGTGGCGACTCGCTAGTGCCTGCACTTTGGCTGACACGTCTGCGCACACCGGACATGATGCTGATGTGAACACAGCGATCAGCCACTCCTCGGTCGGTGATCCAAAGTCGGCGCGATCGACTTGCGATGGAACCGAGAACGTTCGCTGCGTCGGGGCGTCAGCGACACGGCGCGAGCGGGCCAGCAGGGCCACGACTCCGACAGCTGAAGCAATCACAACACCGACGAGCAGGTTTTCCATCCTCACACCACCCGTTGTTCAGATCATTCCGGAAGCGCCAGTGATCCGCTTCGGCCACGCAGTGTCGCATTGCGCTCGAGTCTGCGCTCGACGAGGATCGGCTGATTGCTCACGATCTCGAGTGGACGACCAACGAGATCCGGATCAGTCAGCGGAAGGCGAAGAATCCCGTTCGGGGCGAGTTCCATATCGGTGAGCCCTTTGATGGGGACCTCACCTCCCGGACCGAGAAGAAGAACCGACACCGTGGAGGGACCGCCAGATGTGTTGAGGACGATGAGGGCGTCCTCGATCGCCAACGTCGAACTGACCGAGGCTCGCCAGCGGCTCGACAAGAAACCTCGCTGGGCGCCGATGACTGCCGTCGTCGCAAATGTCCCCTCGACTGGCCTGGTGAGGATCCGCTCGACAGCAATGTCCTCCCCAGTCCGACTCGTGATCACCGCTCCGTGGGGTCCATCGGGGAGGCCGGCGATCGTCGACACGTCGAAGAGGACGACTTCACCCGGAGGAACCGAAACCGATGTCGGTGCCAAGGGTGCCGTTTCCGGGTCGATTCCCAGAATCACCACATCAGCAGTCACCACTTGATTCGTGGGATTGAGGATCATGTACGTCTCAGTGACTCCCGAACCCTTTTCTCCATCGGCGAACCACCACTGATCGGACAATGACGGCGCTCCGAGAGCCATGACATGGCCGAGACGTCCCGTTCCGAGGTAGTGCTGGTACTTCGCTGCAACCACTCGACCAGACGTCGCGGTGACCGAGACCGAGACAACCCTCTCGTCACGAAAGCCGACTTGGGCGATGTTCAGGACCCTCAAAGAGCGCGCCGGAATGACGAAACCTTGCAGGTTCGACGGCGCCCTCGGTCCGTCCTGAGTAGCAACAGCAATGTTCACGATCGAAGGCGTCAAGTACGGATTCGAAATGAGGATCCGGAAATCTGAACCCGATGCGGTGAAGCCATCCGGGAAGTGCCACTCAGATGAGGTCTGATTGGCACACGGCGAAACCGCTACTCCTGCTGGGTGAATCGCTCGCTGCTCGACGCTGGCTGTCGGGCTGTCGATCTCGACGTATGCCGATGCATAGGAGGTCTTCACCATGGCGTCAATGTCAACATTGGCACGCGTACGCGCATCCACCGTGACCACTTGCGACATCGGTGGTTGATCGGTAGTGAGCACGGTGACGAGTGCCGTCGCAGCAGTATCGGTTGGGTTGGTGATGACCAACTCTCCCCCGTACTCGCCCTCCGGACTCGACCCGAGAGCTGATGTGCCGCCGCAGAACCATGTGGACGTGATCGAGGACTCGTCACCAAAAATGGCTGGCGTCCCGGGCTTGAACGAGGTGGCGAAAACTGTTGGATCGGTCGCCACATCGGCTCGCGCAACGATGACGCTGGCAACAACCCCGGCAAGCAACACGAGACCGCTGAGAATGCGTCTGATCGTCATCACACTGATGTTCACGACACGAACCCCTGCGGATCGTTCAGGGAGAACACCGGCCCACCCTCGACGGCGACTGGCACACGACGCCGGCGGCGGCGAGGCTGAACTGCAGCCACCAACACGGTCGACCACAAGAGGAATTGGAAGGCGATCCAGATCTGGCGGGACACCGATCCGTCGTATCGCAAAACAACCGATCCGCCCTCAGCGAGATCGAATGCCATCACCGAGCCGAACGACGGTCTGGACGCGACTGGCGACCCATTCCTCTCGAGTGACCAAGCAGTGCTGTACGGAACACCCCAATGGACTGTGCCCGAGCCGATCACCTCCTCGACTTCGTTCCATGCGTTCGTGCCCGTAAGAAATGGCGTCGATCCCGACAGTTCCGATGACACGAGAGCAGACGGTCCTCCCGTTTGGCTGGCCACGAGAGCTGATGCAGACAGCAGACTTGAAACCGGAATCCACTGTGCATTTTCGAAGATCACCATGCTCGGAGGGCTGTAGACCTTCTCCAAGTCGAGCTGCCCAGAAAATGACTCCACCAATCCGCTCGGTGCAGGCAGCGGAGACGAACTGGTCGAATGCACACGATCGATGATCGGAATGACGACGTAGCGAATACCGAGTGGCGCCATGATTCGCCCAGCTCTCAACGTCGAACGTTGCGCAACTGCATCGATCAAAGGACGCACCAGCCGATCCACGTCAGTGGGCTCAGGCGTCCATCGGTCGAGAAGTGATGCCTCGGAGTTGCCCATCAAAGAATAGGCGAGTCCGCCCCCGATCTCGTGGCTTCCCGAGACCACCAGGCGCGCATCGCCGACGACGAGCGTGCGAAAGTCACCATCTGACGTGTCACCGATCAGTTCACTGATCTGCGAGTACAGAGTCGTCGAAGGCTGATTCCAATGACCGCTCACGGCCATGGTCGCAACCGGGAAGATGCCAACGGGAATGACCACGAGCGACAAGATGGCTGTTGGCTGCCGCCAACCAAACCGTCCACCAAGAACAT
>JAULYE010000119.1:0-13279 GCA_032118015.1 Ilumatobacteraceae bacterium | reverse complement strand
CACGGTGACCGCTACTCCGATGGACAGTCCCATGGCTGCAATCGCCAGCAAAATTCCAGTGTCGGCCAAACGGAACGGGAGCCTGCCCGAAACGTTCAACGTTGTCAGCACAATTCCACCTATGACCAGGACCAGGCCCCGAAGCGCCCAGATGAAACGCGAGTGACGGGCAATGATCGGCGCCACGAGGAGTGGCACGTACAACAACATGATCAACGTGCCCAAGGTCGACGGACCGATCCCGAAACGCATCGCATCCCACCATCCGAGTTCACGCCCTCCGGGGATCTCTGCTCCAGCGATCATCGACCAGCCATCGGAACTGAGAAAACGAATGCTCCACGGCATGTTCAAAACAACAGCTGCACTGAAGGCCGCCGTGGCTGCCGCAACCGCCAAGCCGGCGGTCCGAATCGACCCACCAGCGAGGGTGGCAGCCAGAAGCCACAAGATCACGCACATCAAAATGGCGAACACCACGATTGGACTGAAGGCCATCGTCACAGCCATCAGCAAGGAGAGCTTTGCCACCGCTTTCACGCGACGCGGCATGGTCAGTCTTTCGATCACATCGCGTCGGTCGTCGTCTGCGACTGGACCACCAACGCCGCTGAAAGCACGCACGAAATGCAGAGCCCATGGAATCGCCGCATAGGCCACGAGAACTTGGTGACGACCGGTGGCCACTGCTGCATACGGCAGTGGGACCGCCGCATACACAACGATGCCGGTCAAACGAGCCCGCTCGTGATCGATGACGCTCAGTAGGCGAGCCGCACCGAACCAGCCAATGGGAATCAGGCCGATCGTCAGCAACGTGTGCAACAGACCCATGTTCCCCAACACGGCAAAACCCAGGAAAGCCACAAGGCCGTGAGCCGTTGGTTGCGGGGAAGCCGAGCCGAGATCGCGATCCCACCACCCACTGAGGTACGACGACAACAGATCACGCGGGGACATGTCGAGCGGAAGGAACTCTCCGATCGATCGAGATCCCGATGACAGAATCGTGCGCGCTCCGAGCAGGAACACCAATGCCAAACCGAGGCCGACGACCATCGCGTTCGTGCTCAGCGATTCAGAGTCGCGCCCTGCGACGCCATCGGATCCTGATGCCGCCTTATGCAATTCTCGCTTGCGGCGCACGCGCCGCCATCTGATACTCCCTCGCACCTGGAGACCAGCAATTTCACGATTGGGCACACGTCGCATCCGGCGCACGCGACGCCGACGACCTGCGATATTGCCGAACTGTGACAACAGTCCACCGATGGCTGTCAGACGAGCCCGAGCCAAACGTGTGCGACCTCTGACCGCCGACCACATCGCTCCACCGACTCCGAACACGACCATCGCAACGATCACAATCGGCAGACGAGAACCACCTGTCAGGCTGGCAGTGGTCAGGACTCGCTGACGCTCGCGTTCCAGGGAGACATCGAACGGTGCACGCTTGTCTGCGAACTCGTTGTCGAATCTGGCAATTGCTGCGGGCGCGACCATCACTCGCGCCCCGGAGGCATGGGCTCGCCAGCACAGATCCAGGTCCTCACCCGCTGTGGCAATCGAGGGTTCGAATCCGCGCAAAGCATGGAACAGGTCCGCTCTGATCAAGAAACACACGGAGGAAAGCATGAACACGTCCCCCACGGCGTCATGCTGTTCCTGGTCCATTTCGTGGGGTTCGATTCCACTGTCGACCTCGCCGAGGCGGTCACATTCGAAGCCGACATTCACGAGCCGCCGTATGTCCTCCCATTCGACGAGTTTGGGCCCAACGACTCCAGCGTTGGAGCGAAAAGCCTCTTCGACCAGCAATCGCACACCGTCGGGCGCGAGCGCAACCTCATCGGTGAGGAACAAGAAGTAGCCGTTCGCTCCATCCACCAGTTTGAGTACTGCGTTGACAGCCTGACCAAAACCAGGGTCGCCTGCGACCTGACGGAGATGCGCTCCAGGAAGCCGGGTCTTGGCAATGCTGGCGATGTAGTTCATCGCTGATGGGTCGGCTTCGGCGACGAGGATCAAGACCTGCAGATTCGGATAGTCCTGGCTCGCCAACGAGGTAAAGACCTCGTCGAGATGTACCGAAGGATGACGAACGAGCACGGTAGCCACGACGCCTGGAGCCAGCGGCCGCTGGGCACCAGAGGAGGGGTCGCCGGCAAAAGAAGAAGCAGCCATCAGGTTCACCACGGTGGGGCAAGATTAGTCGTGCCGAGGAACAGGCCCGGGTTCACGATCGACATCGTCTCAATGGCGGTTCAGTCCACCTCTCAGGCTTTCTGACTAGGGTAAAGGCTCTTGAAGGACGTGGACTCAACTCCGATCGGGGACTCGGCGGTCGACGCATCAGCGAATCGAACCCCGCTCCCCGAAGGCACCCTTGCGGTCGGCGGCGGGCTCCTCGTCGCGGGTCTGTCGAGCTATGCGTTTTTCAAGGTCGGGCAAGAGGCCCTGGGCAAGGACGACTTCAAACCGATCGTCGCTTTGTGGTTCGCCACGTTCGTTCTCGCTCCAGGCTTCTTCTTGCCCCTCGAACAGGAAATGGGTCGCGCCCTGGCCCATCGCCGAGCACTGGGTCATGGCGGGCGACCGGTGGTGGCCCGCGTGGTTCCACTCGGGGTCGGTATCGCAGGGGTGATCGTTGCCTTCATGGCGGGGCTCAGCTCGTTCGCAACTCGCGAATTCTTCGAGGGGTACGGCCTCGTCTCGGCAGCGCTGATCGTCGCATTTCTCGCGTACGCCCCCACTCATCTCGCCCGAGGGATCTGTTCGGGCCAAGGGCGCTTTGCGGCCTACGGACTCGTCATGGGGGCGGACGGATTCGTCAGGGTGGTCGGCTGCATCATCATGTGGCAGGCGGGCGTCGACAATGTCGGTGCCTACGCCATGCTGGTGGCGCTGTCACCGCTGAGCGGAGTCCTGATCGTGTGGCTGTCCGGGGGACTGCACACCGACCCGGGACCCACCGCGCAATGGTCCGAAGTGACACCGAATCTCGGCTGGCTCCTTCTCGGATCGCTGATGGGAGCAGGTCTCGTCAATGCCGGCCCGATCGCCATCGACATCCTCGCCGAAGCAGGAGAGACCGAAAAGGTGACTCGCTTTGGCAATGGCGTCCTGCTGTCTCGCGTTCCCCTTTTTCTGTTCCAAGCGGTTCAAGCAGCCCTCCTCCCGCGCCTGGCTCGCCTTGCCGCACAAGGTGACCTATCCGAGTTCAAGCGGGGTTTCCGTCAACTGATGATCGTCGTCATCTTCGTGGGCGTTCTTGGAACCGTAGGAGCGTTCGCATTCGGCCCTCCCGTGCTCGATGTCGTCTATGACGGCGGACTCGACCGTCGCACTCTCACCCTTCTTGCGCTCGGAAGTGCCGTGTACATGGTTGCGCTCGCCACGGCACAAGCCGTGATCGCCCTGCACGGACATGCTGTTGTCGGCATCGGCTGGCTGATGGGCATGGTGACCTTCCTCGTGGGTGCGGCAGTATCGTCCGACGACTTGTACCTGCGAGTGGAAATCGGTCTTGTTGCGAGTTCGCTTGCAGCACTTGCGGTGTTCGCGTTCGCCCTGCGCAAACTCCTGCACTCGGGTGCAACGGTCGACTTGGACTCGCTCAGCGACGCCCTGTCCGACCGACCGCTGGAATCCTGACACTCTCCAACTCGTCCTGAATGCGGACGATGGTGATTCGACCAAAAGGGGTCACATCACCGAAGGCAGACCCGCCTTGTGCGCTTCCACACGAAGGTCGTGCTGGACCATCATGCGAACCAGGGATGGAAAGTTGACCTCTGGCTCCCATCCCAACTTGGCGCGCGCTTTTGAAGCATCACCGATCAGCAGGTCGACTTCAGCTGGACGGAAGAACTTCGGGTCCTGCCGGACAAACGGCCGCCAGTCGCCGATACCTGCTTCGATGAAGGCCAACTCCACCAATTCTTCGATCGTGTGCGTCTCACCCGTTGCGATCACGTAGTCATCGGGTTCGTCCTGCTGCAACATCATCCACATCGCCTTGACGTAATCGCCGGCGTACCCCCAGTCGCGCTTTGCATCCAGGTTGCCCATGACGAGTTCGGTTTGCAGTCCGAGACGAATCCGAGCTGCTGCGTTGGTCACTTTGCGTGTCACGAATTCGATGCCGCGACGCGGCCCCTCGTGGTTGAACAAAATGCCCGAACATGCCCACAGCCCATAACTCTCGCGGTAGTTGACGGTGATGTGGTGACCGAAGACCTTGGCGCACCCATAAGGAGAACGCGGATGGAACGCCGTCATTTCGCTCTGCGGGATCTCGCGTACCTTGCCGAACATCTCCGACGACGATGCCTGATAGAAGCGGATCGGATTGCCATGATCCCCTCCGACCATGCGCACTGCCTCCAACATGCGCAGCACGCCGGTGCCTGTCAGGTTGGCAGTCAGTTCGGCCTGATTCCACGAAAGAGCGACAAAGGAAATCGCGGCCAAGTTGTACACCTCGTCGGGCTTGGCAACCTCGAGGGCTTTGACCAAGGACGGAAGGTCGGCAAGATCACCGGGGACCACGTTCACAAAGGGGAACTCGTCGCGTAAGAGCTCGGCCTTGGGGTTGTTCTGACCCTTCACCATCCCATAGATCTCATAGCCCTTGTCGTGGAGGAACTCAGCCATGTGCTGGCCGTCTTGTCCTGTCACGCCGGTGATGAAGGCTCGAGGCATTCATTGCTCCTTGTCTCCGATACCGACGAGAAACCGGTACGAGAGAGCATGCTACGGTCTGCCACCTACGCTGTCGTCAATGTTCACCGTTGCCGTCGACACTGGACCGCTGTATGGACCCATAACGGGAGTCGGACGAGCGGTGTCGGGAATTCTCGACGAGTACCGGCGCCGACAGACCGAAATCCACGTCATTCCCTACGTCGTCAGTCGTCGGGCACGACTCCAGCCCGGAACCCGTCGGCTGCCCTACCCTGCATCTCTTGCATTGATGGCATGGTCTCGATCCGAACACCCTCGTGCCGATCTCCATGTGCGGCCCGCCGACATCATCCACGGGATGAATTACGTCGTTCCTCCGGCACGCTGCCCGCGAGTGGTCTCCGTCTATGACACCTGGGCTCTTCGACACCCTGAACAGTGTTCTGCGGTGGTCAACAGAGCGATGAACGTCCTCGAGCGGAACATTCGAACAGGTGCCGTCGTGCATACGTCGTCGCATGCAACTGCTCAGGATGTGGGTGAAATCTTTCCTCGAGCGATCATCCATGTCGCCCATCTCGGGGCTCCACCATTCGCGGCTCCAGAGATGAACGGCAGTCACGCTCCCGTGAACCATGACATCTCGCTCTTCGTACAGTCGAAAGTCCCTTACATCCTCACCATCGGCACGATCGAGCGGCGCAAGAACCTTCCACGCTTCATCGAGGCTTTCGCTGCATACGCGAGCACGCACCGGGACGTGAACCTCGTCATCGCCGGAGGACCGGGCAATGACAGTGATGCCGTGCGATCGACCATCGACCGTCTCGACTCGACCTTGGCGTCGCGCATCGTTCTGCTTGGACGTATCTGCGACCACTCTCGGGATGTTCTGTACGCCAATGCCCAACTCGTGGCCTATCCGTCACTGGATGAAGGCTTCGGCTTCCCGATCCTCGAGGCAATGGCCCATGGCGTGCCCGTCCTCGCTGCTGATACAGGCTCGATACCTGAAATTTCAGGAGATGCTGCTGTGCTCGTCGATCCGCTCGACATCGACGCGATGAGTGGGGCCATCGACCGCTTGATGGCCGATGACGTTTTCCGGCGCTCACTCACTGAGCGAGGTCGTGATCGATGCACTCAGTTCACATGGGAAAAGACGGCGGACAGCCTGATCGAGCTCTATCGCTCTCTCATCGAGCGACGGGATACTTGATGGGCGCTGCAAGTGGAGAAGAATGACGCGATGATTTGTGTTCTGGCCGGCGGCGTCGGCGCTGCACGATTTCTTCGCGGTCTGGTCCGCGAGGTCGATCCGTCTTCGGTGTGTGCCGTAGTGAACACTGGCGATGACACGATCCTGCACGGACTGCACATTTCGCCCGATCTCGACACCATCACGTACACCTTGGCTGATGCAATCGATCCCGTGCGGCAATGGGGTCTGCGCAATGAGTCGTGGAACATGCTCGAGGCTCTTGGCCGCTATGAGACCCGTCGTCCGCAAGGTTCGTCAGCCGCCAGCACGTGGTTCGGACTCGGTGACCGGGATCTGGCGACCCACCTGTACCGGACAGCGCGATTGGCCGAGGGCGCTCTGTTGAGTGACATCGCTGCAGAGATCGCCCATTCATGGGGAGTGGACATCAGCATCGTGCCGATGACGAACGATCGAGTCGAGACGATGGTCGACGTCGATGGTGACGATGGCGTTCGCCGCATCACCTTCCAGGAGTACTTCGTTCAACACCGGCATTCCATCCCGATCCGAGGAGTTGATTTCGTCGGTGCGCCAGTGGCTGAGCCGGCATGTCTGACCGTTCTCGAATCTGCTGAGACGATCGTGATTGCCCCATCGAATCCGATCGTGTCGATCGGCCCGATCAGGGCATTGGATGGCGTCGATCGTGTTCTGCGGGAACGCCGCAGTCGCGTGGTGGCGATCTCACCGATCATCGCGGGAGGCACCGTCAAGGGGCCCGCAGACCGCATGATGACTGAACTCGGTCTCGAGGCCAGCGTGACAGGGGTAGCCCGTTTGTATGCAGAGATCTGCGGGACACTGATCATCGACGAGCGCGATGCCCACCTCTGCGATGATGTGGAGCGAGCTGGATTGCGGTGCATCGTCGCCGACACGATGATGGATGATGTCAGCGTTGCCGCTCGCCTTGCCCGCACCGCAATCGATGCCACCACATGAAGACAGGACCCGACGAATTGAAACAATGGAAGTGAACCGATGACAACTGTTCGAATCAATCAGCGCTTGTCCATCTGGGGCGTCTCGGGCATTGGCGAAATCACAGCTGGAGTGCAACTAGGAGAAATCATCGCCGATGCCTGTACCGATGAAGCCAATGGGCCTCTTCTGCACGGCGATGTGCTGGTGGTGACTCAGAAAATCGTCTCCAAGGCAGAAGACCGCATGGTCCGAATCGATCCTGATGATCCCCTGTCCCACAAGGTTCTCGTCGAGGAAGAAGCCGCTCGAATCGTGCGCCGACGAGGAGATCTGATCATCACAGAGACTCGACACGGGTTCATCTGTGCCAATAGCGGTGTCGATTTGTCGAATGTCGAACGAGGCTGGGCCGCCCTTCTCCCCGTCGACAGCGACCGTTCGGCACGTCGCATCCGCGACATCATCCGCGCCCGACTGTCGATCGATGTCGGCGTCATCATTTCCGACACCTTCGGCAGACCATGGCGACGCGGTCTCACCGATGTGGCAATTGGTGTCGCGGGAATCGCCGGGGTGGTGGATCTACGGGGCACCCCCGATGCTCTCGGTCGAACGATGCAAGTCACTGAAGTCTGTGTCGCCGACGAAATCGCGTCGGCAGCTGAGCTCGTCATGGGAAAGTCGACTGGCATCCCAGTCGCCGTCGTCCGTGGCGTCGACCCTGAATGGATGCGTTCATCGTCGATTGCTGAGATCGTCCGTCCAGCGAGCGAGGATCTCTTCCGCTGACGTTCGAACTTCCATCGAGTCCGACGGGAAGACTCACGAGCCCAGGAGCGACCTCTGTGTCTGCGAAAGCCCATCGTCGAGTCGAGTCCACGACGTCCACCCGAGGTGGAGACGAGCACGCGATGAAGACAGTGCAATGCGATCCAGATCGTGGCGCGGTCGTTGTTCTGTTCGAATAGGGCGATCACCGCCGATTGCCGCCCACAGGTCGCGCACGCTCGTTTGCACTCCCGTACCGATGTGCAACACCAAACCTCCACCTCTGTTCGAAGATCGGGCAGCCGCGTCCACCGCGTCGTCGACGAACAGGAAATCTCTGGTCTGGCGGCCGTCTCCGTGCATCTCGGGCTCGGTGCCGTTGCGATGCGCCGCCAAGAATGCCGCAACGACATTGCTGTCATCGGCTTGTCGAGGACCGTAGACGGTGGGCATCGCCAAGACCGTGAACTCGATGTCAGAATCGCGCCGATACATCTCCAGCAGATCAACGATCGCCCACGCAGCTACTCCTGCCACGCCGATCGGACGGCGTTCGCGGTCTTCTTTCACGGGCAGTTCACGCGAGGTCAGTCCGCCATAGAGAACCCCTGCCGGAAGTGTGACCACCACCTTGTCGACTTTGCCCGCTCGTGCTGCTTCCAGAACGGACACAGCGATACCGAACGATCTGACTGCTCCTGCCGGATCCTTCGTGCAGGGGGTCAATGCCGACAACAGATAGATGATGTCGGGCCGCCGAAGACGGGCTACTTCAGAGAATTGTGGCAACGCCGCGTCGAGAGTATGGATGTGCAGTGCGCCTGACTCACTCTGCGATCGAGCAGTGGAAAGATTCGTCAACGAGCCACTCGACAAGTCATCGACCACTTCGACGTGCATACCTTCGGACAGCAACCGATCAGCGAGATGTGAGCCGAGAAATCCTGCTCCTCCGACGATCATCGCCGACGTGGGTGATCCGGTACTCGGGGTCATCCCCAGTCCTCAACTCGTGGGTTCAGGAATGCGGACATGTGCCATTGTCGCATCGGACTCGACTCGTCCCTCGGATCCGATCACACAATCGGTGATCTGCGCCCGAGAGCCGACGAATCCCATCACGATGGATGACTTCACATCAGCGCCCGAGGAGACGTGCGCCCCTGGAAGCACAACTGAGTCGACGACGACCGCTCCACTTTCGATCGTGGCTCCCATCGAGATCAAGCTGTGGGAAATGCTGGCATCAGCAGCGACGTGAGCTCCCGGGGCAACCATGTCGGCCCGCATGTACTTGCGACGACCATCGAGGACGTCGAGGTTCGCCTGAAGATACGTCTCGGGACGACCAGTATCGATCCAATAATCGTCGGTCGCCATTGCGAAGAGCTCCCCGCGCTCCACCAGGATCGGAAAGGTCTCCCGCTCGACGGACACTTTGCGTCCGGAGGGAATTGCCTCCAGAACCTCCGGCTCGAACACATACGTTCCCGCATTGATCATGCGGCTCGGCTCCGTTCCCGGCTGGGGCTTTTCCACGAAACGCTGAACCCTCCCAGCATCATCGGCGACCACAACGCCGTATGCCGACGGATCTTCGACGGGCGTCAGATGCAGGGTCGCACGAGCGCCAGAGTGCCGGTGGAACGACACCAGGGCTGACACATCCAAATCGGTGAGCACGTCGCCATTGACCACGATGAAGGTGTCATCGATTCCGGCCGACTCTGCTGCGAACTTGATGGCTCCAGCGGTGTCGAGGGGCTCTGGCTCGACTGCATAAAACAACGTCACGCCTGCACACTCACCATTGGGGAATGCTTCCATGAACGGCTCAGGTCGAAAGCCGAGACCGAAGACGACTTGGGTGACTTGGGCGTGCCCGAGCATCGTGACCAGGCTCTGAACCATCGGAATGTGACCCACCGGCAGCATGGGCTTGGGTGTGGTCAAGGTCAACGGACGCAGCCGGGTGCCAAAGCCCCCGACCAACACCACTGCTTTCATCAGCCAAGTGTCGTCGTCGGAGCAGCGCTCGGTGGGACTGTGGTCGAGCCGTCGACCGCAGTATCCGCCGGCGTCGAACCATTGGTGGCCACCGTCGTTGTCGGTTGACCGGTGGAACCGGCATCTGCTGCACCCAACTGTGGGAGATCCTTGGCAGATGGCGGAAGACCAGGTCGTGTGCCTGGCTCGGCGAACACGATCACGAAAGCCATGGCATCTCGCTCGAGGCGAATGTCCTTGAAGTTGGTGATGTAGGTCGCGTACTGATCAGGGTTGTCGTACGAATCGAAGGCGTAGACGACCATCTGGGCATCCACTTCCTTGCCGTTTTCATCGGTGCACTTGGTGACGCCCTCTTCGAACACGCCCCCTCCTTGATCTTCAGGAAGTTCAAGTTTCGAGTCCGAGATCTTGACTCCGTACACATCGAGGAAGACGCCCAATTTCGCGTTGCGCCCAGTGGCAGCAGACGTGAACGGGTGCCAATGCATCACGCCGTCGTCGTGGCTGTGGATGCCGGTTCGTCGGTATTCATCATTCACCGGGAAACCTGCGCTGTCGGCTTCTTCCTTTGCACCTTGAAGATCCGGCAGCCACTCGTCACACACATAGAAGCCATAGGAGGCGTGCCAGTGATCTTCGATGGTCGGTGCCACATTGCGATCAGGAATCGATGCCCGTGAGTACACGACGAGCCCTGCGCCCACCAGCGCGATTCCGACCATGAGAGCCGGGAACAGCGTGCCGCCCTGAAAACGGACCTTACGTCCCTTGCCTTTTTGGGCAAGACGAGCGACCTTTTTTGCTGATGATGCTTTTCCCACGAGGAAGAGAGGCTACTCGCAGATGCGACCGAACGAACGGTCACCTTCGATTGGAGATTCTGTGACCAGGGACATCACAGCTGAGGCATCACGATGACACCTGTCGAATCAGGTCCTCGTACCTCTCGGCAACTGCCCGTGGGGACGCGGCTGCCTCGACGAATTCTCGGCCCCGTCGCCCCATTTCGGCGAGAGACCCAGGATTGGAGAGCAATGAGCGCACACTTGCGATGAATGCATCACTGTTCCCTGGTGGAACAGTGACTCCGGCCCCCGACTTCTCCAACAGTCGAGGCACCTCGGTACCGGCATCGATCGAGGCGAGGATCGGCCTTCCAGCGGCCAGGATGGAATACGTCTTCGAAGGGACACTCACGTGCCCGAGACCCGACCGCAGCGCAACGATGTGAAGATCCGCCGTGGAGAGGACCTCTCCCAGGCGGTCCATTGGCTGAAAGTCGGCAAAAGTGACGTTGGCGAGACCATGGGCCTGCGCCTCGAGGTCGTCGCGAGCGCTGCCTTGGCCGTTGATCACGAATGCCACTTCAGGGAGAGCCCGAGCTGCGTCAACCACCAGCTCAAGAGACTGAGAAAAGCCGACATTGCCCGCATACATGACCACGTGCCGGTCATCGATGCCCAGTTCGTTCCGGTATCGAGTCAAACGATCTTGTGGGACGATCGACTCGACATCGACGAAATTCGGAATCACGACCACTTTGTCTCGAGATCTCGGCGGCAACTTCGCGCACACGTTTTGGCGTAAATCCTCCGAGAGCACCGACACCGCTCGAGACGATCGGTAGGTCGCTCTCTCCAGCCACCGTGCGAGTCCGATCACGAATCGATTGGAGATGGCACCAGTTCGGATCGCAGCATCGGGAAAGACATCTTGAATATTCAAGATCATGGGTATTCGTCGCACCATCGCCACGATTTTCGATCCGAGACCCAAGGTCAAAGGTGGAGACATGACGAGCACTGCATCACAACGATGACGGCGAGTGATCACGAAAGCTGCACACGAGCTCAGAAGTGTGAAGCCGAGGAACCCGAAAGCTCGACGCCAGATGTTGCGCTTGTCAGAGCCAGCGAAGGGATCGAGCCGCGTCACTGAACCCCATTGAGTGGTCGTCGTGCGACTGGACCAGGTCACGTCGGTCCACTCCGGTTCGATTCTGTGATTGCGATACCAGGGCAATGCAGTCACGACATGAACGTCATGGCCGAGCGCTGCAAGTTCTGAGACGATGCGCGTCATCACGACCCCGGTGGGGGACGTGTCTGGGTCGAAATGCGGACACACGACGAGAAGGGTCATCTTGTGCGATTCACTCATCGAGAATGCCCCATCGTGATTTCGTGCCAGCAACTGCTCATCCCAGCAGTCGATCGTAGACAGCGCTCAGAGCCTGCCCCGAGATCGATGTCGTGAAGAGATCACTTCGGCGTCTGCCGGCTTCGATGAACGCCGAGCGCCCCTCCTCTGCCACATCAAGGGCTGTCGCCCATGCCTCGACATCGAGTGGAAGGACGAGACCTGCCTCTGCGACCACCTCTGGCAGACATGTCCGGTCGCTACTGATCACAGGAACGCCGAGCGCCATCGCTTCGATCACTGGTGCGCCGAAACCCTCGTACTCACTCGGAAAGACGAGTGCTCGCGCCATCTGGATCAGACCATCACGATCCGCAGCCGGAACTCGACCCAGCCGACGAACTCCCTTCGCCTGTTCAGGATCGGCGAGCCGTGCTCGAATACCCGACTCGGCTGCTCCCTCCCCGCCGATCAAAACAAGAATCACTCCGCTCTTCGACCAGTGCCTCTGGTGCACATCGAGCAAGAATTCGTGACCCTTGTGCGGGTGAGTGATTGCCGGAAACACGACAATCGGAGCGTCTCCGAGCCCGTACTGCTGGCGCAACACCCTCTCTGGAGTCGCGCCGACTCCCATCGTGGATTCGATGCCGTGGGGTACGACCACGACATCGTCCCCGCGAACACCCAGCGCGTCGATCACTGTCGAACGGACGAATTGCGTAGGGACGGCGATGACATCTGCGCTCCGAACCGCACGCGGCATGGCCCAGCGCAAATAGTCGAGACGAAGTCGGCTGAAGTACTGCGGATACTCGAGGTACTGCAGGTCGTGCACCGTCAACGCAATCGGCGTTCGGCGGACGACTGGGACAGTCCCTCCACCGTGATGAACGAGGCCTGCTCGTTTGGTTCGCGCGAAAAGCCAACTCGATTCGTCGATGATCCGCCGTGTACGAGATGAGGCATCGTGTCGCATCTCCACGACACGATGACGAGCCGCAATGTCGGGATGGGCATCAATGAAGCCGTCGGGTGCAAAAACGGTGACGTCATACATGTTCTCGGGCAACCCGAGCAATTGACGACACAGATACTCCTCGCTTCCGCCGACTCGGCCCGGGCGACACCACATCAAGTTGACGGCGACAGATCGATTGGTCATCCCTCGAGAACCTCGCGATACGCCTGCACCGTGAGTCGAGCCGTCTCGGACCACCGATGCCGTGCTGCTTGCCGTAGACCCCTTGTCGAAAGTGTGCGACTGTTGGCAAGTGCCGAATCGATTCCTCGGGCAATGTCTTCGACAGAGAAGGGGTCGACGAGCACTGCAGCGCCTCCAGCCACCTCCTCAGTCGAAGTTCCCCTGCTCGTGACAACAGGTACGCCATAGGACATGGCCTCGAGAACTGGCATGCCGAATCCTTCGCGTTCACTCGGGTAGCAAAATGCTTGCGCACCGGAATACAGCGCTGAGAGATCGGCTGC
>JAULYE010000118.1:12408-15963 GCA_032118015.1 Ilumatobacteraceae bacterium | reverse complement strand
CCTCTTCATCGGACTTGTACGTGAAGATCACATCGGCTCCACGGCGAGCCAACTCGAGAACGATCGCCCGACCAATTCCCCGAGAACCACCCGTTATGAGAACTCGCATCCGTTCATTGATCTGGGTCATGATTCCACCACATTCGGTTTCTTGCTTTTTTCTGGCGTGTCACCGCGCTTCTTCGTGAAGGACTCGATCAGCGATGCACTACCGCTGATCGGGTAGTCGCTTCCCAGTTCGGTGTCGAGCCCGACAGTGAGTCCCTCATTCTCCGCAACGCGATACAGATCCTTGTAGGCCGCCATGGCAGGCGAACTGTTGCCGAGAATTTCCCGGGCCAATGCATCGACATGTTGCATCAAGTCCGAGCGCGGCACGCTCTCGACAGCCAAGCCAAAAGAAACAGCTTGAGCGCCAGAAATCGAGCGAGCCGTATACGACATCAGTCGCGCCCGAGGCATCCCGACGGCCCGAGGGAGTCGCTGGGTCATCCCCCACGTCGGGCGCAAACCCCAGCGAGCGTGAGTGTCCCCGAGGAGCGCTTCGTTGGCTGTGACTACGAGATCACAGGCCAATGCAAGTTCGAGACCGCCAGTGAAACAAGCTCCGTTGACAGCTGCAATCGTCGGTACGGGCATCGTCGACAAGAGATCCGTCACCCTGCGCGCAGCGGAATCGAAATCCTCTCCGACGCGACCCTGTGCCAATTCCCGTTCAGCGAGAACTTTCAGATCCACTCCCGCACAAAATGCCCGTCCCGAACCTGTCAGGATCACGATCCGCACATTTGCATCATCCTCCATTTCGCTGAGGTGATCGCCGAGCTCAGTCAGCATCTGCACGGTCAGCGCGTTCATGGCATCAGGTCGATGGAGGGTCACGGTTGCGATTCCGTCGAGACTCTCCACGAGCACTGAAGGCAAGGTGTGCTCGGTCACTTCTTCCCCGATTCCATTGCTGCAGCCGAGTCAGTCCGGAACGCTGGATCGTGCTTGCGCAGTTCCTGTCGCGCAACAGTCATCTTGTGCACCTCGTCGGGTCCATCGGCGAAGCGAAGAGCCCGAATCGAGGCGTACATGTAGGCCAGCGGGAAGTCTTGGCTGACACCGCCGGCTCCGTGCGTCTGCATCGCTCGATCGATGACTTTGAGGGCCACATTCGGTGTCGCAACCTTGATCGCCGAAATTTCGGTACGCGCGGCCTTGTTACCGACTGTGTCCATCAGCCAAGCTGTGCGCAGCACCAAAAGGCGAACCATCTCGAGCTCGATGCGGGCTTCCGCAATCCAGTCCTGCACATTGGATCGCTCGGCAAGACGTCGACCGAACGTCATTCGCTGCAAGGACCTTTCACACATCAAGTCGAGAGCGCGCTCTGCTGCGCCGATCATACGCATGCAGTGATGGATTCGGCCAGGTCCGAGGCGGGCCTGGCTGATCATGAAACCGTCCCCTTCCTGGCTGATCAAATTCGATGCAGGTACACGAACGTTGTCGAAGATCACCTCGGCGTGTCCCTCGTTGTCGGAATACCCGAAAACTGTCAGATTCCGCTTGAAGGTGATTCCGGGGGTATCAGCCGGCACGAGAATTTGACTCTGCTGGCGATGGGGCGAAGCTGCCGGGTCGGTTTTTCCCATAACGATGAGAATTCCCAGGTTCTTGTGGAACGAGTTCGTGATCCACCATTTGCGCCCGTTCAAGACGTAGTGGTCACCGTCTCGCTCGATGCGCAGCGAAATATTTGTGGCATCACTCGATGCGACATCTGGCTCTGTCATACAAAAAGCCGATCGAATCTCTCCTTCGAGAAGTGGCCGTAACCAGAGATCCTGTTGTTCAGGAGTGCCGAACATCGTCAGCACTTCCATGTTGCCCGTATCAGGTGCGTTGCAGTTGCACGCCTCGCTCGCAATCGGACTGCGACCCATGATCTCTGCAAGAGGGGCATAGTCGAGGTTGGAGAACCCATCCCCCCACCATCCGGGGTGAGGCTGAAAGAGGTTCCACAATCCGCGCTTGCGCGCCTCCGCTTTGAGTTCCTCCATCACGGGTGCGTGAAGGAACGGGTCTCCCGACTCGGCTACCTGCTGTGCATGAACAATTTCAGCTGGGTACACCTTTTCGTCCATGAACGAAAGAAGTCGTTCGCGATATTCGAGACAACGTTGAGAGGGGGCAAAATCCATGATGAGTCCTTTGAACGATCGATTGGGGGGAGACCGTCGGTTGCGTCTCACCGAAGCGAGACGCAACCGACGGGGAGGAGATCAGAGTTCCGTTCCCCATTCACCAACCACTTTGAGCTTCTTGGCTTCGGGGAGAACTTCAGTGCCGAACCACTCGGCCTGCTCCTGGAACTCTGCGTAACTGCGCGATGGGCAGATCGGCGCCATGATCAACATGGCATAACCATGGTTCGCATACTTCTCCAGGTCCTCGAGAACCTGCTCGGCTGTTCCACCAAAGTTCCAGCGAGGCTGACGAGTCGACTCCTCGTCACCGGGCTTGGACATGCGGAACGACGTGAGCCCCGTCATGACAACCTCTGAGTGTGGTCGACCAATGCGATCCATCTCGCCGCGGATCTCGTCGCGCATCTCGTCCAAATCGGTCGGCAGACACGTTGCACGAGTCAGCAGAGGCATGAATCCATCTGCCCGACGTCCGATCATGCGAGCCGTGCTCTTGGCGGTGGCTCCGATGATGATCGGCGGACGAGGCCGGCGAGCTGGCAGCGGGAAGACTCCCATGTCGTCGAAGTTGAAGAACTCGCCATGGAACGTGACAACACCCTCGCGCCACGCCATGTCGTAGATCTGCAGACACTCTTCGAGAACACGACCACGGATGCCGTGATATGTGTGACCGAGAGCTTCGAACTCTTCTTTCATCCAGCCTGCGCCAGCTCCGAGGATCAGACGACCATTCGAGAGGACGTCGATCGTGCCGTACTGCCGGGCATCATGAAGCGGGTGTCGGTAGGGCGAAATGAGAACGCTCGGACCCATCTTGATGCGGCTGGTGTTCGATGCGATCGCGCCCATCACAACTGGGCCGTCGAGGATGTTCGACTTGGGCGGATAGTGACGGCGCAGCGGACCACCGATCGGCGACTTCGATCCCGGTGACTCTTCAGGAAGTGACACGTGGTCACCCATCCACACTGAGTGGAATCCCAGTCGCTCTGCGAGTTGGGCCGACTCCACAGGCTTCATTTCCGAGACATCCATTTCCTGATGCCACCAGTCTGTTTCGTCACGGTTCGTCACACCGTGAGTGTTCATGAACAATCCAAGTTCCATGTTTCCTTCTTTCGTTTGTTGGTTGATGTGGTGTTGATGATTGTGAATGTGAAAATTGCGTCGTCTCTTGTTGTTCTGGCGTCACACAGGAGATGGAGGTACGTTGTGAGCGAAGGGTGCAAATGCACTTTCCAAACGTTCGATCTGATCGTCGGACAAACGGACCTCACTCGCACGTGCCAAACCTTCGATGTGGTTCGCATTGCGAGCTCCGACGATTGCCCCGGTGACGCCCGATTGAGACAGGGTC
>JAULYE010000118.1:3980-12398 GCA_032118015.1 Ilumatobacteraceae bacterium | reverse complement strand
CCAGGCGATAGCGATGGCGCCACCGAAAACACCGTGCTCCTCGCCGATATCACGCAACATCGGTTGACCCTCGATGCAATACGTTGCGAGAGGGTCATGCACTTCTGGCGACTGGGAGCGCCAGTCCTGGGCCATGCGGTTCACGTGGTCACGACTCAAGGAGCCAGTCAGCATTCCCGATTGCAGAGGGCTGTAGACGATCACTCCCTTGTTCCGGTCACGACACCACGGAATGACATCTGACAGTACACCAGTTCGCAGAAGTGACAGGGGCGGCTGAACAACCGAGATCGGTGCGACTCGTTCACATCGCTCCATGTCTTCGATTGAAAAGTTCGACAAACCTGCAGAGCGAATCAGACCCTCTGAGATCAGCGACTGCATCGCCTCCCAGGAGTCCTCCACTGGGGTTCCTTCGAGGTCCGGCCAGTGGAAGAGATAGACATCGATGCAATCGACACCAAGTCTCTGCAACGATGCGATGCATTCGGTTCGGATGCTCTCTGGTTTTAGCGAACGTATGGGTGCTTGGTCCCTGTCGTCGGAAACCTGAACGAGCCCACACTTCGTCACCACATAGGGCCGATCGGATTCAGGAATCCCCTGCAGAGCTTGGCCGACGATCGTCTCGGAGTGCCCGAATCCATAGACCGGAGCCGTATCGATCCAGTTCATACCCGACTCGATGGCGGCGTTGATGGCTGCAATCGAGTCCTCGTCGTGCTGCGATCCGAGACCGAACACGTAGTCTCCGCCGCCTGCAGCCCACGAACCGAAGCCAAGTAGTGAGAACTCAAAACCCGTCGAACCGAGAGATCGTCGGTCCATCCTGGATGCGCCGTTCATAGGAACATTCCCCGATCCAGAAGGCGCCGACCCGAGTCGCCGAACACGTCGAGAGGAACAGATGCAGTCACCGAAACATTGGGTTCGTTGACGAGCTGCGAGACGCTGAGGTGTGCTGTCACGCTGCACAAGGCATAGGCGGCTTGGAACTCGAAGCCGTAGGCATCTGCAAGTCGTTCTGCGAGTTCAGTGACTGCTGCAACAGCAGCACTCCACAGTCGGCCGTGACCGAACTCGGTCGGGAGACCCATCACTCCGAACATGGCCGGTACTGGTCGAGGATCCTGAGGTGCAAAGAAGGAAATAGATCGAATCGGATTGCGACTCGACGACTTCGAGTGCACGATGACACGAAATCGAGATTCAGATCTCATTTCGATTGCAGTGCCACACACCTCGCCGTCCCCTTGAGCGAAATGTGCATCTCCGACTGACACAAGCGCGCCACGTTCCCACACGGGCAAGAAGAGACTCGAGCCAGCTGTGAGTTGCCTGATGTCGATATTGCCACCGTTGTGACGTGGAGGACCGGTTCGCAGTCCGTGCTGACAAATCTCGTCGGATGCAGGAATGGCCGAGGTCGGATTGGTCGGCGGACGTGTCGTTTCGGATTCCCGTCGGGTTTCGACCTGCAGCGAGGCAGCTGATGGAGCGACACCAATGATGCCGAGGAATGGCGCACCAGGAACTTCCACATCCGGGAGCTGCTCGGACCGTGCACACGCGTCATCGAGGTACCAATGGACCAGATACGGAGCGATCGCGTCTCCACTGAGCAGTCCCAAACCAGGTCGCTGCGAAGTGAATCCATATTCTGGCGCACTGACGTCGAGGATCTGAATCTCGAGAATGTCTCCAGGCTCTGCACCATCCACCCACAGAGGTCCGCTTAAAGGATGGATCCTCCCAACATCGACAGACGAGATGTCCTCGGATGTCGATTGAGGGCCGAGCTGACCGTCGAGGGCATCGCGCGTCGACACCAGAATTTCGTCACCTGAACGGCACGTAGCCAAGGGCTCGATATTCGGGTGCCAGCGGTTATGTCCGGATCCCGGGTCGTCGACGAGGGCTCTCTCGGTTGCCACATCTATGGTCACAGTCGACATATCGAAAATGCGCTTGTCAGTGACCTGAGGGAAGATCGAGTGTGCCACTTGCCCAGCCGTACTTGCGCTCGACACTCGACGCCAGACGCAAGAGCGCACCATCGTCGAAGTGTCGACCTGTCGCCATGAGCCCGACGGGCAATCCATTCACGTTCGACATCGGCAATGAAATTGCTGGATGGCCTGTGAGGTCTGCGGGGGACGTGTTCGACAGGACTCCCCAACCCCGCAATACAAATTCGATCAGGCTAAGGTCGGGGTCGTTCTTGTGCGGAAGACTCGGTGTCGTCGGCATTACCAGCACATCACACTGTTCGAGTGCTTTGTCGTACTCAGCGGTCAGAGCTGGGCGAAGATTCTGAGCTTGCGCGTAGATCGACCCCCCGAACTGGAGCTGCAGATAGGTGCCGAGGATGAACATGATCTTCGATTGAGGTGACAGCTGATCTGCATGAGAGGCGAGCCCTCCCTGCAAGGCCACTGCCAACTCAGGCCAGTAATCGCCCTTCCAGCCATAACCGTTTCCACCGCTCATCGCCGTCGCGGCCATTCCTTCGAGGAATGTGGCGAATCCGATGTGACCGCAGGTGAGATGTCCAGGGACGCTGACTTCGACAACTGTGGCCCCCATCGACTGCAAACGGCCAACAGCCTCACGAAACGCCTCGGTCACCTCCGCGTCTCCACCGAGCGATGCGTCCAGACTTTCGCGCACCACACCGACTCGGAATCCACTCAACGACTCACTGGCGCCTGCGACCATCGATACATAATCCTGAGTCGACACCAATCGCTGACGTGGGTCGCCGATGTGTTCACCGGCGATCGCCTGAAGAAGCGTCGCCGCATCGAGAGCGGTGCGCGTCATCGGACCGATGTGATCGATCGTCGGATCGAGACCGACAATGCCCGTGTACGGAACTAGTGAATGTGTCGGCTTCAAGCCGATGACGCCACACCATGAGGCAGGAACCCGAATCGAGCCACCCTGGTCTCCACCGAGGGTCATGTCGACCCAGTCGTAGTGCAGCGAAGCCCCAGAGCCACCAGACGATCCGCCGGTCGTTCGCGTGCGGTCGAAAGGATTGAGCATCGGTCCATAGAAACTGGTGTCTCCACCACCCGACAGTGCGAGGTAATCGGTATTCGTCGAGGCAACGATCTCCGCACCAGCCGCCAGCATGCGCTCGACCACGACTGCATCACGATTGGGAATGAAACCCTGAAGAATGCGTGACCCGGCCGTGAGCGGAATACCTGCGATTGCAACAGTGTCCTTGACTGCGATGCGCTTTCCTGCGAGCAGTCCGTCGGTGCCACCGCCGACACTGCATCGACGAATGATCGCATTGAACGGATCGTCTGCTGGTTCTGGTCGTCCGTGATCGATACGCGCACACTGACGAACTGTTGGACTCACTCGCGGTCCATATCCGAGTGGATCCAGAGTCAGCATCAACTCGGCCGCCAGATCTGCATACTGTGCAGCCTCGGCAGCATCGAGATCGATACCGAATCTCTGACCGATTTCGCTGACTTCATCTGGTTTCATTCTGCGCAACATCGCTAGTTTTCCTTCACCTTCTGTGTTCTCGACTGTGGACTTCGAAATGTGATCGGTCGATCAGCCCCGGAACGGCTGGTCGACCCATCCGCTCTTCCAGCCAGAAACGTTGTGGAAGTGCGCACGTACACGCTTGAAACGCCACCCCTCAGGAGTGCGTACGAAGTCGTCGTGATACGAGCACGAGATGATGACGGCTTCAGGGTCCTTGTTCGGCGAGGATTCGACTGCGGACATGGTTGCGAACTCGATCAAGATCCAACGCCCAGAGGCTTCGGTGCGGTCAGCATTGAAAGTGATCATCGGATTGACCATGTAGTGCAATGCCCAATTGATCTGAGCTGGCAGTTCTCGAATGAAGGTCGCGATCTCCTCGATGCCCTTGTACTCGCCAAAGGCATTCGACTCCCAATGGGAGTCCGCAACGAAGAGCTTGCGGAAATTGTCTGCGTCATAGTTGTCGTCGCAAAAGAAGGCATAGGCACTCTTCAAGTTGCGAATTGCTTCGAGATCCTCGAGGTGAGCAATGCGCTCTTCGATCGGCCGATCAGGTCGAGCACCTTCGAACATGGATGGGTTGATCATCATTGGGTTCCTTTGTGTCTGCTGTAGAAGCTGTCTAGAAATGTTTTCGTGCACCGAGTTTTCGGATGCTGCGGGGAGAGGCACGAGTCCCCTCCCCGCAGCTGCGAGTCACTTACTTACGTGACATCTCCGAAATTCGGTAGTACTGGGTCGTGTACCAGCCCCAACCCTGGAGGTCATTGGCGATACCGATCAGGAAGTACGGCTCAGTGATCCACGCCAAAGGCGCATCCTCGTGCACCTGCTTCTGCAGGCTCTCGTGGAAGGCAAAGCGCTCTTCCAGATCCACGATGCCGCGGCCTTCGATGAGAAGATCATCGACAACCTGGCTCGAGTAATTCTGGTAGTTCACGGCCATGCCCGTCTCATAGAGCAGCGTCAGTCCGTAGTTCGGATCCGGCTCGATCGGGAAGTCGAGCCACAGAGCGAAGTCTGCGTCCTTCGACTGCACGAAGTCCGAGTGCGGTCCAGGTGGGTTGCTCTGAAGCGTCACATTGATGTTCAGCTCCGCAAGCGACGTCTGGATCAGAACCGCGAGGTTTTCCTGAACAGGGTCACCGGTATTGAACGCAAGGGTCACATCGAAACCATCAGGATGGTTGCTCTGTGCCAGGTACTCCTTGGCCTTTTCGATGTTGTAGTCGTAAGCGGTGTTCTCCACGAATCCGGGATAGACGCTCGGAATGACACCCTGCCAACGATTGGCCATGCCCCTGTAGACGAATTCAACGATGTCTTCGCGCGGAATTGCCGTGTTGACGGCGCGACGCACGTTGACGTCATCGAACGGCGCCTTGGCGTTGTTCATGACGGCATAGATGGAGAGGCTGCTTCGTATGGCTCCACCAACTGCGGCATCGGAACCTTCCAAGGAAACGATCTCTTCAGGCGACAGGCCCTCGGCCATGTCGACTTCTCCGCTCTGAAGGAGAGCGAGTCGGTTGGCCGACTCCGGCACGACCTGGAAGATGATGTTCTTGATCGAAGGCTCACCACGCCAGTAGTTCGGGTTGGCCTCGAGGACGACTTTGGAACCAGCAGTCCAACTCGAAATCTTGTACGGACCGTAGGAACCGCCGTTCAGGCCGACCCACTCAGTCGCCCACGGGTCGTCAGCAGTTGCGTGCTTCGTGACCTCGTCGGAGTCCAGCCAGTACCAGTACAAGTTGGCGTTGATGCTGCAGATGATCGGCATCGGTGCATCACCTGTGATGCGCACTGTGTAATCGTCGACCTTCTCCCACTTGCTCAGGTCAGAGGCATTCGCTGCGTTATGCAGGAAGGCACCGATTGCGCCAAGTCCAATTGCACGCTCGACCTTGTAGAGAACGTCATCGGCATTGAACTCGTTACCCCACGGTGAAAGAACACCCTTGCGCAAGTTGTACGTTGCGGTGAGACCGTCTTCGGACAACTCACACGTCTCGATCAGGTTGCCTTCGGACTGCGGTCCACCAGATGCGCCCGAAAAGGACGGATAGGTGAATCCATCGATCGTGCGGGGATCAGCTACTGCAGCTTCGAACGGGTACTCCGTACGAACCCACTCTGCTCCGAGTTCCCAGATCTGGCCGCCAATCGTCCAGGTCTGCGGACCGGCTTGTGTATCAACGTCGATGCCCTGGGGCGTGCCTGGGATCGCAATGATCACAGTGTCCGAGCCGGAGCCGGCATCTGTGCCGCCATCCATACCGGTACTACCATCAGTGCCAGGCGTCGACGTATCGGAGTCCCCACCACCGCACGAAGCGAGGATGAGACTTCCGATCAAAATTCCGCCGACTACACGGCGGATGTTCTTGGTGCTTCTCATGTATTTCCTTTCAATGGAATTCGTTGAATGTTGTTTTCATGTCGTTTGTGATGGTTTCCCCCAGGCCAACCTCCGTCCTTGCTAACGATGCGAATTGATTGATGCCAGTTCGGCATTCGACTTTGAAATGAGCTCAGCAGACCGAATACACGCGGCTGAGTGCTTCTTCGATACTTGAACGAATGCAGGGAACCGTTCACGACACGCCTCGACTGCAAGTGGACAACGACTGTGGAAAGGACACTCGTCGCCCGGATTGATCGCGCTCGGAATTTCTCCGTCGACAACGAATGGATCCAACTGTGCACGAGGATCAACGGGGAGTACCGCTGACAGCAGAGCTCGGCTGTACGGGTGAGACTGCTGGGCGAACAATTCCTCGGTTGGTGCAACCTCGACGATGCGTCCGAGATACATGATCGCCATGCGATGGCTGATCTTTCTCACTGCGGTCATGTCATGGGAGATAAACAGGAATGACGTCTTCAACTCACCCTGAATGCTCTGAAGGACGTCCAGCACCGCAGCGCGCACCGTTGTGTCGAGAGCAGAGGTCGGCTCGTCGAGAACCACCAATTTTGGACGTGTGACGAGTGCACGACCGATTCCCACGCGCTGGGCTTCACTGCTTGTCAACTGCGCCGGAAAACGATTGAGGTGTCGACTGTTGAGACCGACTAATTCCAAGGTCTCTCCCACCCGCGTCGCGCGCTCAGCTTTGGACAGCTTTCCTTCGAGTCGCAGAGGTTCTTCGAGAGTTGTCCCCACGGTCAACCGCGGATTGAGCGAGGCGAGCGGCTCTTGGAACACGAGTTGCATCTGGGATCGCATGCCTCGCATCCGAGCTTCGTCGACATGTGTGATGTCGACGCCGTCGAATTCGATTCGACCCGCTGTCGGCTCGACCAATCGCAAAATGCATCGTCCAGTCGTCGTCTTTCCTGATCCGCTCTCACCGACGAGACCCAAGGTCTCTCCCGCATCCAGAGAAAACGAGATGCCATTGATCGCACCGACGAAGGAGTCCTTGCTGACTGGAAAGCGCTTCGACAGATCGGTGACACGGAGCAACTCAGACACGGGATGACCTTTCACGAACGTCGGCAAATGCCGCCTTGAGGAGTTCTTTTGTGTGCTCGTGCTGCGGATCATCGAAAACCGCCAATGTTGGCCCGAATTCGACGAGCCGACCGCGGTGCATGACACCGACCCAGTTGCAGTAATGAGCGACAATCGAGAAGTCGCGAGTCACGATCAGTTGAGAAGCGTTCTGTGCATTCGACAACTCCTGCAACAAGTCGAGTACTTGACGCTGCACAGTGACATCCAGGCCTACTGTTGGCTCATCGGATACGAGAAGTTTCGGCGAGTGCAGCAGCGACAAGGCGATGCAGACTCGCTGAGCCATACCGCCACTCAGTTCATGAGGAAACTGCTGAAGTCGTCGATCCGGGTCCGAGATGCCAACTTGCTCGAGGGCAGCTCGGCTTCGTACACCGATCTCGTCAGCGGTGATTTTCCCGTCATGAGCCTTGAGGACGACCTCCATCATCTTGCCGACACGCACCAAGGGATTCAACTGTGCCTTCGGGTTGGGCAAGATGGCTGCAAGGACTGTCCCACGCATCTTGCGCATTCCCGCTTGATCGAGAGTCGACAACTGGGTCCCGGCGACGGTCGCTTCGCCCGACGTCATGTGGGCGTTCTCAGGGAGAATTCCCAAGATTGCTCGCACTAGAACGGATTTTCCCGAGCCAGTCTCTCCTACGATTCCCACGCGCTGGCCGGCTCCCACGGCGAACGACACGTCTTGAACGGCTCGCGTCCCATCACCTTTGCGCTGCCCATCGAAGACGACAGAGAGATTGTCGACCCGCAACAACTCCTCGAGATTTTGATCCGCTTTGTTGGTCGCCTTATGGCGGTAGGTCTGATCCTCCACTTCCGACGCATCCGAAGAAACGGCGTCCGCGTCTGCTGGCTCCTCATCAGCTTCGTTCTCCATACCACCAGAAATGAGACGGCCGACCATCTCACCGAACATCGCAAAGGTGAACACCGTAAGAGCCAGGAAGATCCCCGGGAACACTGCTGGCCACCACTGTCCGGTGATCAGGAATCGAGATCCACCAGCAATCATCGCTCCGAGTTCAGGTGTCGGGGGGTTGACACCTGCACCCACGAAACTCAGTCCTGCAGTCAGCAAGATGGCAAAGCCAACTGTGACCGAGATCTGAACGATGACCGCTGGTACAGCATTGGGGAGGAGATGCCGGAACCCGATGCGGAGATTGGAATTACCGATGGCATGTGCTGCCTCGGTGTACGGGCGGCTCTGCAGAGTCAGCACTTCCGAACGTACGAGCCGGATGAACACCGGCAGATTCACGAAGGCGATCGCTGCAACGATGTTCGTGGTGTTGGTACCGCGAATTGCAACGAGCACCATTGCGAAGATGAAGACGGGAAAGGCCTGGACGACATCGAGGATGCGCATCACA
>JAULYE010000118.1:0-3970 GCA_032118015.1 Ilumatobacteraceae bacterium | reverse complement strand
CCGCAAGACTGTGCCGATCACGACTGAAATCGATGTTGCAATCAACGCAATCGCAACATCGACGCGGAACGAAGCGAGGACTCGTGACAGGACGTCCATTCCGTTGGCGTCGGTACCGAACCAATGCTCGGCGCGCGGGGACAGGAGTCGCCACGCAGGGTTCGCCTTCTCCGTCGGCTTCGGAGCGATCCACGGACCGATCACCATGGTGATCAAAATCGACATCATCAAGATGGAGATCACTCGCTCCAAAACCGTTGTGGACTTCCACAGGCGCACGATGAACGGAGATCGATGAGGGGATGTTGTCTGCTCAGGCATCGGCCACCTCCAAGACGGATCCACCTGATTCCACACGTGGATCAGAGATGAAATAGAAGAGGTCGACAGCGAGATACACGAGCATCGTGAACACTGCTGCGATGAGGACGAATGCCTGGATCGGCGCATAGTCCGCAGTCGTCACTGCTTGCACTGCGTACTGACCGACGCCGTTCAGGTTGAAAACGCTTTCGATGAGGACTGCCCCACCGAGGAGGTACCCCGAGATGACACCTGAGATGACGATGACAGACGGAGCAGCGTTGCGAAATGCGTACAGGAGAATGCGCGAACGCGAGAGACCGAGCACCTCTGCGTAGTACGTGTAATCGGCTCGCAATGCCTCAGCCATCTTCGACTGAGTCATCTTGAAGATCGGGGCGCCGTAGACGAACGCAAGAGTGATAACCGGAAGGATCAGGTGTGAGAATGCCGACCACGCCACGGAGAAGTTTCCGCCGAGGATGCCGTCGATGGTGTAGAAGCCAGTGACGCGATCGGGAGGTGTTTCGCCGATGTCCAGCCTTCCTGTCGGACCGGGCGCAATGCCGAGCTTGACGAAGAAGACGTAGATCAGAAGAAGCCCGAGCCAGAAGTCCGGCAAAGCACCTGCGACCATGCCGTATCCGTAAGCGATCTTCTTCAGGAAACGAACCACGATCCCCCCGCCGCGAATCGACGTTGCAATGGCAAAGGGGATGAAGACCGCAAGGACGACCACGAGGCCGATGGTGATCAGCTCCAGGGTGGCTGGGACTCGAAGCGACAAGTCATCGCGGACCTGACTGCCGTTGACCCAGGACGTTCCGAAGTCGCCCTGGAACAGGCGCTTGAGATAGGCCCAGAACTGGGAGATGACCGATTCGTCGAGGAGGAGCTCCAGCCTGCGGCGATCCACAGCGTCCTGGGAGGCAAGCGGACCCAGTTCGAGACGGGCAGGGTCTCCCGGCAACATCCGGATCAGGATGAAGGTCACCAAGGAAATCAAGAGCATTTGGGGGATGACGATCAGAAATCTCCGCCCCACGTATCGCAAAATCCGCACGATTATACCTGCACGAATCCACTTCGAAGACCGCTCACGCCCACTCTCCCCCATGCTGTCTGTTTCCGACCGACTCGTCGGTCGGAAAGGATGGTGGCATATGTTACCGGTGTGTGTCAAGCGTCATAACCAAATTGCATCGGTCTCAAGGAAAAATCGTTTTCAAGTTGGAGCACTTTTCAAAGGATTGTCCACCGGCATCCCCAACGGGTAAATCAATGAAGCGTTCAGAGTCCGGAATCCATGAAGCTCCAATGTGCCAAAACCCCACCGAAACCGAGGTGGGGTGAGCATTCAGGTGACATCGGCCGGAAGCCGACTTCGCCCACGAGTCCCATTAGGTTCACAATCGTGCCACTGTTGAACGGGATTGAGATTCATGTCGAGTTGCGAGGTACGCCCGAGATGCCCCGAACGCTATTTCTCAACGGATCGGGTGCCACCCTGGCACGAACGGGGCCCCTCCTCGACATGCTCGCTACGCACCTGCACGTTGCCTGTCACGACCAGCGCGGACTCGGTCGGACTGCGGTTCCGCCTGGTCCGTATTCGATGGCGGACTATGCATCCGACGCTCTCGCCGTAGCAGATCATCTTGGTTGGTCCACATTCCGCCTCGCCGGTATCAGCTTCGGTGGCATGGTTGCCCAAGAGGTTGCAGTGACCGCCCCCGAGCGCATCGAAAGACTTGCACTGATGTGCACATCTTCTGGCGGCTCTGGTGGGTCCTCGTATCCACTGCATGAACTCGTCGACATGGATCCTGTTGAGAGAGCCCATCTCTATCGGTCGCTGCTCGACAACCGTTTCACCGATGAGTGGTTCGAGGCACATCCGAGTGACAAAGCACTCCAGGCGATGATGAATGCCAATGGCACCACTCAAAAATCGACGGATACTTTGCGCGGTGAATGGGAGCAACTCCAAGCTCGAAGGCACCATGACGCGTGGGACAAGCTCGACCGCATCACATGTCCAACGATGGTGACAGCAGGCAGATTCGACGGGATCGCTCCGCTGGCCAACTCAGTTGCAATCGCATCGCGGATTCCCGAAGCAACCCTTCGGATCTATGAGGGGGGTCACGTGTTCTTCCTACAGGATTCGAGAGTCATCCCTGACATTGGTGATTTTCTCTCTCAATGAAGCTGGTTGCATTTGATCGGTGAACAAAGTGATCATCGAGAGAGTTTCTGATGCCTCAACGAGCTGAACCCCGATCATCGAATGAGCGAGGACCCGCACCCCTTTCTCCTTGCCAAATTGGATGAGGCAAGTATTCACTGAAGCCCCCATCTCTCGGCCTTCTCTTGAGGAGCACGAGAAGCCCACCGAATAGCAGGAGCACTCCTCCCAATAAGATCCCGTCCAAAACATCGGAGCCCGTTCGAGGCACCCAGGAACCCGTCCGGATTGCCTCCGGATCAGTCGGATCAGTCGGATCAGTCGGATCAGTCGGATCAGTCGGATCAGTCGGATCAGTCGGATCAGTCGGATCAGTCGGATCAGTCGGACCCGAGCCTTCTGGCTCGACTGTCACCGTGAGCACCGCAGAGGCAGTTTCACCCTCAGAGTCCGTGACCTGATACGTCACGGTCGCGTCACCGACGAACCCATCAGCCGGTGTGAACGTGATCGTGCCGTCCTCATGCGCAGTGAACGTGCCCGCCTCAGTAACCACCGTGTCGACAGGGTTGCCGTCAGCATCGAGCAGCGTCAACAGCGTCGGATCGAGTGGTGTGCCCGTATGTGACAAGTCATCACTGATCACATCAACCGTGACTGGCGTGTCGAACTCAGTCGACATCTCATTATCCGTCACAACCGGCGGCTCCGGCCTCTCCTCCACTATCTCCGGCTCGACTGTCACCGTCACCGAACCAGCCGCCGTCTGGCCTTGCGAGTCAGTCACCTGATAGGTCACGGTCGCCTCACCCACGAAACCGGGCTCCGGCGTGAACGTGATCGTGCCGTCCTCATGCGCAGTGAACGTGCCCTCATCTGTCGTCACCGTGTCGACAGGGTTGCCGTCAGCATCGAGCAGCGTCAACAGCGTCGGATCGAGTGGTGTGCCCGTATGTGACAAGTCATCACTGATCACATCAACCGTGACCGGCGTGTCGAACTCAGTCGACATCTCATTATCCGTCGCAACCGGCGGCTCCGGCCTCTCCTCCACTGCCTCTGGCTCGACTGTCACCGTGAGCACCGCAGAGGCAGTTTCACCCTCAGAGTCCGTGACCTGATACGTCACGGTCGCGTCACCGACGAACCCATCAGCCGGTGTGAACGTGATCGTGCCGTCCTCATTCGCTGTGAACGTGCCCTCAGCTGTCGTCACCGAATCAGTCGGCGTGCCATCAGCGTCGAGCAGCGTCAACAACGTCGGGTTGAGAGCGACACCGGTGTTCGACGTGTCATCTGAGATCACATTCGTTGTGACCGGCGTGTCGAACGGCGTCGACGTCTCATTGTCGGTTGCTTCCGGCAAACCGGGCTCGACTGTCACCGTGAGCACCGCAGAGGCAGTTTCACCCTCAGAGTCGGTCACCTCATACGTCACGGTCGTCTCACCGACGAACCCATCAGCTGGTGTGAACGTGA
>JAULYE010000117.1:0-15310 GCA_032118015.1 Ilumatobacteraceae bacterium | reverse complement strand
ATTGGAGCGCGTGACACGATCGTGCATGGGCGAGCCGTGGTTCGTCATGGCCGCATCGTGGATGAACGTCTCGACGAGCGGCTCGCCGACCATCGACGCATCAGCCAGCGCATCCAGCAACTCCCCACGTGACGATTCAGCGATCACGATGAGTCGAGAGTTCCCTCACCTCCCTGCCGCAGTGCTGTGGGACATGGACGGCACGATCGTCGACACCGAGCCGTACTGGATCGATGCCGAATACGACATCGTCGAATCTCATGGTGGCACCTGGAGTCACGAACACGCCAAGGCTCTCGTTGGCTCGGATCTCCTCGATTCAGGCGCCTACATCCGCGAACACGGGGGCGTGGATCGTGAACCGGTCGAAATCGTCGAGATGCTCCTCGATCAGGTTGTGGCACGCATCCAAGTTGAGGTGCCATGGCGTCCAGGCGCGCGTGAACTCCTCGCCGATCTGCACTCGGCAGGTATTCCGACAGCACTCGTGACCATGTCGTGGCGGCGTTTCGCCGATGAAGTGATCCGCTGCCTGCCAGATAGCAGTTTCGAGGTGGTCGTCGTTGGTGACGATGTGCAGTACGGCAAACCCCACCCCGAGCCGTATCTCACAGCAGCCCGATTGCTCGGAGTCGCTCCTGAGCATTGTCTGGCGATCGAGGACTCACCAACGGGTGTGCGCTCCGCGATCGATGCCGGTTGCAGAGTGCTCGGTGTACCCCACGTTGTGGAGATTCCGGAAGGTCTCGATCCTGCTCTCGTGTTGCGTCCAACATTGCAGGGACTGACAGTGCGCGATCTGCGCGATCTGATGGCGCCACGGGGCTGAACACCGGCGAGGTGTCGCGGAATTTCAGCTCCAGCGGGACTGACCGAAGCGATAGCCGACGCTGCGCACCGTCTGAATCAAGTTGGCGTGTTCTTCGCCGAGCTTTGCGCGCAGACGTCGGATGTGGACGTCGACTGTGCGAGCACCGCCGTAATAGTCGTATCCCCACACACGGGACAACAGGATCTCGCGTGTGAACACCTTGCCCGGGTTCTGTGTGAGGAACTTGAGCAACTCGTATTCCATGTAGGTGAGATCGAGCGGACGGCCCTCGATCGAGGCCTGATACGTCTCGAGATTGAGAGCGAGCCCGCCGTAGTCCACGACTTCGGGTTTGATCGCTGCTGTGGCATAGGCGAACAGGTGCCGCAGGCGAGCCTCGAGCTCGCGTGGATGGAACGGCGACAAGCAGAAGTCGGTGAACAAGTCGTCGCGCAAGGTCAACTCATCGAGCTGTGCGCCTGTCACGAGCAACATCAACGGAATTGCTGTGCCGTCACGTTTGCGCAGGGCACGACATACGGCCCATGCGGTATCTGGATCTGCTTCAGCGACCACGATCGCGCCCATGTAACCCTCGACAGGCTCGACTTTGGCCATCGCATCGGCAGATGCGAAACCCTTCCAGCGAAAGCCGGCCAGGTCGAGAGTGCGCGCCAACTCCGGTCCCGGGGACTCGGGGAAGACGGCAATCAGATCCATGGCAGTGCTGTGTCCGTGTCCACTGTCCCTCAGATGCTCCGCAGATATCTCTGCAACTCGAAGGGTGTCACCTGGGTCTTGTAGCCGCGCCACTCCGACCGCTTGTTCCGCACGAACCACTCGAAGATGTGCTCACCGAGGGCCTCGTGGACGAGCGTCGACGACTCCATGATTTTGAGCGCATCCGACAGCGACTGTGGCAGCTGTTCGATTCCAAGTTTGGTGAGGGCGTCGTCGCCCATCTCGAACAAATTGGCGTCGGCTTCGGGCGGCAGTTCGTAACCCTGTTCGATGCCGCGCAGGCCAGCGGCCAGGATCACGGAAAAGGCAAGGTACGGATTGCACGCCGGGTCCGGGGATCGGTACTCGATACGCGTCGCCGACGGATTGGCGCGCTTGGGAACTGGCACGCGGATCAGTCCGCTGCGATTGTTGCGCGCCCAACTGACATGGATGGGTGCCTCGAACCCAGGAACAAGGCGCTTGTAGGAGTTCACCGTCTGGTTGGTGATCGCGGTGATCTCGCTGGCATGGAACAGCAGGCCGGCCATGAACTTCTTGGCGGTGTCGGACAGGTTGTAGTTGTCGTCGCGCGAATAGAACGCATTCGAATCGGCTTCGTCGACACCGTTGTTGTTGAACAGCGACAGGTGTAAGTGCATACCGCTGCCTTGCACGCCTTCGAGGGGCTTGGGCATGAACGTCGCGTGTACACCCTGGGCGGCGGCTACCTCTTTGACGACCAGTCGAAACGTCATCACGCTGTCGGCCATGGTCAGCGCATCGGTGTGCCGGAGGTCGATTTCGTGTTGGGATGGAGCATCTTCGTGGAACGAGTACTCGACGGGGATGCTCATCGTCTCGAGCGTGCGGATCGTCTCCTTGCGCAAAGTTCCGGTCACATCAGTCGTCGTCAGATCGAAGAACGATGCCTCGTCGAGTGGGCGGGGTGGCTGTCCGGGCTCCGGTGGTGCGAAATAGAAGAACTCGATGTCGGGAGCGATCAGAAAGTCGAGACCCATGGCTTGAGCGCGTTGCAAATTGCGACGCAACACCTGCCGCGGATCTCCGCTGAACGGCGTGCCATCGAGATTGTGGATGTCGCAGAACACGCGCGCCTCGGGTGCTTTGGCGTCGGCCCAGGGCAGCATCACGAACGTGTTGGCATCGGGAATCGCCAGAACATCGCTCTCTTGAACACGGGAGAAACCGTCGATCGACGAACCGTCGAAGGTCATGCCGTCCTCGAGGGCGTTCTCCAGTTCGGCAGGACTGATGGCGAAACTCTTGAGATTGCCGAGAACGTCGGTGAACCACAGTCGGATGAGGCGTACGCCGCGCTCTTCGACCGTCCTCAGGACGTAATCACGCTGCTGGTTCGCCATGTTCACGCTCTCAGTCTGCCGGGTATGGGGCTGGAACAAACAAAGGGGCCGACTCGGCGTGAACCGAATCGACCCCCAGCCCGCTCAGCGGGTTGAACTGCTGACAAGTGAAAGAAAAGGGGAAACTGTCGACCTGTCAGCCACAGACCGTTTCCAGCAAGAGCCGGGTAACGGTGTACGGATCCACGTTGGCATTCGGACGACGATCCTCGGCGTAGCCCTTGCCGGCCTTTTCGACCTGCCACGGAATGCGGACCGAGGCGCCACGGTTCGACACGCCGAAGCTGAACTCGTTCCACGGAGCAGTCTCATGCTTGCCCGTGAGGCGGCTCTCGATGTCGTGACCGTAATTGGTCACATGTTCCATGACCCTCTTGCTGAGCGCCTTGCATGAAGCGTTGATCGCCTTCATGTCCTTGTCGTCACGCATGGACTTGGTCGAGAAGTTGGTGTGTGCGCCTGCGCCGTTCCAGTCACCCTTTTGTGGCTTGGCATCGAGGCTGATGACCACGTCGTAATCCTCTGCGATGCGATGTAGCAGCCAACGGGCCACGTGCAGGTGATCGCTCACGGTGATTGCGTCAGCAGCACCGATCTGGAATTCCCACTGCCCGGGCATGACTTCAGCGTTGGTGCCTTCGATCATGAGACCGGCATCGAGGCAAGCCTGAGTGTGCTCCTCGATGATCTCACGGCCGATGACACGACCGGCTCCGACGCCGCAGTAGTACGGACCCTGCGGAAGCGGGAAGCCGCCACTTGCTGGGAAGCCGAGTGGGCGACCGTCGAGCTTCATCATCGTGTACTCCTGCTCGATACCGAAGATCATCTCTTCGGATGCGAACTGGGCTGCAGCCTTCGCGCAAGCGGCGCGAGTGTTGGTCGGGTGTGGCTTGCTGGTGCGGGCAAGGAGCACTTCGCACAACACGAGAATGTTGTTGCCGCCGCGTATCGGATCGGGGCACCTGAAAACTGGCTTGAGAGCGCAGTCGGACATCTCACCGGTGGCCTGGTTGGTCGATGAGCCGTCGAAACCCCACACAGGAGGATCGATCACGTCATCGGCGAGGATCTTGGTCTTGGATCGCAGCAAAGGCGTCGGCTCGGTGCCGTCGATCCAGATGTATTCAGCTTGATAGGCCACGAGGGTCCTCCGTGTGCTTTTCGGCAGAGCCGGTTTCTATAGGGCCTGGACAGCCTGGCAGGGCGCAGTTTCGATGCCGTTGCCCGATTGTGAACGCTGTGTGAACCGTGACGGTCGAGCGGGTCTCGGGTCCGGACATGCCGACAGGGTCCGGACATCTCCCGATTAGCCTGACCGGAGTGACCAGGTTGCGTATCGGCTCAGCCCAGTTGAACCCGATCGTCGGCGACCTGGAAGGCAACCGCGATGCAATCGCTGCGACGTACTCCGAGGCTGCAACAGCAGGATGTGATCTCGTCGCCTTTGGCGAGTTGTCGATCACGGGCTACCCACCTGAAGACTTGGTTCTCAAACCCGGATTCGTGCGCGACAACCGAGCGATGCTCGATCAGCTTGCAGCGATGACGGGCGAGTGCGTTGCTGTCATCGGCTTCGTCGACGTCGGTGATGGCGTGCATCCGGCAACGGGCCGTCCGGTTCTGTACAACGCTGCAGCAGTGTGCGCGTACGGTGCGGTGCGAGGTGTGTACCGCAAGCGATTCTTGCCGAATTACGACGTTTTCGATGAAGAGCGAACCTTCGAACCCGGAATGGATGCGCACACATTGTTCATGGTGCGCGATGTGCCCATCGGTGTGACGATCTGTGAGGACATTTGGCGAGCCGAGGGACCTGTTGGAGAGCAGGCACGCGGTGGCGCCCGGTTGATCGTCAAC
The DNA here is from genome assembly GCA_032118015.1 of Ilumatobacteraceae bacterium. Classification (GTDB taxonomy): domain Bacteria; phylum Actinomycetota; class Acidimicrobiia; order Acidimicrobiales; family Ilumatobacteraceae; genus Casp-actino8. Next base: position 10,534 of record JAULYE010000117.1, on the reverse strand, counting down.
ATCAACGGCTCGCCTTATCACCGCGGCAAACTGCTCGAACGAGAAGCCCTCGTACAGCAGCGAGCCCGCGACCATGCAGTGCCGATCGTCTACGTCAATCAAGTTGGCGGTCAGGACGAACTCGTCTTCGATGGAGCGTCGATGATCGTTGATGCTCACGGTGATCTCGTCTCCCGATCGCCCCAATTCGAATCGGCTCTGACCATCGTCGATGTCGATGTCGCCGATCCAACTGACGCGACGTTGTCGTGTGTGCCGATCTCGACGGGGATGGCGACAGCGGATGGGTCGCGAGCAGGTTTCGTCGTTCCCGCTCTCGAAGATGAAGCCGAGATGTATGGGGCACTCGTGCTCGGGACGCGCGATTACGTGCGCAAGAACCGCTTCACGGATGTGGTCATCGGATTGTCGGGAGGAATCGACTCGTCCATCGTTGCTGCCGTAGCCGTCGATGCTCTTGGAGCCGATCATGTGCACGGTGTGGCGATGCCATCGCGCTACTCGAGTCAGGGTTCGATCGATGACGCATATGCACTCGCCGATGCACTCAGTATTGACTGTCGCACGATCTCGATCGAACCAGCCTTCGCGGCCTACCTGTCGATGCTGGAAGAGAGTTTCGCCGGACGCGATCCGGACTTGACCGAGGAGAACCTGCAGAGTCGCTGTCGGGGACAGATCTTGATGGCGCTGTCCAACAAGTTCGGGTGGATGGTGATCACGACCGGCAACAAGAGCGAGATGGCCGTGGGGTACTTCACCATCTATGGCGATTCTGTGGGCGGATACGCAGTGATCAAAGACGTGCTCAAAACTGATGTGTATGCAATCAGCCGGTACGTGAATCGGAGAGCCGGCCGCGAGATCATCCCGGAGTCGGTGTTGACCAAGCCGCCGTCAGCCGAATTGAGACCCGATCAGCGTGACGACCAAAGCCTGCCGCCCTACGAGGTGCTGGACCCGATCCTTGCCCTGTACGTCGAACAGGACAAAACGGCCGCTGAGATCATCGATATGGGTCACGCCCAGGACGTCGTGCGCCGCATTGCGCGGCTTGTGGACGTGAACGAGTACAAGCGACGCCAGTGTCCTCCAGGTGTGCGGATCTCGGAGAAGGCTTTCGGTAAGGATCGACGGCTGCCGATCACCAACGCCTATCGCGGCTGAGACATCGTTTCAGTGCCGCGCGTGCCGGGAATATTTCAGCCGACGTCGCAGCGAAAGGAATCCTCGATGGAGGTTGCAAGAGCGCTACGAGCCCGAGCAACGCGACTCTGGATCGTTCCACGTGGACAGCCAAGGATCTCTGCCACCTCGTCGTAACTGAAACCGAGGATCTTCACCAGGACGAAGGCCTCACGGAACACCGCTGGTATGCCCTCGACAAGCATTGCCCCAGCAATGTCGGCTCCGGTGTCACCCGTCTTCGGGACTGAAGCGAGGAGCTCAACTGTCATCGCGTCCTCGCGCCGCTTGCGCTCTACTCCATCGAGGCAGACCCGGCGGGCAATCGTCAACAACCATGATGTTGCACTGGATCGCCCACTGAACGAGTTCAGTCCCCGAAAGGCGCGCAAGAACGTCTCTTGCACCAGATCGTCGATCTCCGTGCCGGGCCTCATGAACCATGAGCAGAATCGGCGCACATCACCCTCGGTTGCCGCCACGAAACGGCCGAATGCGCCATTGTCGGCATCCTGTGCGAGAAACAGCTCACGAGTGGCTGGATCCATGGAGGGAAAGACTATGGGCAAAAAGATTCTCCGGCTGGGAACAATCGCCGGTCGAAAGACGTCTGTGTTTCCATGACAGGTTTCCCGAATCGCACGAACCTGAATCGGGAATTGCTGGCCGGTGGTCGTCTTGCAGGAATTGTCGTCATCGTTCTCGCTGGCACGGTCGTTCTCGGACAGCGCGGAACCGATCCTGTGAATTCCGTGGCGGTTGTCCCTGTGACGGATCCGAACATGACAAGCGATGTGTCAGCACCCGGTGACTCGACACCGGTTGCAGCACAGCCGACCAAACGTGTCCTCGTCTCGGATCCCGCGAACACAGCCATCGTGAGTGAGATCGCTGGCGGCCTTGTCGTCGTCGAGAGCCTGGTTCCACCTGGGGCGAACGGTCACACGTACGAGCCGGTTCCCAGCGATGCCATCAAGGCCGCGACGGCTGATGTGTACATCGAAAACGGTATGGAGCTCAACGAGGCAGTGTCGAAGTTCGTTCGTGCCAACTACCGAGACAACACACCAGAAGTACGACTTTCCGACGCGATCCCAGAGAATGAAGTCATCAGCACGGACTCGGCTGAAGAGATCGCCTCTCATGGACATGCGCATTCCTTCAACGCGCATTTTTGGACCGATCCGATCTATGCGATGGCATATGCGCAAGAGATAGTGGTCGCTCTGGCCGATCTCGACCCCGAGAATGCCGATGTGTATTCAGAACGCGCCGAGGCGTTCATTGGTCGACTGCGGATTCTCGACGAAGCAACTCGTGCTGCTATCGCATCAATTCCCATCGCCAATCGCAAACTCGTCGTGTACCACGACAGCTGGTCGTACTTCGGTCGTCGCTACGGAATCCCGATCGTCGGAGCGATCCAACCGGTGTCGTTCTCCGAACCTTCTGCTGACGAGATTCGACGCATGATCGATCAGATCCGAGCGGAGAAAGTCCCTGCCTTCTTCGGCAGTGAAGTCTTTCCATCGGATGTCCTCGAGACCATCGCTGCGGAAACCGGATCGAAGTACTACTCCGATCTGTCCGATGAGGAACTTCCCGGTGAACCGGGAACACCTGAGCATTCCTATGAAGGCATGATGATTCAGAACGTGCGGCTCATCACGAGCGCATTGAGCGGAGACGTGTCGATCCTCGACGATCTCGTACCCGGGGCTCGTTCGACATGATCGAAATCCGTCGTGTCAGTCATGCATTCGGAAACAAAGAGGTGTTACGCAACGTCACCACCTGGATCGGTCCCGGAGAACTGCTCGGCATCATCGGACCATCGGGGGCAGGAAAGACGACCCTGCTGCGCATCCTGCTCGGCGAGCTCACTCCGACTCGCGGAACGGTGACGAGTACATCGAGAACGCCCGTTTCCATTGGTTACGTACCGCAGTTGGATGCCGGTGAACGATCGTTCCCGCTCACGGTCCGCGAAATGGTGCTTCTCGGTGCTGCCGCACAGAGCAAGCGAGTCCCTTGGTTCAGCCAAGTGGAGAAGAGGCGAGTCTCAGCCATTCTCGATCGACTCGGCATCCTCGATCATGAGCACAGTCGCCTCGATGAACTTTCCGGCGGCCAGTTCCAACGGGCCTTGATCTCTCGCGCTCTGATGGCGCAGCCGTCGCTCTTGATCTTGGACGAGCCCACGAGCGGTATCGATCTACGCACCCGCCAGCATGTTCTCGAACTTCTCGACGATCTGCGACGGAATGGCCTCACCGTCGTTCTGTCCACTCACGACCTCAACTGGGTCGCGGCCCACCTTCCGCGCATCATCTGCCTCAATCGAACTGTGATCGCCGATGGGGCACCCATCGATGTTCTGAACTCGCATGTCGTTCGGGCTACGTATGGCGCCGACATGGATGTGGTGTCGTACAACGGTCGCCCTGTCGTGGTCGATGCTGCCGGCTCGAGGAGTGCGCCATGACCTACATCACAGAGCCATTTCAATACGACTTCTTCGCGCGGGGTCTGATCGTGACGGTGTTGATCGGCGCGCTTGCTGGTGCAATCGGACCATTCGTTCTCGTTCGCCGCATGGCCTATATCGGCCAAGGAATGTCTCAGAGCATCCTGGGAGGTGTGGCTCTCGGCGTCACATGGGGTCTCGATCTCTACTTGGGAGCATTCGCCGCAGCTGGGCTGGCTGCCGGTTTGATCTATTTCGTGCGCAGTCGAGGACTTCCCATCGACACGGCAATTGGGATCGTTGCTTCAGCTTTGTTCGCCATCGGAGTTGCCGTGGTGTCATCATCGCGTGACAGGCGCTTGAACTCGGCGAATCTCCTCTTCGGGAACGTCCTCGGAGTCGACACGGAGGACATCGTCCTGGTGAGTGTCGTGACGCTCGCCGCAGGAGTCGTTCTCTTCACCAATTACAAGAGATTGCTCGCTGTCACCCACAACGCTGCGGTCGCTGCAGCACATGGTGTGGGAGCGAAAGTCATGGAGATCGTCTTCAGTGCATTGTTGGCGATGGTCGTCGTCACCGCCCTGAGAGTGCTCGGAGTTCTGCTCGTTGCAGCGACCTTGTTGCTTCCTGCGGCGACTGCAACCATGTCATTGCGATCCTTCGGCAGCATCACGATCGCCTCGACGCTGCTCGGCATTGCGTTTTCTGTGATCGGACTCTTTTTGTCCTTCCATCGGAACATCGCCAGTGGACCCGCGATCGTCTTGGTGGGTGCAGTCGTCTTCATCTTGAACATGCTGATGTTGAACATGATGATGGTGTCGACGTCGAAAACGAATCGGGTGTCGACGCGATGATCTCCCGAACTGTGATCTCCCGAACTGTGATCTCTCGACCATGAATGACATGACTGGGCTCTGTCCATGGACTGAACGCGTCTCTGCTCTCATCGATGGTGAACTTCCCGCTGTCCAGGAGGAGATGACTCGAAGTCATGTGCGTTCGTGTGAATCGTGCACTCGGCTGATGCGAACCGACAGTGGGCTCACCGGAACTTCGATCACCGATCGCTTGAACATTCATTTCCACGGCCTTCCGACTCGTCTTCGACCGAGCCATCGGATCATCCTCGCTGCGATCGGGATTCTCCTTCTTGTCGGGTCGATCCCAGCCTTCGGTCGTGGCAACAGCCGGGGAGACGCATTCCACGATCTTCGTCACCTCGCCATCTGGCAGGTTGCCATTGGTGTCACTGTGCTGACGGCAGCGATCACCTTTCGCATCTCACGGCTGATCTCCGTGATGATGGTGACGTTCCTTGCGTTGACAGTTTTCGCAACGGCATATGACTTGGTGACTGGTCACCGAGGACCGTGGGCTGATCCGCTGCACGTGGTCGAGGTGGTCGCGGGTGTGGCAATTCTCAGACTCGTGGTGCCCTACAGGCGGCTGTCGATGCAAACGTCGACCTGACCATTCCACTTTCCTGACCATTCCAAATTGAGTACGGATGTTCTCGGGGAGATTTGTCCTACTGTGCCACTCCCCTTGGACATGGTTGATCCATGAAAGCGGCGGAAATGATCACAGTGGGAGTCCCTGGGTGGGGCACTCTGTCTGGATGCACGGTGTCCGATCTGCGCGAGTGCTTGTCGGGGGTGCGCTGGCTGCGGGTGAGATGTCGGCTGGGCATGTGGATGCGATCTCGCGGGGTTTGAAGATCGCCGGCGACTCTCGGGACGCCTTCTTGGAGTTGGTGCCCGGGCTCGTCGAGGCAGCCGGTGTGATGTCGGTATCCGAGTTCGCCGCCGAAGTTTCTCGGGCCGCGAAGGGCGTCGTCACCGACGACGGGTTGTCAGTCTTCGAGGATCAACGTCGGTCGACGTATCTGAAGATCTGGAACGACGCGAACGGCATGGTGAACGTGCGGGGTGCGTTCGATCCGGAGATCGGCTCGATCCTGCAATCCCGCGTGAACAACCAGGTCGAAACCATGTTCCATTCCGGTGATCGGGATGTGCCCGTGAGGCACCACCCGTGGGTCGAACCCAACGACTTCCGCCGAGCACACGCGTTGATCGCGCTGGTGGCTGATAATCATGAGGACTGCACCCGGCCAGGCGGCCGAGCCACATCTTTACGAGCTGCCACATCGCGAACTGCCGGTTCGTGTCGGTCCAATGTGGTTGTGCACGTCGACCTCGAGACGCTGACGAATGGTCTGTCCGAGTCGTCGACTCACCGCACAGTGTTCGGGGCTGATCTGCCGGTCGAGACAATCCGACGGATCGCCTGTGACGCCAACATCATCCCGCTCGTGTTGAACGGGGCGGGAATGCCTCTCGACATCGGTCGCTCACAGCGACTCGCGTCAGCAGCACAGAGGCGTGCACTCGAAGCCACACACGACACGTGTGCCTTCGACGGATGTGCAGTTGCCTTCCACGCCTGTCAAATTCATCACATCGACTACTGGGAAACGGGCGGCCCAACCGATCTCGACAACATGGTTCCGCTGTGCTCGAAACATCATCATGCAGCTCACGAAGGTGGCTGGACACTGAAACTCAGAGCCGGCACCCGTCAACTTGACGCCCGCCCTCCGAACAGAGTCCTCTCAATGTGAGAGAGATCGGATCTCCTATTCGATGCGCGCGTATGCGCCAATACAGGCGATGACACCGACTGCGCAGAATGCAGCGATCAGTGCCGGCATTCCGAACCCTGAGGATTCATACGCCGCGGTCGCCACGACACTCATCACTGCTCGTCCGAGTGTGCCCCCACCGATCGTGTAGCCGAGGCCCCGTCCGGGTGCTCCGGGAATCATGTTGGCGGCGAGTGGCAAAAGGCTGACGATGGCAAATTCGAAGCCGATGAAGAACACCCCCAGCAACAACAGCCCGAACACGGCACTGTTCTGGCCGACGAACAAAGCGACTCCACTCGGGATGATCAGTGCCGCACCGAACATGGTGCTGCGTTCCTTACCCCAGACATCGGTGCGACGGGCGCTCGTGATCGACGCCGCAAATTCGACTGCTCCGAATCCGAAAGCCACAGTTGCGATGCCGGCATCGGTGAAGTCGAAATCGTCCTTCAGCCATGAGCCGAACGTGACGAACATGCATTGGCTGGCTGCCATCAGGAAGAACATGCCACCGATGACGAGTAGCCCGCGTCGCGGTAGCGGTGTTGCATTCGACTCGGTGTGTTCGAGATGACGTGCATGTTCGGGCTCGACGAGCCTCACCGACAACAGCACGGCCATGATGACGACGCTCACGGCGCCAGCGATGTATCCCCAACGCCATGACGTCGCGGATGCGAGCAGGCCCATCGACGTCACGCCGATCAACAGGCCAAGAGCCCACGACGTTTCGGTGATGCCCACGACGCGACCGCGTCGTTCGTAGTCCACGTGGTCGTTGACCCACGCCGTCATTCCGCCATCGAAGATGAACTTCGCGAGTCCGAGCACCGTGATCGCGATCGCGAACGTCCACACCGTCGGACTCGATGCAGCCAGTGTTGCTGATCCCGAAACGCCCGCCAGTCCGACAATCATCGCCGTGCGACGGTGGATGCGATCGACGAACGCGCCAAGGAGCGGAGCCAGGGCCATGAACAACTCGGTGACCATCAGTGCGACGCCGAGTCGTGTCAGGCTGATCTCGAAATCGTCGGAGATACTCGCCAAGAACGGCGGAGCGAACCGATAGCAGGCATTCGTCGCCAGTCGGGCAACTGTCACTTCGACGACGTGGCGACGGGTTTCCTGCGAGTAGGACTCATCCAGGAGGCGGCCGCCGAGGCCGCGGCTCACTGCGGGTCCTCGGGCGACGATGTCACGTCGTCTCCGACCGCACCATCTTGATCAGCGTCGGTGTCTTCGCCCGATTTCGCGATCAGAAACCCGATTGCGCGCTCTGCGCGCGGATAGCGACGAGCGAGTTCCCAGAAATCGGGACCATGACCGCAAACATGTAGATGGGCGAGTTCGTGCACGATGACGTAATCGAGAACCCACAAAGGGAATCCGACAAGACGCGTCGACAGGCGGATGTGCGAAGTCGATGGCGTACACAGACCCCACACCGCCTTCAACGAGTCATTCCACTCGATGATCGATGGGGTGCGCAGATCGTGGACCTTGGCAAGAGTGCGCGCCCGAGACGGCAGGTCGATGGCCTGTGTCGCGAGCTTCTTCGTGAATCGCTCGACCATGCTCTCGACACTGGCGAGTTCTTCTTTCTTGCTCATCCAATTGGGGATCGAAACGCGCAGAACACTGCCGTGCAACTGGGCGCTGATCGTTCGGCGACGTCGATTCGACCGGACGACCTCCACGGTGAACGGCTTGCTGTCATCGAACAAACGCAGTTCACTCATTCGATGCTCCCGGCAACTTTCAGATCCTCTGGCACGACCTGAAGTGGGAAGAGCAGCGACCCGAGACGCCAGGACAGGCCAGTTTCCGGTGTCGGTTCATGTTCGAACCAGCATCCCGACAGATTGGGGAACCGTTGCTCGGGTCCGCCCAAGTGTTCATGCAAGAGGCGCAGGACACCCCCGTGGGAGATGGCCAGGACACAGCCCCCCGTGAAGTCAGCAGCGATTGCATCGAGGGCGGCAAGGGACCGGGACACTGTCGCATCGGCAGATTCGAAGTTCGGTGGTCTCCTGTCGGACTCCAAATAACCCGGCCATTGTTGACGAATCTCGTTCCGTGTCAGCCCCTGCCATTCACCGGCGTGATTTTCTCTCCAGCGGGGGTCAAGTTCGCGTACCGAGCAACCGATGATCCCAGCGATGGTTTCGCCGGTGACTCGCGCCCTGTTCAAGTCGCTCGTGACGACGGCATCAAAAGGCGGACATTCGCTCGCCAAGAGGCGGCCGGCCCTACGTGCTTGCTGTTCTCCGAGCGGGGTCAATGGGGGATCGGCCTGCCCCTGCCACCGACCCAGCGCATTCCATTCGCTCTGTCCGTGCCGCAATACGAGAATTCGCGTCGTCATGGCGGGTCTCTCGGCCGATGCTGCTGAGACGGATTCTCCCCGGAGCGTGTCTGTGACATCTTGTTCGGGCATCTCTGTCACAGTCAACGAGGGTACTGCCGGTACGATCACGGACGTGGCAACCCTTCGCCTGTTCGCCCGTGCTCGTGAGGTAGCAGGTACCGGTTCGGACACCGTGACCGGCTGCACAGTCGATGAGGTCATCGCCGGAGCAATCGATCGCTACGGGGCGAACTTCGCGGAGATTCTCACCACGTGCCGTGTGTGGGTCAACGGCGAAGAGGTTCCGGGATCCCATCCCGTGGGTGATCGTGATGAAGTTGCAGTGCTCCCCCCGGTTTCGGGAGGATGCGGCTGGGGAGGAAGTCGAAAGAGATGGCCGGCGACGTGAAAAATGACATGAGCAATATCAACAGCACTCCAGCAGAGCTGTCGCTCGAGGACTTGCGAGCCGAGCGGGATCGCCTCCGAAACATCGAAGACGCAGTGTCGTTCGTACGCCGGCTGGCTCAGGGGCGGATCGATCTTGTGACGGCCACGCTGTCGAGCCGCCGTGACGGCACTGGGGAGATTTCCGTTGCCGACATCGTGCGCTCAGGTGTGGGACCGGCACCGGGAACAGGGTCGGTACGACCGCCGCGTGAGACCAATGTCGAAGCGCACCATCCGCTGTTGATCGAATTCGAAAGTCTGTGTGAGCGTCTCGGTTTCGACGATATGACCGAGTCGAGTGTCGCCGAACTCGAAGCCCTCGAAGCCGGTCTGCGTGCTTTCGAAGCCGAGCAGTCCGAGATCCGCAAGACGTTGTTCGGCCACATCGACGCTTTCACGGCCGAACTCGTCGAGCGTTACAAGTCGGGGGCGGCATCCGTCGACGCCCTTCTCGATTCGTGACGCCAGTACTCGTGTCACAGCAGATCCGGACATCACCGTGATAGCTCAGAGAGTCCTCGCCGGTAGGTTTTCGTCGTGACTCGTGTGGCAATGCTCTCGTTCCACACCTCGCCCCTGGCTCAGCCGGGTGTAGGCGATTCGGGCGGCATGAATGTGTACGTCCGTGAATTGGTCACCGGTCTCGCCCATGCTGGTGTCGAGGTGACGACATACACGCGCGCGTGGCGTCCGGGTCTGCCACCCGAAATCCTCGTCGAACCCAATCACCGTGTCGTGCACGTGCCAGCGGGTCGTTTCGACATGGCCAAAGAGGATCTCGAGAGCGTGGTTCCGGACTTCACGGATTTCGTGCTCCACGACATGCGTCAGGGTCGTCCAGCTGATGTGGTGCATGCCAATTATTGGCTGTCGGGTATTGCTGGTCACAGCATCAAACACGAGCGCAACATTCCGCTCGTGGCGACCTTCCACACGTTGGCCCGTGTCAAAGCCGAAGGCGGCGATCCAGAGCCTGAGCGCCGTGAGCGAGCCGAGGCCCAGATCATCGGCTGTGCCGACGCGATCTGTGTCAGCTGCGACGAAGAAGAAGACCAGTTCCGTCGCCTCTATGGCAATCCGCCAGGTCAGATCGAGATTGTCGCTCCCGGTGTGCAGCATGCGTTCTTCACTCCTGGTGACAAAGCAGGAGCGCGTCACGCTCTAGGCATGGCGACGGGACGCTCGATCGATGCTCCCGTGCTGCTGTTCGTCGGTCGGATCCAGCCGTTGAAAGGTGTCGACGTCGCGGTTCAGGCTTTGGCTGCGCTTCATCGGCCAGATGCCGTGTTGTACATCGTCGGTGGGGCCAGCGGTTCTGCCGGCGATACCGAGGTTGTGCGCATCCGTCAGATGATCGAATCCCTCGGACTCGAGAGCCAAGTCGTCTTCGTCGAGCCACAGCCGCACCACATTTTGTCGAGTTACTACC
>JAULYE010000116.1:0-7368 GCA_032118015.1 Ilumatobacteraceae bacterium | reverse complement strand
CCGAGCAGCCAGCGGAACGAGGGGCTGTTCAGGACCTCGGCCATGGGAATCGAATCGGACGAATTTCCGAGGAGAATCGGAACGTAGAGCAACGAGCAGATGATGACGATGTTGGCCAGGACGGGTGACCAGGCAACTGCGAAAAATCGTCGCTGGGCGTTGAGCATCGATCCGAGAACTGCAGAGACCCCGTAGAAGAAGATCTGCAATAGGAAGATACGTGTCAGTGCAGTTCCGACCGTGCGGAATTCGTCGACGTCGATGCCCTCTGCGGGATTGAGGGAGAAGGCACGAAAAACCCAGGGCGCGAAGAAGACGGTGATGGCGGTGATCGCTGTGAGGGCGATGATTGCAGTGCCGACGATCGCCTCCACGGACTCTTTGTCGTCGTCTTCGAGGAGGCGACTGAACATCGGTACGAGAGCAGCCGAGAGGACACCGCCGAGCAGGAGCTCGTACACGGCGTTTGGCGAATTGTTCGCTCCGTCGTAGGCATCGGCCAGAGCTGTCTGCCCGATGACGATTCCGAACACGATGACTTTCAGCATCCCCGTGAGACGTGACAGTCCTGTTCCGAGGGCGACAACTGCGTTGTTGCGTAGAAGGCTGTTGTCCTGGCTCACGGACTCCGGCCCGGGACGCGGTTCGATCGTCTCGGCGGAGGACATGTCGTTAGAGGGTAATGGGTGGGTCCACACACTGGAATTCCCGGGTTGGACCGGCAACTTGTAGGGTGGCGGACGTGCAACCCCGTTTTTCCTCGGTTCAGCAGGTTCGTGAAGGCCTGCGAGACGTCAATTATCTCGCAGACGAGGGCATCGCCGGGGTGGTGTATTTAGCCGACCGGCTCGGCAAGCCCGTACTGGTCGAGGGTCCTGCCGGCACCGGCAAGACGCAGCTCGCAAAAAGCGTCGCAGATCTGACCGGGGCCCGGCTCATTCGTTTGCAGTGCTATGAGGGACTGGACGAGTCCAAAGCGCTGTACGAATGGAACTACAAGAAGCAGCTGCTCAGGATCCAAGCCGACAAGAACAGCGATTCGTGGAGCGAAGTCCACGATGACATCTTCAGCGAGGAGTTCTTGCTCACACGACCGCTCCTCGAAGCAATCAGTGCAACTGAGCCAGTCGTGCTGCTGATCGACGAGGTCGACAGAGTCGAGGTCGAAACCGAAGCACTGCTCCTCGAGATTCTCTCGGAATACCAGGTGTCGATCCCCGAGTTGGGGACGATCCAAGCCAAGCAGATTCCTTTGGTGTTCTTGACCTCGAACAACACCCGTGAACTCTCCGAGGCGTTGAAGCGTCGATGCTTGTTCTTGCACGTGGACTATCCAGCCCTCGATCGGGAAAAGGAGATCGTCCTCACCAAGGTGGAGGGCATCACCGAGCACCTCGCCGATCAGGTGGCGCGTATCGTTCGCAGCATCCGTCAGCTCGATTTGAAAAAGGCTCCGAGTGTCAGCGAGACGCTCGATTGGGCGCGCACTCTGATGTTGCTGAACATCGACTCGATCGACGAAAAGGTAGCCAAAGACACCTTGCACGTACTCCTCAAGTACCAATCGGACATCTCCAGGGCCGCCAAAGAGCTATCTGTCGATCCGGTGTAGCGAATGCTGGATCTGCTCGCAGGCTTCGTACAGGAGTTGCGCAATGCCGGACTGCCGGTATCGCTGACGGAGAACCTGGACGCCATGGAGGCGGTCCAGCACATTCCGCTCGATGATCGGGACGCGTTCAAGTACGCGCTTGCGGCGACGATGGTGAAGAACAGCTCTCACTGGAAGAGTTTCGAAACCGTTTTCGAGGTCTACTTTTCATTGCGCGGCCCTGAGTACTCGATCTCTGGTGAGTCCGAGGACGAGCTGGAGAAGATGTGGCGTGAGATGCAGGACCAGCTCCAACAAGGGGATGGTCGGGGAGCATCGGGAGGCATGGACTCCTTGACGCCGGAGGAGATCGCTCAGATGCTTCTCCAAGCGTTGATGAACGGCGATCAGGCTCTGATGCGTGCGCTTGCCAAGCAAGCAGTGCAGCGGTTCGCTGGCATGGAACCGGGGCGTCCAGTCGGTGGTACGTACTACCTCTATCGAACGCTGCGCAATCTCGATCTCGATGGCATGCTCGCAAAGTTGATGGACACGAGCCGCCAAGAAGTTGGTGGGGAGTTGACCCCGCTCGAAGAGAGGTTGGAGAAAGACGAGTACGAGCACCGCATCGAGCAGTTCAAGAAAGAGATCGAAGCGGAGATCCGGCGACGACTGGTCGCGGACAGAGGCGCCGAAGCGATGGCCAAGACGCTGCGCAAACCCCTTCCAGAAGATGTCGAATTCATGCATGCGAGTCGTGACGAGATGCAGGCTCTCAAGAAGTCGCTCTATCCCTTGACGCGCAAACTCGCAGCTCGTCTTGCGCGAAAGCGTCGACACGGGCGCAAGGGCCCACTCGATTTTCGCAACACCGTGCGCCACTCGCTGTCGTACGGCGGAACGCCTGCCGAACCGAAGTTCAAGTCACCGAGACCGTCCAAACCTGAATTGATGGTGATCGCGGACATCTCGGGAAGTGTGGCGGCCTTCGCCCGGTTCACCTTGATGTTGGTCTATGCGATCCAGAATCAGTTCTCCAAGGTTCGATCGTTCGTCTTCATCGATGGAATCGACGAAGTCACAGGATTCTTCAGAGGTACTGAAGACATCACCGAGGCGATTCATCGAGTGAATACCGAGGCCGATGTGGTCTGGGTGGATGGGCACAGCGATTATGGCCATGCTTTCGAGGTCTTCTGGGACAAATACGGCAAGGACATCACACCCAAGACGACAGTTCTGTTTCTCGGCGATGCTCGGAACAACTATCACGCCTCGCAGTCCTGGGTCGTCAAAGAGGTGAGCAAGAAGGCCCGCCAGGTCTATTGGCTGAATCCAGAACCCAAATCCTATTGGAACACCGGAGACTCGATCGTTGGCGAGTACGGAAACTTCACCGATGGCACGTACGAGTGTCGTAATCTCCGCCAGCTGGAGGCCTTCGTCGAGAAGTTGGTGTGAGCACATGACCCGAATCGTTCTGGTGCGTCATGGAGAATCGAGAGTTACTGTGGACCGTGTCGTCGGTGGTCCTCGTTCGTGTCGCGGTCTATCGGACCTCGGACGTCTGCAGGCAGAACGCTTGCGCGATCGGTGGCTCAGTCACGGCGAGTTCATTCCTGACATCGTGGTCAGCAGTGCCTATCCAAGAGCCCGTGAGACAGCAGAGATCGTTCTTGCGGCTTTCGGACGTGACTCGATCGAGGTGATTCCCGAGTTCGGTGAACACGATCCAGGCCCGGAATGCGATGGCTTGACGTATGACGAGTTCACGCAGCGTTTCGGCGATCCCGATTGGGAGAACGATCCATATGGAGTCACTTTTCCAGGCGGAGAGACGATCGCCGAATTCCAGATTCGTATCGGGCGTACTGTGAGATCTTTGATGGATCGAGTCGGTGGTGGCACAGCCCTCGTGGTCTGTCACGGGGGAGTGATCGACACCGTTCTGCGCCAGGCGCTGCGAACGGCGGGGACCGGCATCTTCGAAATTCACACCAAGAACACTTCGATCACCGAACTCCAAGTGGTTCGCCTTGGTCGTTGGAAAGTGGTCCGCTACAACGACGCTGCACATCTCGCCGGTCTTGCGGAGATGACGAATCGGTGAAACACGACGTGATCGTGGTCGGTGCAGGATCGGCCGGTTGCGTCCTCGCGGATCGGCTTTCGGGCAGCGGACACCGTGTGCTGATACTCGAGGCCGGTGCCGATGAACTCAGCGGCCCTGATGATGTAGCCGTGCATGGGTCGTCGTTCTTCGACGCGCTTGCGGTACCTGGTCGAACATGGGGGGACCTTCAAGCGCAGCGCGTGCGCAAGCAATCACCTCGTCCATACTTGCGTGGTCGAGGTACGGGAGGGTCCTCGACGGTCAATGCAATGGTTGGACTGTGGGGTGAAGTCGAAGATTACGACGCATGGGATCGAGATCACGGTTGTGTGGGCTGGTCGTGGCGTGATGTCGAGCCGTACTTTCGCCGTATCGACATTCCTCTGACCAGGGCTGAGACAGGACCTGAAAACCGACTCGGGTCGGCGCTCGTCGATGCGGCGAGGACTGCGGGATGGGAGTTGCATCGTGGTCCGTATCCGCTTGGGAGTATCGGACGTGACGTCGGTCCGGCCATGCTTACCCGCGATGATCGCGGTCGACGAGTGTCAGCAGCGGATTCGTATCTCGAACGAGCACGGTCTCGAGACAATGTGGAGATTCGCTCACACTGTGTCGTTGATCGACTCATCATGGAAAAGGACGAGTGCCGGGGCGTTGTACTGTCCGATGGAACGGAGATTTCTGCAGATGCAGTCGTCGTCTCAGCGGGTGCAATCCATTCGCCGGCACTTCTCCTGAGAAGTGCAATCGAGCGACCAGCCATCGGTCGGGGTCTTCAGGATCATCCATCCGTTTCGTTGACGATCGAGTTGAACGAAGAGGTTCCGAGCGATGCACTTGCAGTCACGAGCCTGGCCCGCTTCTCATCGGGCAGGATCCCGGCTGATCTTCAGATTCTGCCGATCGACCATCTGGGACCTGGACTCAGTCATCTTGCGTCGATCGATGTCGCACTGATGTATGTGACATCGCGGGGCCGGGTGCATCTCGCCTCGATGGATCCAACAGTGAATCCTGTCGTGGAGTTCGACATGCTCGAAGCTGATGATGATGTCGAGCGCCTGGAGGTCGGCGTACAAGCTGTTCTCGATCTGCTGAAATCCAGTCCCATGACACGCGTGGCTCGGCGCATCCTCATCGATGACGTGGGCACCGAGCTCTCTGCTCTCGATCCTTTTGCCGACGGGATCAGCGACTGGATGAAGGGAACTGCAGGGGCGTACGTCCATGCGTCAGGAACCTGCGCGATGGGTGATCCAGGGTCCGACGACGCCGTGGTCGACTCCTACGGACGAGTCATCGGGACACAAAGGTTGTTCGTCTGCGACGCATCCGTGATACCGCAACTGCCGCGCGCCAATACGCATCTGCCGGTGGTGATGATCGCTGAGAAAATGGCGGTTCACATCGA
This sequence comes from Ilumatobacteraceae bacterium, assembly GCA_032118015.1. GTDB lineage: Bacteria > Actinomycetota > Acidimicrobiia > Acidimicrobiales > Ilumatobacteraceae > Casp-actino8. Next base: position 2,250 of record JAULYE010000116.1, on the reverse strand, counting down.
CGCCCTGATCCGCTGATCGGCGCAAAATGTATCGGTTCGGATATCCGGTCGATCAGTCCGACAAATTGGGCCAGCGGCGCCGTTGACGACGACGCAGGCCAGCAGAGCCCAGTGAACGATGTTGAGAGAGAGTCCACTGACGACGCCATCCGGTGTATTCAGGTCCCGTGAGTGATGGACTCGTCCCTGACGCCGCGCGCTGACGGGCATTCCAGAAATCGGTGAGCGATTCGTCGCCGAGCATGGTGACGGCGTTCTGAACGCGCTGTGAGTACCGGCGCGTGTTCTCTGAAGGTGCGGGGGAGATCGGATGTCCGAAGATGACTTTGGTGGTGCCAATACGCGGTCGTTTCATACCCTTGCCGAACAATGCTCCAGTTCCATCGATGAAGACGGGGACCACGGGTGCTCCAGTGCGCGACGAAAGGTATGCCGCTCCACCCTTGAACTCCTGACCCCAGCCGTCGGGTGATCTTCCTCCCTCGGGGTAGATCACCAGACTCCAGCCGTCTTCGATCAGAGATTTGATCATCTCGGATGATTTTCGACCGGTCAGTTCGCGATCGATCGGGATGGCATTGAGAGACAGGGCCGCGAGTGCAGCCTTCCAGCGCTTGTCGAAGAAGTAATCCGCAGCTGCAGCGACCACCAGTTTCGAGCGCCACGGCTCAGGTACAGCGATTGCCATGACAGCAGTGTCGAGATGCGAATGGTGGTTGGGGGTGAAGATCAACGGTGGGGGATCGTCCTGACGTGCGAGATCGCTCAGCCGGTCGACGCCATGAATACGCGGGTTGGCCATGACAGAAACGGCAAGTCGCACCGGACCATTGACAATGCCACGACGGGCAGCGCGTGCTGGTGCCCGTCGCGCCCATGTGGTGTCGTAGTCCGCTCCGAGTTTTGATTCCTCTGTGGGGACCTCGACACCACCGGGAACAGTCGGAGGAAGCAAGGGAAATCCGCGCCGGTATGTTCGCCGAACGACAGGGTGCATGATCCTCTCAGTGATGTCACCGATCTTCGCCACACGACCCAGGGCACTCGGCTTCCAAGGGGAATCGTCACGTCTGGGCATCACAGAACTCCGATCACGACACATCGGCCACGAGTAGCGGCGGTGTGTGGAGGTGGGTGATCGTGGGGGTGCGGCCGACGACATCGCTGGCGATCTCGAGGGCGTCGTCCATCGTCGTCGCTGGAACGAAACCGAGTCGACGAACCGTCTTTGGGTCACCGCCAACGACAATGACTCGACCGCAGTGCTTGAGGGCGTGACTGCCCCAGTACCACATGTAGAACGGATGCACTCCGTGATACGCGTACGTCGTGCGATAGAGGTGTTTGTACCACTCGTCCTCGGCGTACTGCTTTTCCCACTTCTGTGACATCACATGAGGGTCGGTGGTGTCCGCCAGAACCTGTTCGAAGAAATCGATGTACGAAGGGTGGTGCACCGGGTGGAAATCCGGAGGAGTCGGATGGGTCATGATCACAACTCCTCCTTCGCGAACCAGTGGCATTCCTTTGTACATGTTGAAGTAGTACCCGAGACCCATGCACATGACGAGGATCGGGTTCAGGATCGAATGAACGTTGTAGGGACTGATGTAGGGAATTCCCATGGTCAAGATGTCGGTTTGACCGCGCACCTCGACGAGTTGCTGGGCGAAGACGTTCTCAGTGGTGATGCGGTGAACAGCTTCGACCTCACCAGCTTGGACGCTCGTCATCTGATGTGGGGCTTCGATCGAATGAAAAATGTTTCGAGCGAGACGACGAGGAGTCCGCTTGAGAGCCGCTGTCGAGGCCATGTACGTCATGCGATCACGCGGTGACCACTCCCATTCGCGCTTCGCGAGGAAATTGAAGGGTTCGGGGAAGGTGTCCGTGTTCAGGGTGGTCTCGATCTGAAAGATCTTGAGACCGCTGTCGATCAGCACTTTCCCCATGCGCCAGTTGCTCTTGTGCAGTTCACTTCGATGCTGATCCATGAAACTGCGGGATTGGATCATCGTCTCGGGGTTGTGGTGATGCTTCAACGAACGATACGACGACAGTCCGGTTGCGGTGCTCTTCCATCCTCCATCCATGGCGACGAGGTTGATGTTCACATAGATGAGTAGATCGCTCTGGGCCGCTCGCTTGTTGATTTCGACGTCCTCTCCATGAGGAGTCGTACCGAGGAATTCGAGGGCTTCTGGATCTTCTGCATCGTGTTGGTACAGCATTCCTCGCGGAGCGAAGGCG
>JAULYE010000115.1:0-19723 GCA_032118015.1 Ilumatobacteraceae bacterium | reverse complement strand
GACTTGGGGAATATCTCGTATCTGCTGCCCTCCATTCACCCCATGGTGAAGGTGGCTCCCGACGGTGTCGCGATTCACACAGAGGATTTTGCAGCGTGTTCCATTTCAGCGGACGGGGATCGAGGTGTCCTGGAAGGAGCGAAAGCCCTTGCGATGACTACATTCGATCTGTGGACATCTGCGGATCTGCGCTCCCGGGCCAACCAGGAGTGGGGAAGCATCGTCGTACCGGAGGGTCTTCTCGGATCATGAGTCCGCGAATCAGACCCGGTGACCAACTAACGTGACGCGCCGTGACGGTCTACGCCCCCGAGGACTTCACCCCTGAAGAATCAGAGATTCTGAGGCGCTATTTCACGAATCTTGACGGTCCCGTTTTCGCCCTCGTCAACCTGCCCGAAGTCGTCAAAGGGGCTCTTTTCGCTCGTTACAGTCGCAGCCCCAAGAGCCTTCGTCGCCTCTTCTTGGACGAATTCGTCGGCGACTTGGACCTCTCCGGAGACCTTGGTGTCGATGCCACTGTCGGTCTGGCTCGTGCTGAGGAACTCTACGAAAAAGTCTTCTTCGAATATGGTGACGACTCGGTGGCCCAATTGGGTGGTGTGCACCTCGCCTGCGAGCAGGCCTCCAACGTTCTGACCAAGATCCTGGAATGGGGTCGGCTTGCGAGTTATCTCGAACAGAGCACTCGCTATATCTCCTATGACTCACGACTAGCTGGTCGGTATCGCTTCTACCGTGACCTCGACATCCTCAACTCGCGATTCGGAACCCGCTATGTCGGGGACATGGATCGCATGTTCGACTCCTATTCGCTTCTGGCTGAGAAGGTCACCGAGCATGTGCGATCGACATTCGTGCGCGATCCCTCGGACAGCGATTTTGTCTACCGCCAGGCGACTCGGGCCAAGGCTCTCGACGCGGTGCGAGGCGCACTGCCAGCAGCGGCTCTGTCCAATGTTGGCATGTATGCCAGCGGACAGGCGTATGAGGCGATGCTGATTCGCATGAGGGCTCATCCGCTACCCGAGGCTCGCCACTACGCGGAGTTGATGCTGCAGGAATTGCGCAAGGTGATTCCGAGTTTTCTCAGGCGAGTCGACCTCGCAGATCGCGGTGGACAGTGGAGCGAGTACCTCGCTGATACCCGTGACAACACGGGTGCCCTCGTCCATTCGTTGTTCTCCGAGGACCCTGTGGACCGCTCCTCACCAGTCGTTCTCACCGATTTCGATCCCGACGGTGAGAACAAGGTCGTCGCAGCAATCTGTTATCCGCACACAGCCCTTCCTGAACACCAGATCATGAATCGGGTGGAGAAGATGTCCACAGAGGAAAAGATGGCGATCCTCAAGGCGTATGTGGGGGAGCGTTCGAACCGTCGTCACCGTCCAGGTCGGGCCTTCGAACGCACCGATTATCGATTCGACGTCCTGTCGGATTACGGGGCCTTTCGGGATCTGCAGCGCCATCGACTCTTGACGATCGAATGGCAGCCGCTCACACCCAACCATGGCTACACGCGCCCCGACCTCGTCGATGAGGCCGGAATGGCAGATGTTTTCGATGAGGTCATGAGCCGCTCGGCATCCCTGTACGACTCGCTTTTGGAACAGTTTCCGCAACAGGCCAGTTACGCAGTTTCAATGGCCTACAGAGTTCGTTATTCGATGCAGTTCAACGCGCGTGAGGCCATGCACATGCTCGAACTGCGCTCCTCGCCGCAGGGGCATCCTGCCTACCGCCGTGTGGCTCTCGATATGCATCGCTTGATCGCCGAACAGGCTGGTCATCACGCAATCGCTGCTGCCATGAGTCACATCACTGTCGAGGCTCCTGAACTCGAGCGTCTTGCTGCCGAACGCCAGGCAGAACGTCGTCGGGGGTCTCGCTGATGCGTCCATTGAGGTGCAGCTGAGCAAATCGTGACGTCCGTCACCAGATGGAATTCTGGTGACAGAGTTTTTGTGTCTAATATGCGCGCTCATATCGAGAGCCGCCCCAGGGAGAGAATCCACCAAATCATGCCTAACGAAGACGACGACATCATGGAACCCGAAGAACTCGAGGAGGACGAATTCGTTGCAGACGACCCCCTCGAGGATGGTGAGCCCGATGATCTTCTCGATGACGATGAAGCCATCGATGGGGAAATCGAAGTGGTCGGTCTCGAGGATGTCGATCCCATCGATGAGGACGACCCAGTAGCCGATCTCCCAACTGTTGTCGCCAAGAAGAAGGCCAAGAAGACCAAGAAGGATGTGAGTGCGGACGAGGAAGAGGAGGATGAGGACGAGGAACTCGTCGGAGAAGACGATGTCGAAGCCGACCTCGGCGTCATTCTCGAAGCCCGTATCAAAGGCAGTGCCGAAGACGATGAGGACGCAGCAGAGGAAGAAGAGGAAGAAGATCTTGCCGCTGCTGGTGACCCGGAAATGGCGATCCAACCCAAGCGTGCCGATGAGCGCCTCTGCTCACAATGCTTTTTGTTGGTTCGCAAGGGGGCACCGATGTGTCCCGTCGGAGACGACACCTGCCCTCTCTTCACATGAATCAAGCATCAGATCCGGATCCGATGGTCACTGAGGATCCAGTCGTACGTATGGCCGATCCAACCGACCATCCAGCGGTGATCGACATGGATCGCATTGGCAGAAGTGCCATTCTCGAACACAAGGGTGGACTGGCCTGGGCTGCGGAACACCCTCCTGTTGGCGAACTGATTCCACAGGAGTCGTTTTCTTTTCTCGTCGCCGATATCGCCGGACATGCTGTGGGTTTTCTCGTCCACATCGATCGCCACGACTCCTCTCGCGGACGCATCTGCGTCATCGAACGTGTCTATGTCGACGAGCGAGCCAGAGAGATCGGTTGTGGAGACGCTTTGCTCGCGCAGGCTGTGCGGCAGGCTCGTGAGCGCGGTTGTACGTTCGTCGAAGGAGAGGCATTACCCGGAGACCGGGAGACGAAGAATCTCTACGAACGTGCCGGCATCACCGCACGAAGAATCGTCGTATCGAAGAGCCTCAGCAACCCTTCCACTGGGGCGCCCGCTTCTCGATGAATGCCGTCAGTCCTTCTTTGGTGTCTGAGGACTGCATGACTCCAGCGAAGAGGCGATTCGTGAGATTCTTCAACGTCTCATCGTCTTCATAAGCAGCTGCCAGAACGACTTCGCGGCTTGCGTACACAGCCAGAGGTGCACACGCTGCGATCTGGGCCGCAAGTTCTCGAGCTTGGTTCATTGCTTCCCCAGGCGCGCACAAACGTGACACGAGACCCAATTCGTACGCGCGCTTCGCCGGAATTGGCTCTCCGGTCAGAATTGCCTCCATCGCTGCAGCCTGCCCAATGGCTCGTGGAAGACGGAACAATCCACCAGCTCCGGCAATGAGATTGCGCTTGACTTCTGCCAGCCCGAACGACGAACGTTCCGTAGCGATGACGAGGTCAGCTGCGAGCACGATCTCGCAACCACCAGCGGTGGCCAACCCATCCACGGCAACGATCACGGGCTTACGACGATTGCGATAGACGAAACCGGCGAAACCTCCCTTGGCAGTGGCGAGGTCCCCAGCCTGTCCTGAGTTGATCGCCTTCAAGTCCGCCCCTGCGCAAAAGACAGGCTTCTCCTGCCCTTGGGTATTTGCCGTGAGGATGCCCACCCATACGTCGTCGTCAGCCTCCAGGGCGTCGATAGCCGCTTCGAGACCACGAGCCACATCGCCGTTGACGGCATTTCGGGCTTCGGGCCTGTTCAACGTCATGATGCCGATACGGCCTTCAGTCGTGTACGTGACGATGTCTGTTGCGTTGCTCTCAGTCATGACCACGACCGTAGTGCGAGGACATGATGGCGCCCCAACTTGAACGATCTCTGATGTTTCATCCTCCGGAGGTGGCAGAGGATCCCTGGTTCGCTGTTCGAGGACTGGCAGTCAGCCTGAAATGTCAATCCGCTGTGACGTCGGATTCCGATGAGGATTCAGTTTGTGCCTCACCGGCCACTTCCACCTGGTGCTCGCGAGAATCCTCAGAGATGGCCGCCGGCAGATCCTGTTCCGGCGCCACTGACTCTGGAGCTATTGATTCCGGTGCTACCGATTCCGGTGCTACCGACTCCGGTGCTGGCAGAATCGGTGTCACTGGAGCCGACACCTCTGCGGCAGCAGGAGAACTCGAGGTAGCCGCGGGAGCTGGAGGCTTCGGGGGCAACTTCTTGGTTGCAGGCCGGGCCGGTCGTAGTGGCTTGGGGGCAGGATTGGGCTTTGCCACCTCGACTCCAAGCTCCTGAGCGATTTGTGGCAGCAATCCAGCGAGCCGCTCGATGGTCTTGGTGAGTTCAGGGGACAGGGTTTCCAATTTTGATGTCACCTTGATCATCGAACGGATGGGAGCGAAGGCGGCTGCTTCGAGAACCGCTATCCAGCGATCGGCAAGAGAGTCTGCGACGAGATTGGCAGAGGCCGCCTCTGCAAGACGACGTCCGAGCTCATCGGGGAAAATGGATCCTGCCTTCGGAGGCTGCCCGGACAGCTTGAGCGCACGAACGATCCGTCCGACACCGAGGGCTGCATCGATGTCCTCGAGCCAATTGCGGTATTCCTGATCGGCTCGCTGCGTCAGACCTTGTCGCAAACGGGCAACGAGATCTCGACACTGTTCGGCTCTTTCGATCAACGGATCGTTCGCTGCTGCTACGACACTGCGCAGATCCTTCAGATCGAGATGCTCCAAATCCTTGACCGCACCATGTGCTCGATCCAGCCAGTCGGCAACCCGCAGGCGAGGAAGCAAGTTCTCAGCCATTTGCAGGACCGATTGCTCGGGCATTGTCGGCTTGCCTTGAGCAGCCAAGGCCGTATTGGCCTCCTTGAGCTTTTGACGAACTGTTTGCATGCCCTGGAGCGCCAATTCGGCGATCGGACGCTGATCTGGCGGCAACTCGTCCAAGATGGCTCGTCGGTGTTCGTTCAAAGGACGTAGACGCTTGGCGCGCGGACGCTTGGGCAGTTCTGGGGGAGCCTCGAAACGTGGACGCCGAGGTCCACGGTCACCGGCTCGTTCACGTGCAGCACCTTCAGGACGGGCACGCTTCCTGTCACCTCGATCGGGTCGGTCACCACGATCGGGTCGGTCACCCTTGGATTTGCGAGCCAACTGCTGCGTAACCGGTTCGAAGGGACGTTCGTTCCCGATGATGGAGATCGTTTCCTTCTTGTCCATCTTTTGACGACCATGAACGACGGAAAGAATCGTGATGCCGTCGATATCGAATTCGGCTTCAACCTTGAGCACGTCCCCGGGCTTCGCGCCCTGGGGGAGGACTGATGGCTCGAGAACCCCTTTGGGTTCACGGGCTCCCGCTGCTCGCCATGTCCACAAACCATCGGGCCGTGAACTCGTCAATTCGATGTCGATCCTGCGGGACATGAGAGGAAACCCTATCGGGAACCGCGTAGGTGGGCGCTATGCCGTCGACTTCAGAGCCCCTCTCAGAGATCGGAGCCGGAACCTGATGGAGATTCAGCCGAGCACTAGTTTGAAGGGATGCCGATTTACGCTCTCGGACAGCAAGAACCGATCATCGACTCCTCGGCCTTCATACATCCTGAGGCTGTCATCATCGGGTCTGTGACGATTGGGTCCCAGAGCTCCATCTGGCCGGGGGCCGTCCTGCGTGGAGACGATGGGGAGATTCGAGTCGGTGATCGCACATCAGTACAAGATGGCTCCGTTTTGCACACGACTCCGATCTTCCCGACGATCGTGGGCAATGACTGCGTGATCGGCCATATCGTTCATCTCGAGGGTTGCACGATCGAGGACGGGTCACTCGTAGGTAATGGGTCGATTGTCATGCACCGTGTCATCGTGCGTAGCGGGGCAGTGGTCGGAGCGAATTCAGTTCTCCTCAACGGGACCGAGGTTCCCTCTGGTGCTCTCGCTGTCGGATCTCCCGCAGTGATCAAGGAGGGTCGTGCTCGAGCGGCCGATATCGATCTTGCTGCCAAGTCCTATGTGGCGCGCTCTGCCCGCTACCTGGCAGATCTCAGGCGAATCGATTGAGAACTCTGAAGTCGGACACGACCCTCGATCAGGTTCGAGGAGATCGAATCCTGATCCCGAAAACGTCGCCGTGACGGTTGTGGTGATGTTCCACGTCGACCTCCTCGCCGTGGCAGATATCGACGTCGTGTGTGATGCGCTGTGGTCCGCAGGCGTCCTTGGTGTGGAAGAAATCGAGCTCGGAGACGGGCATACCCGCATCCGATCTTCATTCGGACTCGATGCCATGGCAACTACGGAACGTCTCAAACATCTGTTCGAGGAAGGTTTGGGGGAGGACGTGTGGACGTTGACCCAAGTCGATCCTGTGTCGGCCGATACGTGGAAGCAGTTCGCTCGTCCCGTCGAGATCACACCCGATCTGGTCGTTATTCCAGCGTGGCTGGACGATCCTGTTGGAACATCACACTCCCACAAGATTTTCATCGATCCAGGGACAACTTTCGGAATGGGAGATCATCAGACGACTCGCGGCTGCTTGCTGATGTTGACGAAGATTCTGCAGACAGGTCAAACAGTGCTCGACGTCGGCTGCGGCAGCGGCGTTCTCGGCATCACTGCGATTCGCCTCGGGGCATCTCATGCCACAGGTATCGACATCAACCCGGCAGCGATTCCTGTGTCACTCGACAATGCCCGTCGAAATTCCATCGAGTCGCAATGGGACGTCTCTGTCGACACCCTCGACACGTTCGAGGAAAAATTCGACGTCGTGATCGCCAACATCCTTGCCCCGGTGTTGATCGAACTCGCATCCGACCTTCTTCGACTGGTCGCTCCTCGAGGCACATTGGTGATCAGTGGCATCCTTACGGACCGCTGCGATCACGTGCTCGAGGCTTTGCGTCCGTTCGAAGTCTTCGAGACGATCGACATCGAAGGTTGGATAACGATCGCTCTACGCCCCTAGTCGACGAGAGAATCGATTTCCTCGCGGAATGGCAAAGAGGGAACCGCACCTGCTCGAGTGGCAGCAAGAGCGCCAGCAGCCGAGGCCCGTCGAGCAGCCTGAGCGATGTCAAGTCCTTCAGCTAGAGCACCAGCAAAGGCTCCGCACGCAGCATCTCCAGCTCCCGTGGTGTCGATGGCGCGGACTGCGAAGGGGGGAACTTCGGATTCCTGATCTCGTGTCACGATACGCAGACCACGCGCCCCGAGAGTGACGACGACGGCCTTGACACCGGCTTCCAGGAGAGCCGACGCACCACCGAGCATCGCCAGTTCGTGTTGATTCGGCACGACAATGTCGCACAGTTCCAAAAGGTCTCTGTCGATCTCCTTCGAGGGTGCAGGATTCAGAATCGTGCGGGTCCCTGCAATACGTGCGATCGCCAGAGCCGCTTTGACAGATTCGATGGGAATCTCCAATTGACACAGAAGAACTCGCGCTCGGTCGATGATCACCCTGTGCTCATCGACCGTTCCGATTCCCAATTGGTCATTCGCTCCAGGGACCACGACAATCGAGTTCTCAGCATGTCCGTCGACAGAAATCAATGCCCGCCCAGTTGGCTCGTGACTTTCGGTCACGTACGCAGCGATACCTTCAGCGACGATGAGCCGATGCAGCATCGATCCCGCAGCGTCTGCTCCGATACAGGTGATAAAAGCAACGTCAGCACCGGCTCGACGAGCCGCCACCGCTTGATTCAGACCCTTGCCCCCCGGGTGTTCCGCGTATCCCGTCGCCGACACGGTCTCACCGGGCATGGGCAGACGATCGACATTGGCAACCAAATCCAGGTTCGTGCTCCCAAGGACAACAACGTCATACGAAGGGACGCCATCGCTCATCGGTGATCCGTCTCGACGCATTGTCATGAAAAAACCGCCTCGAGGAGAGGACCGACGTCAAATGAATCCATCTGCGGCAGATAGACGCGCGCGGCATCGGAACGAAACTTCACGCACAGATCTCGGCGAAAAAAGCGTGAGCCCTCACGCACCACGTAATTGAGGATGAAGAAGCGATAGGCCTGAGGAATGAAGCGCACCTCACGTTCGGTGAGGGGGTAGATCTCATGGTAGGCAGCCAAGAACTCCAAGAACTGGGGCTCGCTGAGGGTGTGCGCCGAGTACGTCCACTGCGTCTTGTCTCCAGTCTTCGAGGACACACGTGACAAGAAATAGAAATCCAAGATGCGCGACTCGACACGGAACCAGTCGTAGTCCCACCGAGAGTAGAAAGAGAATTCCTCAGAGGCCTGGTCACCGCATTCCTCACCGTAGCGGACCGAGAAATTGCCGAGGTTCCAATCGACGAGAACCGGTATGCGCCTCCAGGAGTCGTATCGGATGTTTTCGAGCTCGAGCAGAAAGTCATGGGTGTGTCTCCACAAAACCCCGATGTCCTCGGCAGGCAATTCGAAGTTGCGCGGGGCGAACGGTGAACTCAACAAGTCGAGGAGATGGATCGCGTCGGACTTGATGCTGTTCGAGGTCGCAGGAATGGACGATGAGATGTCGTCGCAGCGCTTGTGGAATTTGGCAATCTCGTGTGCCAGACACGTTCGCTGGGGCCGATTCAATCGAGGGGGAAGACTTTGCGCCCTGCGAGCTTCTCCATAGAACGCGACCCACAGCGAACCGTCGTACCACGTGAATGGCCGGTCGTGTCGACTGAGGACGGGAGCCAGAAAATGCGCGTACTCGGTGTCCTGAAGAAGCTGGATGCAGCGAAAGAGCCGATCGTGATCCTCAGCGAAGAGAAAATACGATCCGTAATTGGAGACCTTGCCGAAGATGTTCGTGCCGTCGTCGAGGTGGACGCGATACACGGTATTGGTCGACACTCGGGGGCTCGTATCGTGCACCTCGACGATCGATCGCTCATCTCCATATGCAGCCCAAGCAGAATGCACGGCGGCCCGATGAATGGCCGACTCACCGATGGACAAAGAGGGTCCAGTGGGTGAATCCGCACCTGATGAGAGGGGAGACGTCGACATGATCTTCCTCCATGATGCCAGAGGGCTGTGCATACCGGAGGTTGCTGCCCCCGGAACGTTCATCCCGCGTTGGCGCGGATTCCAATCGGAGCAATCAGTCGATACCCAGCCTCGTGTCGCTCATCTTCACTCTCGCCGCCCCAGAGTCCGTACTCATGGTTCTCGCGGGCGAATTCCCGGCATGGAATTTTCACCGAACAACTCGCGCAGACCGACCGAGCAAGGGCCTCTCGACGATCGCGAGATTGAGGTCTTTCAGCAGTCAGCGGAAAGAAAAGATGCGTCAAACCCTGACAGGCAGCGCTGTCCATCCAACGGTCATCGCTGTACGCACGAGAAAATGACACATCGACGGTCGCCATGACGTCCCCCTGGCTACGTTGACGCCCCGGGCGGCCCGGAACGTTCCCCACATTCTCGCCTCGAACCCCTCGAGGACGAAAGGTCACTCTAGATCCGATCCTGTTCTTTCGTCAACAAAAAACTAGGACTGGTCAGGAAGCGAATTCCCTCTATGAAGATCTCGATATCAGCAATCGTGGTGTCCCAGGCAGTCATCCAACGCACCTGGTCCCGGGCGGGATCCCAGTCGTAAAAGAAGGACCACTCCCGCAAAGGCTCACGAATGGACGCTGGCACAACGGGGTAGAGGGAATTCACCTCGGGAGGGCCCACAGTGATCCCAGGTAGATCTTTCACCCTTGCGTACAGGTCGAGAGTGCGCATATTGGCATGTTGGGCATTGCTCAACCAGAGGTCGTCAGCAAAGAATGCCAAGAATTGAGCAGCGATGTAGCGAACTTTCGACGGGAGTTGTGTCACCTGTTTGCGGACATACGGGGCGAAACGTCCAGCCTCAGGGTTCAGATAGACGACCGCTTCGCCGTACATCAAACCGTTCTTGGTTCCTCCGAAAGAGACGACATCGACTCCGGTCCCGATGGTGAGATCCCGAAGAGTCTGCACCCCGCCACCGATATGGGCCACAGCATTGGCCAGACGTGCTCCGTCGAGGTGGACGAGCATGCCCATGGAATGGGCCACATCGCACAGAACGCCAATCTCCTCGACGGAATAGACCGAACCCCATTCCGTGCTCTGCGTCAGCGAGACAACAGCAGGCTGAACGTGGTGAACGACTCCGATGTCATGAGACAGTGCCCGAAGAGCCTCTGGAGCGAGCTTGCCGCCATCATGGGGCAGATCGATCAATTTGGCGCCGAGGAAGCGCTCTGGAGCGCCCGTTTCATCGACATTGATGTGCGCACACTGCGTGCACACCACAGCTCCCGCCGGTGGGAGACACGTAGCCAGAGCCAAGACGTTGGCTCCCGTCCCATTCCAGACGAAGAACGTGTCGACATGGCGACCGAAAATCTCATCGAACATACGATCGGCCTGATGAGTGACAGGATCGTCACCGTAGGCAACTGCATGGCCGCGATTGACACGCTCCATGGATTCCAAAACAGCCGGATGCACCGTGGCGTTGTTGTCGCTTGCGAAGAAGTGCTCAGGAGCGACGAAAGGAATCACCACGAGCCGAGTCTGCCGGCGATTCGCGTCGAGAACTCAGACAGATCAATGGATCCAAGGTTTCACGTGTCGCCGATAATCATCGTTATGACACTTACGCACGAATGCGAGAAACCGCAGCTCCTACTCCACATGCGCTCGAACATGAATCGCCTACAGTGACGCCATGTTCGGGTCTTCTCCACGGTCGGCACATGACATTTTCGATGACCTCGAACGGCTGCAGTCGTCCGACGTCGATTGGCGCAGCGGTCGAGTTTTTTCCCTCGCCTATTTTGCAGGTGACGAAGTCCTCGGTGTTGCCGAACGTGCTCACTCCATGTTCGCCTCCGCTAACGGTCTGAACATGGATGCCTTTCCAAGCCTGCGCCGTATGCAGTCCGATGTCGTGGGAACAGTGACCCGATGGCTGCACGGAGACTCCCAGGCGGCTGGCTTCATGACCAGCGGAGGCACGGAGAGCATCCTGCTCGCTGTCGAGGGCGCTCGTCAGCGTGGGCGTGCCGAGCGATCGATCACTCGACCGAATGTTGTTCTACCGACGTCGGCACATGCAGCCTTCGAAAAGGCATGCTCCTATTTCGACGTCGAAAGCCGAAGAGTCGATGTTGGATCCGATTGGAGAGCCGACCCCGAGGCAATGAGTGCTGCCGTCGACGATCACACAGTTCTTCTTGTTGCCTCTGCTCCGCAGTATCCCCAAGGAGTCATCGATCCCGTGCACGACATCGGTGCGATCGGTCTTGCCCGAGGGATCAACGTTCACGTCGATGCCTGTATGGGTGGCGTCACCCTCCCCTTTTTGGAACGCGCCGGTTACGACATCGCTCCGTGGGATTTTCGCGTTCCTGGCGTCACGAGTATCTCTGTCGACTTGCACAAGTACGGCTACACCTCCAAGGGCGCATCTGTTCTCGTTCATGCAAACAGAGAGTTGCGCGGCTATCACACCTTCGTGACGGACAACTGGCTTGGAGGGTTGTATGGGTCGTCGGGAATCCTCGGTACGAAGAGCGGTGGACCCATTGCAGCTGCATGGGCAGTCATGTCCTTTCTTGGAGACGAAGGGTATGAGGAGCTTGCGCGAGTTGCGCGACGCACGTGTCTGCGTCTTGCCGAGGCGATTGAGACGATCGATGGTCTCGAGCTTCGTGCCCGACCGGACTCGACGCTCGTGTCCTTTGGCAGTAACGCTGGCATCGATGTGATGGCAATTGCCGACCGCTTGAAGAGCCGTTCGTGGTATGTCGATCGTCAGAGTCCTCCCCCGTCACTCCATTGCACTATTCATGCCGGGCACGCCGCCACCATCGAAGCGTTCATCGCGGACGTTCGTGAGTGCACTCTGGAATCTGCCACCGAACACGACACAGGGTCATCTGCTGCCTATGGAACGATCGAGTGAGGTCCACATCGAGCGTGTTGTAGGTTGACGAAGCTCCCGGGTCGCTTCCGACTCGGATACCTGCATGTCAGTGAGCTGACGAACCCATGATTGCTTCTTTGGCTTGCTCCGCGAGGTCGACGAGACGCGATTGCTGGCCGATGTCGAGAACGGACAGATGCCGAGCCATCAGTTGATCGGTCAGATGTTCAGCTGATTCGAACGTGGCGATGAGGTCGTCTTTGTCCGGGAACGGCCCATCCCAACCGAAGCGCTTTGCCTGCTCGACGCCTTGTGATCCAGGATCGGCCAAGATCGCAGCGACAGGAGACATACCGTGAGCAACAACGGCCACGATGTGGCAACTGCCGCGTAACTCGCGTAACACGTGTATCAGTTGGTAGCAGCGGCCTGGCACATCTGAAGCTCTGGTCTGAACCTGCCAACCTGCGAACAGGCTCAGTCCCGAGGGTTCAGCGGAGTCCACGACGCGAGCCAACAAGGACTCCAACTCCTCGACGCCAGCGAACGAAGACAGCCGCTTTCGTCCCCACGCTGCACATGAGGTTGCGTACCGCTCCGACCCCTCTCGTGCACCCTCGACGACCACACCGCTGTCCCACAGCGACTTGACCAGAGGCGGGGCAAAGAAACCGAATGCGGAGACCACAACATTGGCATCCACGTCCCCGAGCACTCCCCCTCGCCCGATGACGTAATAGGAAAACCCACCGGGGTAGCCAGCATCTTTTCCAGGCTGCAAGACCTCTGGGTGCAACATGAATGCCCCACCTGCTGCGCCAATGGGGGTCGCAAGAGATCTGGCTGTTTCGAGTGAGTGTGGAGCGGGGTGATTGCTGGTGTGGCCGATGGAGTACCGAGAAGAGCTGTCACTCGAACGTTCAGAGGGGGTCGCCATGGGACCAACCTAGCCAGAGGTGTCCACAAGGGGTGAACTGGGTCCACGCAAATCACCCACGCACGTCAGGAAATCCCAACCATTGCGCAGCTGTCCTGATCGGCAAATTACGCTGACCCCTGAGCGAACGGTGTGTCGTGTCAGAAGGGGTTCCGCAATCGTGAAGCAGCACTCTGACTCCGTCCACGGCAGCGACAAGTTGCCCGACTCCCCATCGAACATCGGTGCCATGCACACTCCCCTTCGTGACCTCGTGGAATCTGATGAGTTCCAACGTCGCCACATCGGCGTCACATCGGAGCCCGAGATGTCCGTGATGCTGCGAACCGTCGGTGTCGAGTGTCTCGAGGAATTGATCGAAGGCGTTGTCCCTCATCGGATTCGCAACGAGATACCTCTCGATCTACCCGCTGGCGCGCCAGAAGCTGTTGTCACTGAGCGTTTGCGAGAACTCGCTTCCATGAATCGTCCGCGTACCAGTTTGATCGGTATGGGATACGCCAACACGATCACCCCTGCTGTCATCCGACGCAATCTGCTCGAGAATCCTGCGTGGTACACGTCGTACACGCCCTATCAGCCTGAGATCAGTCAAGGGAGGCTCGAATCACTCCTCACTTTCCAGACCCTGATCTGCGATCTCACCGGTTTGCCGATCGCCAATGCATCCCTTCTCGATGAGGCAACAGCTGCGGCCGAGGCAATGACGATGGCCCGGCGGACGAGTCGCTCCGCGGCGACGGACATCTTCATTCACGAAGACACTCATCCACAGACCATCGCTGTCATGGCGACCCGAGCCGAGCCCTTGGGCATCGGCTTGCGTATCGGTCCGCTCGAGAACATCGAACCAGACGAAGTGTTTGCTGCCTTGCTGTCCTATCCGACGTCCTCAGGAGCGATTCACGATCTTCGCAGCCCGATCAATCGAGTACACGAAAGCGGAGGAATTGCGATCGTCGTCACCGATCCCCTGGCCTGCGTTCTTCTCGAATCACCTGGCTCATTCGGAGCAGATATCGTCGTTGGCTCTGCGCAACGCTTCGGTGTGCCGCTTGGCTTCGGAGGACCACATGCTGCCTTCATCGCTACGACCCAGCCTTTGGCTCGGAGTCTTCCGGGGCGACTCGTCGGTGTGAGCCAGGATGCACGTGGTCGCCGAGCACTGAGACTTGCGCTACAAACTCGTGAACAGCACATACGTCGCGAAAAAGCGACGTCGAACATCTGCACGGCCCAGGCACTTTTGGCCAACGTTGCCGCGATGTACGCCGTTTGGCACGGACCCGAAGGGTTGCGAAGAATAGCCCTTCGTGTCCATCGTCTCACGTGTATTGCCGCACACCTCTTCCGTCGTGCCGAAATCGACATTGTTCATCAAGATTTTTTCGACACGATCGCTCTCGATGTACCCGGGCGAGCGCACGATCTGTCAGCCCGCTTGCGAGATCACGACCTCGATGTTCGAATTGTCGATGATGACATCATCTCGTTGACCTTCGATGAGACGACAACTGTCGACACCGTGCGCAAGATCGGACAGGCTCTGGGCTTCACCTTCAATCCTGAAATCGGTTCGACCCAAATCGGTTCGACCCAAATCGGTTCGACCCAAATCGGATCAGTCCAGAACGGGCAGCCAAGTTTCGATGGCGAAGGGGACGTGCAATTTCTCGACGATGCTGCTCGATCAACGTCTCATGTTCCACCGTCACTCTTGCGGATGGATCCGATCTTGACGGCTGACGTCTTTCATCGCTATCACAGTGAGCACGAGATGCTGAGGTACTTACGCCGATTGTCCGATCTCGATCTTGCTCTCGACCGCACAATGATTCCTCTTGGATCGTGCACCATGAAATTGAATGCAGCTGTCGAAATGGAACCGATCACGTGGCCGAATTTTGCCAACATTCATCCCTACGCACCCGTGGATGAATGGGAGGGCTATCGAACCTTGATCCAGGAGTTGGAATCGATGCTCCTGGCCGTCACTGGTTATGACGCTGTGAGTCTGCAGCCGAACGCAGGTAGTCAGGGTGAGTTTGCTGGGTTGATGGCGATTCGGGCGTATCACGCGAGCAGGAATGACAGTCACCGAACAATCTGCCTGATACCGGAGAGTGCTCATGGGACGAATGCTGCCAGCGCTGTTATGGCTGGTATGGACGTCGTTGTCGTGCGCTGTGATGACAACGGCAACGTCGACATCGACGATGTTCAAAATCACATCGCATCTCTCAGTGACCGTCTCGCAGCCATCATGATCACCTACCCATCGACCCATGGAGTTTTCGAAGAAAGCATCACCGATATCTGTGCACTTGTTCACTCCGCCGGAGGACAGGTCTATGTGGACGGAGCGAATCTGAATGCTCTCGTCGGTGTCGCCTCACCGGGTCTGTTCGGCGCCGATGTCAGTCATCTGAACTTGCACAAGACGTTCTGTATCCCGCACGGTGGTGGCGGGCCAGGTGTCGGTCCTGTTGCCGTCAAAGCTCATCTGGCGCCGTTTCTCCCCGGTCATCCCACGTCACCACGATCTGAATTCTCATCTGGCCCCGTGTCGGCTGCCCCGTTCGGTTCTGCAGGAATCCTTCCGATCTCGTGGGCCTACATCTCCCTCATGGGTGGTGATGGCCTGTCTCGCGCCACTCATCACGCAATCCTCAGCGCCAATTACATTGCGCGCAAGCTCTCACCCCACTTCCCTGTTCTCTACACCGGAGCCAATGGATTCGTCGCTCATGAATGCATCATCGATCTACGCCCCCTCACCAAATCGTGCGGAGTGACGGTCGACGACATTGCCAAGCGTTTGATCGACTACGGCTTCCATTCCCCGACCATGAGTTTTCCAGTTCCTGGAACTCTGATGATCGAGCCGACCGAAAGTGAATCCTTGGTCGAACTCGACCGCTTCTGCGATGCCATGGCATCCATTCGATCAGAGATCACCGCCATCGAGAACGGACTCGTCCCCATCGACGAAAGCGCATTGCGCCATGCCCCCCACACCTGGCTCGATGCCCAAGGAGATTGGACGCGGAGCTACTCACGTACAGAAGCTTTCCCTGCTCTCAGCAGCGGGTTCGGCTATCTGCCTCCCGTGAGCCGCATCGATGCGGCGTTTGGGGATCGCAATCTGCACTGCACATGCGCTCCTATCTCCTCTTATGCATCTGATTCCAGTGTGGCCGTCTCCCAAGAGCCGAAACCCCGCAAGATCGCTAACGTGTCCCCATGACGCAACAGGCGGGATCAACAGATCCGAATTCTCGTACCGATGACAACTTCGCGACGGGATTCGACGACACCGCGAAGTCAGCGGGAAACCCTCTCGTGGACATGATGTCCTTTCTCGGCGGCGTCAATCCGATCACAGTTGCGGGGAAAGTGCTCGAAACTGTTGTGACGATGTCAGCCGAAATGGTTCAGACGTTCTCGACCTTCAACGACACGATGCTCGAAATGAATCGGATGGTTCATCGGGTCAATTCGCTGTTGGACGAAATCGAAGGACCGGTACGCCAGGTCGTACCGCTGATGGAGATGTCTCTCAACCAGGCAAAGGGAACTCTCAAGAAGGTCGACTCGGTCCTGAGCCAAGTCGGATCCCTTCCAGCAGATGTGGCAAAGGCGGTGGGGACCCTGGGTGAACTTGCTTCACGGCTCGGTCCTCTCGCTCAGTTCGCGGAATCTGCCGGTGGGTTGTTCGGTATCAAACCTGGGCCTGGCTGACGTACCGCAAGGCTCTGGTCACGTTCGATTCCGAGGAATGAACGGCCGCTCCACTATTCGCCCTTCGATCTCGACATCGCGTACGCGAATCGTCACGGCATCTCCCACCGCGCAACTGGACTGGAGAAGGGCAAGAGCAATTCCCTGCTCGAGGATGGGTGAGAAATTTCCACTGGTGACATTGCCGACATGTCGATCGGATATGAACACGCCTGAATCTGCTCGAGGAGGACGTCGACTCTCAGTCACGATTCCGAACAAACGGCGATGCGGTCCATCTTCTCGTTCAGCGATGAGCGCATCGCGACCTATGAACTCGGACTTGTCCCATGCAACCACCCACCCGAGGTCAGCCTGAAGAGGCGTGATTCCAGGTCCGAGTTCATGACCGTGCAGCGGCAGTCCTGCTTCGAGACGCAAGGTGTCACGCGCTCCAAGTCCGGCGGGGACGACACCGGCATTCATCAGCCGTTCCCATACCTCTTGAGCTCCGTCGATCGGCACAAACAACTCGACACCGGACTCACCCGTGTATCCGGTTCCCGCAATCGTGCAGGCAATGGATTCCAATTTCACGGATCGGACTTGGAAGCGGGGTACCCACGCACCTTCTCCCCAACACTGCTCCAAAAGAGCGCGACTGTGTGGACCCTGTACGGCAATCAAAGCACGCTGAAGAGTGACTTCCTCTCCTGCGACTGCGTCGAGCACCCGCTCTGTGTTCGAAGCGTTCGGTATGACGAGAAACTCATCAGTCGCAGTCCACCACACAATGATGTCGTCGATGACTGACCCGGACTCATCGAGGAGATGGGTGTACTGGGCTCGACCTGGCTCGATTTTGGCCAGATCGTTGGTGAAGGATTTCTGCAGTCTCTCGTAGGCGGTGCTCCCGCTGACACGAACAGATCCGAGATGCGAAACGTCGAATGCCACACAGGATCGTCTGCAGGCGAGATGCTCAGCGATCGTCCCGGCCGGATAGTTCAATGGCATCTCCCATCCGCCGAATTCGGTCATTCGCGCAGATGACGCTCGATGTACACCATCGAGCGGGGAGATCTTCACAGCCTCAGCCTATGCGACGTCCCTGAGTCGACTCTTCCAGTGTGTCATCGTCACGAGACGTGGACGTGTTCATGAACAGATCGACGATTCGATCGTCGACTTGTTCTTTGACCTGGGCAAGAGGTAGAAGGTTGAGAACTCCTTGACCTTTGCGAACGACATCCACCAGATCTTCGCCTTGACACAGAACCACGGAGGATCCGCTGATGACGAGGTGCGCCGACGTGACTTCCTCATCACTGTTCGAGCGGAGGAAGTGAAAAATCTCGCGAATGCTCTCCAGTTTGATACCGGCGTCGAGCAGGCTTTTGATCATTCGCAATTCGAGCAGATTCCGATAGCTGTAATGGCGGCGGGATCCACTCCCCTGAGCTTCAGAAATGCCCGGCCGCGCCAAACCAGTTCGCGCCCAATAGTCGAGTTGGCGGTATGTGATACCCACAATGCTGGCCGCTTGTGAACCGGAGAAATCCCTGACCTGATCCATCTCGAACCCCTCTCAAAACCTTGCGTCATCGAACAGAACATTCGCCCGGTAGGGCGAGGTGACTCTCTCGATCTGAGAATGACAGCCCTGTCATTCTCAGGACGGTCAGGGTACGGCACAGCAACCGCGACATCAACGTTCAGTAGGGGTCGATGGTTCCACAATCGGTCAGAACCCTGGAATCCCTCTGCAGCCCTGACGAGAAATCGAAGGACTCTTGCTCGACAACTCGGATATCAGGTGTCGAAATCCTCAGGTTTGATGTTCTCGATGAAATCACGAAACTCTCCGAGAAGTTCTGTTTCATTGGCTTCATCGGGCTTGGCTTCGTCATCGTCTTCGAAATCAGCCATGCGCCCAGCCTCATCGAGGACGTTGCCTGAGCAATAGATCATCGCCCCGGCCCTCACGGCTATGGCGATGGCATCCGATGGACGGCTGGATACAAGGACGGGCCCTGTTCGCGTTTGCAGATGCAAATCAGCGAAGAACGTTCCCTCTTGGACATGGGTGATCACCACTTTGTCGAGTACTGCCCCGAGCGCACCGAAAAGATCGATGATCAAGTCATGTGTGAGTGGACGTGGGGCCTCACGTCCTTCGGCTGCCCATTGAATGCTGGACGCCTCTGGTACACCAACATAGATCGGGAGCACCCGACGGAGACCTTCACGTTCGCGTAACAAGAGCACGGGTACATTTCCCATCAACTCCATCCTCACGCCGAGCAGTTCCATCGAGATCATGTGAGGATCGTAGTACTCAGGTCTTGTTCAGCGACCGTCGCGCAAAGACCACAAGGATCTCATCAGCAGGATGGATCGTAAACGAGACCCCAAATCTGCCAACTCGTCCAGCAGTTCACCCGCCTCATGACGAGCTTCAGGGGTGCGCTTGCGCAGGATGGGAAGAACCCGCTGCTCGAACAAGCCCGCCTCCCGATCAGCGCCAGTCTTCCATGCGCGAAGGTGTCGTGTCTCGATTCCTGCTTCTGTGAAAGCCTTGGCTATCTCGCAAATGGCCAGATCTTGTTCATCGAAGATCGTCTCTTCTGCAACGATTCTCCCTTGGATCAGACCGAACCGCTCGAGTTCTCGCACGAGTTCTGGATCACAGTCGACAATCGCCACAACCTCTCTACGGCTGTACGTCGCAGTCCGGTCCAATGCATCCGACGGGTCAGGTGGCACCGGACGACGGGGAATGTGCCTGGTCTCATCCTCCACGGCTCGAAGATTCCGATTCGCTGCCGGATGACTCATCGTCTGTGTTCGATCAATGGAGATTGTCGGGTCACCCATTTCGTCACGACCCCCTTGGGTGAACCGATGACCCACATCGCCCTCGGGTACTTCGCGTGACGGAATATGCGCACTTCCCCGTGTCTCATCTTCATGTTCGTCATGACGCTCCACGGATGATGCAGATGTTCTGACGACTCGCGGAGGGGGCCGATCGAGGCCTTCTGGAGGTGTTTCAAGACGGTCCTTGATCACGCGCAACGGCAAGAAGTGTTCTTTTTGCTCACGCAGGATGTACCTGAGCAGCTCGACGTCTTCGTCATAAAATTT
>JAULYE010000114.1:0-40586 GCA_032118015.1 Ilumatobacteraceae bacterium | reverse complement strand
CGATGACCCGTCGTCGATGATGATGATCGAGATGTGACAAGGAAGGCGGGCAACAAGGTTTTGCAGATTTGTGGTCGAATCGACATGAGCGGGAATCACCACGGTCACATCGTCGAGTGTGGGTCGAGACGTCCGGCTGTCATTGGGGCAGGTGTCATCGGGGATCGGGTGGATTGCCCCGGCATGGACCAGGCGAGTTCGAAGTGAGTCGGTCGATGCACTCGGTGTTCGGTCTTGCTCGAGGTCGTCGAGGAATGATGCGGCCGTCGATGTGAAGCGGAAGATCCGCGATGGCGATCCGGCAACGACTGTCTCCCCGGTGTCATGAGAATGTCGCCACCAGGACGGGTCGAGCCGGTATCTCACTGCTCGGAACCTCGCAGCGTGGTGCTCCATGACTCGACGAGATCGACAAGGCGCTCCTCCCAGACATCGAGCAGTTCGACTCCCAAGGTCGCGTCGGCTCGTCGCGGATCCCCGAGGACACCATTCGGGCTCACGAAGATCACTCCTGTCTGGCGGAGATCGTCGATGATGTCGCTGAGTGGAACAGTCGGACCGATTGCGATGTCCTCCATTCGGACGGCGTCGGGGTCGATTGCCAGCATCAGGGACGTCTCGACGTATCCGGCGTGGGAATCGTGCACATCGACGAGTGGTGGGGACCATGTCAGAAGTCGACGACCTTCGGCTACGAGTCGTGTGCGGGCCCGCTCGAGACATTCGACATTGCCTCCGTGACCATTGACGATCACGACGCCACATGACCAGTCAGCTGAGCGCACAAGTTCGATCACGGTGTCGGTGACGACCTGCCCTCCGATCGACAGGGTCCCGGCGAATCCTGCGTGCTCGCCACTCGAGGACACACTGAGAGTCGGGCCGCGCACGGCATCCTTCAATCGACGAACGAGACGCCCAACCATTTCTTCAGCGATTCGAGTATCGGTGTCGAGTGGGAGGTGCGGTCCGTGCTGTTCCCAGGAGCCGAGGGCGACGACCAGAATTGGTGATGTCATGCGCTCGACATCCCGGCTGGTCGATGACGATCTGTCAGCGGGCATCGATGTCAAGTGCAGCTACTGGAGAGGTCATGTCGACGATCACGATATGTATCCCCATGCCTGTAGGCGTTGAAGGATCATTTCGGCAGCATCTCGAGGCTCGAGAGTGATCGGCTCGCTACTCCCCTTGGGACTCGACGCCTCGGTCACCGAGCGAATGCGGTCGAGGGGGGTCACACCGCTCGGTGCGGGAATGGTGCGGGCGCGGGGGCGATAGGGGCGAAGGATGGATGACTCGCTGCCGGAATTGTCATCGACTGTGCTCTCGAGAACCTCGACTGGACGTGACTGGGCGCTCAGCGACGAACTCAAAGACGCTCGGCGCAGACGCACCAGGGAACCTTCGACGGACAGCACCGCCTTGGCGCGAACGATGGATCTTTCGCGTCTGCCACCATCGAGCCGACGCACGACCTGGAGAGGAAGGGCCCCCGTCGGTGGGAACTCGACGCGGATCAGACCAAGAGCTTGTTCGAGACCCAGGTGAGCGGCGAGGAAGGCAGGAAAAGATCCCGAGCCTCGGTCCGAGGAATAGTCGCCGCACCAGATGAGCCCAACATCGGGCAACGAGTCGATGGCGCTGGCGACGGCATCAGCTGTATGCATCGACGTCGCCGCCGAGCCCATGTCGATGCGCAGCGCACGAGTGGCGCCGCAGGCCAGGGCTTCACGAAGAATCTTGTCTGCTCCAGCAGGGCCAGCTGTGATGACGATGACGTCACTGCCAGTGGCCTCACCCGTGTGCAGTGCCAGTTCGAGAGCAGCTTGATCGGCAAGAGACATTCCTGTGAAGCGCTCGTCGATTGTTGCGGTGGTCGAGGTGCTCGACGATACGTTCGGTTCGACAGGTGTCCACTTGACGCAGACGACGACATGGCGCGCTGAACTCATGGCTGATCAGGTGCGGTGGAAGACGATGCCGAAGCCGCCCTCAGGGTAGGTCCAGGTGATGGCTCCTTCTTTGTTGCAGACCATGTAGCAGGTACCGCATTCGAAGCAGTTCTCATAGTTGAACAGGATCCCGCCGTCGCTCGTGGGGACGAAGAGATTCGCAGGACAGGCAACAACGCACTCGCGAGTCGTGCATCCGCGGCACGAATCTCCATTGACCGTGATGTGGGCACGCTCATGGATCCGAAACTCGGCTGTGCCAATGCGTTCATCGAAGGGGATCGACGACCATGTCGCATCGCCTTCGACTCGAGGCGGAGGAAGCTTGCTGGAAGAGATGTGCATCAGCCGAATCCTCTCATGCCGATCCAGCCATCACGCAGTAGATGACGCAGTGAGATTCCGGCCCGTTTGCGCTCCTCGCGCACGATTTTCCTCAACCCAGGCTTGGGATTTGGATTGTCGACATGAAACATGCGCTCGACAACGGAGGTGACGAACGAGGGATACGAGTGCTGGACGCGATCCGAAAGAACGAGTTCGGGAACTCGACGTAATTTGCGGTGGTCGCGCAGGACGAAGCTTGCCTCGAGGCGGTCGGTGTATTTCTTGAGAAGGCGCGCAGATGAGTCCTTCGCTGCGCGGCTGTCGACGGCGGTGAGACCCGCATACATACCGCTTGCCATTGCGAAGTTGACGCCTTCGAGCCAGATGCCAGCTGCCAGACACAGAGCGGCAGCATCACCGGCAACCAGTAGTCCATCGGCGACCATCTTGGGCATCATCGACAGTCCGGCCTCGGGAATCACGTGAGCGGAATATTCCAGAATCTCGGCGCCTTCGACGAGTGGGGCAATCGCAGGGTGGCGTTTCAGTTCGCCGATGATCTCTTCGGGACGTTTCGACTGAGCTGCCAGTTTCGGAAGTTTGAGAACGACTCCGAGCGAGACCGAATCGGAGTTGGTGTAGATGAAGCCACCTCCATTGACTCCCGCTGTTCCGCCAAGGATTTCGATGTCGACACCGTGGTCGTCACGTACACCAAAGCGCTCATCGATCACCGAACGCGGCAGTGAAAGCGTTTCTTTGACTCCAAGGGTGAAGTTGGAAGCGTCGACAGCGGGGTAGAGACCGGCGTCCTTGGCCAGGAAGCTGTTGACACCGTCGCATGCGATGACGAGAGGAGCCCGCAGTATCCCATCTGGCCGATCGGTGTCGACTCCGACGACTCGGCCGCGCTCATCGCGCACGAGGGATGTGACAGTGGTCGAACACAGCAGCGTTGCTCCTGCAGCCACCGCCTGATCAGCCAGCCAGTTGTCGAAGTCGGGACGAAAAGCAGTGGCTCCGTTGTAAGGAGGCTGACCCCATGAAGTTCCGCGATATTCGATGTTGAGTGCACCCGTGTCCGACAGCAACATGGTGGAGCGCTTGACGACCCAACGCTGAATGGGGGCTGTCGTCCACCATTCGGGGATCAGTTCGTCG
Source organism: Ilumatobacteraceae bacterium (assembly GCA_032118015.1). Taxonomy (GTDB): domain Bacteria; phylum Actinomycetota; class Acidimicrobiia; order Acidimicrobiales; family Ilumatobacteraceae; genus Casp-actino8. The sequence continues at coordinate 37,143 of JAULYE010000114.1, read as the reverse complement.
AGGATGCGGGGATAGACGACGCCGCCGTACATGTTTTTGCTACCGGGAAACGGCCCGCGCTCGAGAAGTACGACGTTCAGCCCACCCCGTGCGGCTGCGAGAGCGGCGCAGGATCCTGCGGGTCCGGCACCGACGACGATCACATCGGCATCCCACGTCTCATGTGAGGAATTCGGCACCATGGTCAGATGTCTCCCTGCTGCGAGGGTCCCGACGAGGCACGAGCAAGCAAGAGTGATTCGAGTGCAGAGAGCACTCCATTGGCATCGGCGACGATCGCAACGTCGGAGATCTGCATCATCGGACAGTGAGCGTCCGTATTGACACTGATGATGTGGTCGGGATGTCCGAGACCACTTGTGTGCTGGACTGCACCGCTGATACCGAATGAGATGTACAGGCGGGGATCGACCACGACTCCAGTGGTTCCGATCTGACGGTTGTGGTCCGCCCAACCACGATCGGTGATGACGCGGGTGACGCCCATCGACGCACCCAGCGCCCCAGCGATACGTTGAAGTTGTTCGAATGCCTCAGCATCGTCGAGACCAGCACCTCCACCGAGAATGCGCGGCGCTTCAGCCAAGTCCATCGTCGACGCGTCGGGAGGCTGAACCTCGACGATCTCGACTGACCGAGACAGCGAAACGAAAGAAGCCGTTGATGACGCAGTCACGTCGACGACATCATGTTGTCCGTCTGCGTCATTGCGAATGTCTGCACCGCGTACTCCGATTTGCAAGGTGGCAACGAAGGAAGATGGTGGTCGGAAGTCGACCAGGTGCAAGCCTCCTCGGCGGGCGACAGTGACGACTTCGGCACTGACGTACGTCGCTCCGGCATACAGCGCACGGCCAAGCACGAAAGCGAGGTGAGGTGCGATATCGCGCCCGTCGGGACTCGAGGGAAGGATGATCGAATCACCCTGTGCGCCGATGTGACGAAGCGATTCGGCAATGATCGATGCCATGGTCGGCATCGGCACGACAGACGTGTCGATATCGAGAGTCCAGGTGGACTGCGAATATGGGGTGATGCCAGGCAGTGCCTCGGAGAGGTGAGATCCAACGAGAAACGTTCGCCGGTCCGCCTCGCAGATGGCTTCATCGAATCCGGAGGGAAGTACTCCGTCTCGGACGATGATCACCGCAATCATGATCAGTCAGATTACGCCGACTCGGGGCGAGGTCCCCGGCTGGGACCCTTCATGTCACGTGCGATGGAGAGATTTTTCGAGATCCGACAGGGCCTGGACGACCCTGTCGGTTTCGGTCCGGTTTTCATGCACCAGGCGCACGAGCCAAAAGCGCATGAATCGGGCGATCGAATAGCGAACGAACAGGGCGGTTCCTGCGACCACGAGGACGAGTCCGACCAGGGTTCCAGTTGCCAAATAGGCAATCTGGTCGGCAGCGACCGCCGTCCCGCTGGCCTGAAAGCCTCCGTAGACGGCAAGACCCACGCCAGTCACAAGAGCGACGACGCCGAGAATCAGCAGCCATCGCTCGCGATCCGAGCGAGCACCGCGCAATTTCATCGCGGCAATTTCCTCTGTGAAGGTTTGAATCCGGTCTTCATTCATGTGGCTGCCTCTTTTCAAGAACCAAGATACGCGCCTGCAAGGACATCGTCACCGATTTCCGACGCAGGTCCCGACGCTTTGACGACACCGTCGGAGAGCAAGACGGCATGATCGGCGATTCCGAGAACTGTGTGCGCGAATTGCTCGACCACCACGATCGATACGCCCTCGGAGGCAATGACTGCTAAGTGGTGATAGAGCTCGCTGACGATGATCGGTGCAAGTCCCATGGAGAGCTCGTCGACGAGAAGTATTGCTGGATCTGTGGCGAGCGCTCGGGCAAGAGAGAGCATCTGTTGTTCGCCACCCGACATCGTGCCTGCCGTCTGGGCGCGACGCTCCATCAGACGGGGAAAGCGCGAGTACGTTCGCTCTTCGATGTCGGACAACGAGTGTCCACCGAAGGTGGCCATGATCAGGTTTTCGCGCACGGTGAGATTCGGAAAGATGCCGCGTCGCTCGGGGACCGTGCACAGACCAGCGCGGGCGAGTGCACTTGCCGACGCCCCGGTGACATTACGTCCGGTGATCAGCACTTTGCCCGATGTCGGTTTCACGAGTCCGCTGGCAACTTTGATCAGCGTGCTCTTGCCAGCACCATTGGGCCCGAGCAGTGCCATGACCTGCCCGTGGCTGACGGATAGGTCGACGCCGTGCAGAACCTCGATTGATCCGTATCCAGCGCGGATGTCACACAACTCGAGGAGCGGTCGATCTCGACCCTTGCGCCTGTCTCTCGTGAGGTTCTCGATGTTCACAATGCCCATGTCATGCCGATCCGAGATATGCCGACAGAACGAGAGGATTGCGTCGGATGTCTTCTGGTGTGCCGTGGGCGATCACTTCACCAAGGTTGAGGACATAGATCGAGTCGCAGACCTCCATGATGAAGTTGACGTCATGTTCCACGAGCAAGATGGCCAAGCCCTCAGACGCCAGGTCGCGCAGTAACTGCGCGAGATGAGCAGTCTCGGTATCGCCGAGTCCGGACGCCGGTTCGTCGAGGAGCAACACCGTGGGCTGAGTGGCAAGGGCACGGGCAATCTCGACCAGTCGAGCCGATCCAGTGGGTAGTTCGCCAGCGGTCCGATCAGCGACGTCGAGCAGTCCGACGCGGGCCAAGATCCGTTCGACAGCACGAGTGATGTGACGTCGTCCTGCCAACTCAGCGCCGACGCGTACGTTGTCACGCACAGACAAGGACGCGAACAACTCCAAGCGTTGGAACGTTCGCGCCAGACCCAACTTGGCTCGTCGATGGGGAGCGAAGCGTGTCGCATCCACGCCACTGAGTCGAACAGTGCCCGACGAGGGATCGAGCATGCCGTTGATGACATTGAACAATGTGGTCTTGCCAGCGCCATTGGGTCCGATGAGGCCTGTGACTTCGCCAACAGGAACATCCATGTCGACATCACTGAGAGCCATGACGCCGCCAAAGCGCATCATCAGTCCGCGTACTTCGAGGATTGCCATCAGAGCACCACACCCAGGCGTTGTTCGGCCTCGTTGATGTCGACGTCGGAGAAATTGTCGGTCATGCCGACCATGTCCGGAGAATGACGATGCATGCGCGGCGCATTCTCGAGAATGCGTTGGGCGCCGAGGCCGAAGACGCCGACCAGGAAGACGACCGCGACCAGGCGCTTTCCGGTCGCATCGAGTTGTGTACCCCAATCGACTCCGGCTGAGATCAACATGCCCACGCCGAGAAAGCCCACAGCGAGGGCGCGTCGCACATTGATTGCATCGGCGATGCCCACGAGATTGGGCAGAACGGCGAGGAACCACACGACCCCAGAGATGAAGAACGACCATCGAGAGATGACGCCAGCATTGGCCAGAGCCCAGATCCCGACTGCGCCCAGTGCTGCGACGCCGATCAGCATCCATCTGTTGGCAAGAGTCCGGTAGGCATCAGCGGTCTGAACGGCAGCACCATCAGGATTTCGGCCAAGGGTCGCTCCGATCGCGCCAGGCGCAATCTTGGAGACGTTGGACATGGCCGGCATGACGGTTGCGAGAATGGAGTTGCCTCCGAGCAACATGCCTCCGAACAGCGCTCCACCCACGGTGCCGACTCCACCGACGACCGCGAGAAGTACCAAAGGAAGGCTCTGCATGAAATCGAACTGCTGCGGGTTCACCTTGTCTCCGGCAAGAGCGCCAGCGCACGATGCGATACCTGCCGAAATCGCGAATGCAGCAAGCTTCGCACGTGTCAGATTCATGCCCAGAGTTGCCGCTGCAGCCGGTGAATCCTTGAGAGCGATGAGACGTCTACCCAGTCGACTGCGCCTCAGCGACACGACGGCCAGTCCGAGCAGCGCGAACGCACTCGAGGCAAGGATCAGTCGTCCGCGGGGCGAGCCGATATCGATGAGGGGGAGATCGAGAACAGGAACAGTGATGTTGCCACTTTGGAAGGTCTGTGGTTGGTTGAAGACGAGTCTCGAGACGAGGACTGCGAATGCCGCTGTCGAAAGCGCAAGATAGATACCCGATAGTCGCAGAGCCGGCAGGGCTATGAGGGCTCCGATTCCCGAAACCAGAGCAACGGTGACCACGAGGGTCAGGAGGCTGCCATTGCCCGGCAACTTCGCCATTGCAATTGCTCCAAGGCCAGCAAAGGTGAGCGGAGCGAGAGACATCTGGCCTGCGTATCCAGTGAGGGGCACGAGTGAGAGAGCCGCGATGGCCAAGATGAACGCGTTGAACAGGAACAACGTGTTGGTGCGGGTGAGCATGCCGGAAATACCGATCGTGATCACGACGAGAGCAACCGCTCCGAGTACCGAGGTCTTCCATTGGGGTTCGCGATTCTGTTCGCGCACCCTCAGTGAACCTGTTCGAAGCCGTGTCTGAGGGCGAGTCACGAGAGCGAAGAAGAGCACGATCGTTGGGATCGAAGCTCGCAGACCGGTGAGGCTGATTCCGAAGACACTCGTGGGGAACCAGGACTCATCAGAGAGCATCAGGTAGTAGGCGTCGAGAAGTCCGAGGATGGCGGCACCCAGGAACGTCAGTGGAAGGCTCTTGAGACGTCCGATGATCGCAGCCGCATAGGCGTTCACAACGAGAAGTACCAGCGGTTCGATGTTGAGCTGCTGTTCGCCGGCCAGGAGAATGCCTGCGAGACCAGCCAGCGATGCACTCAGCGCCCAGGCGAACATTGCGATGCGATCGGGTCGAGCTCCGTTGAGCTCGGTCAGGCTTCGATCGTCCACAACGGCGCGCATTGCGATTCCGGTGCGGGTCTTGAACAACAGCAAGCGCAGAACGAAGGCAACGATGATCGCACAGGCGAACGTGATGATCTTGTGCCAACTGATGTTGATTCCAGCAATCGAGACCACATCGCCTTCGAAGAAGCGGAGAAATGCCTTGCGACTCGCGTCGCTCGGCCAGATCCAGTTCGCCAGGCCGACCACGAATGCGAAGACGGCCACGGTGACCGAAAGTCGAACGACTTCAGTCGCGCCTTGCAGTCCGCGCATCACGATGCGCTCGGTCAACATGCCAAAGAGCGGACAGAGAACGAACAGAGTGATGAACAGTGCAAGTGGCGCAGACAAATTCCAGTCGAAACGGAGCTGCCAGTACGTGAAAGCCGCGAGCATGCCCGTTGCGCCGTGGGCGAGGTTGAAAATACCTGAGACCGTGTATGTCACGACCAGGCCACTTGCGACAACCGCGTAGATCGCTCCCGTCGACAGGCCGATGATGGTGAAAGTGAGCAGGTCGTACATCGTCGATCGTCAGTTCAGTCGGGAAGGGTCAATGCCACCGAAGGCATCACCAAAATCTCCAGCGACCGCAACGATACGGTCGTCATCGCACGACCAGAGATCGTCAGTGCTATCACCAGTGTCATCACTAGCGTCACCGGGCGTGTCAGTCGACGTGCGCTCGGGAAAGACGCGTGCCCACGAGCCCGATTCGACACCGAGGACGATCACGCACGATGTCGGTGTATCGGTACTCGGGTCGGTCGGGGCATGTGATCCACCAGCGGTCCATGACGAAATCTTCTTGGCTTGGGCGAGGATGCATTCACGCTCGAGCACGTTGGCGTCGAGGTCGAGGCAAGAGTTCGCTGCTGTGGCAAAGAGCAGCATGGCTGACGTGGTGTAGAGACCGAGACTTCCGATCCGTCCAGATGGTGCATGAGTCCGCATCATCTCGAGATATGCGGCCACACCGGGAGAGGAGTCGGCTTCTGCAAAAGGTGCGTGGATCGAGCGAACCCGAAGAGAGTCGAAGGACTCGCTCGCACTTGCGTCCGCGATGGTACCGCTCACGAGGTCGACGTCACCGAAGACCACCTCAGGGGAGAATCCGCTAGAGCGCATCGCTCCGTAGAGCGCAACGAGATGACTCGGATCGCCGATGAATGCCACTGCCCGGACATTTGAGTCGAGCATGTTTTGGACCACTCCAGTCCAGTCCGCTGCGCCGGAGTGGTCGTATGCGATCAGTGTCGGCTCCCCGAAGTCTTCGACGATGTCCATCGTTGTTGCGAGGCGTGCAGCAGCGATCCCGGTTGCAGAAAGGTCGGCGTGAACGATGGCGATGTCCTTGATCGCTTCGCCGTACGTCTCTTTCATCCAGTGCAGCCACGTCGTTGCCTCGCGATCGATGGGGCTGGGTATTGCTTGAACTCTGCCGTTGGCCATCGAAGCTGCAGCAGACGAGGTGAAGGCAGGGAAAGAAATCATGCCGCACTCGTGGAACCGTGGAAACATCTGCTCGTCGGCAAGCCAGCCCCCTGCGACCATCGCGAAGACATCGGCACAAGCTTGTTCCATGGCCAGGGGAACACCGGTGATTCGGGCATCGAGGTCGACGATGTCGATCGGCAGACCGCGCAAACCACCTTGCTCATTGCACCACGCAGCGAAGGCTTGTGCTGCATCGAGCATTTCGACAGCCGGGGTATCGGCCCCTTCGAAACCGTGGTCACTCGCCAGACCAACTTTCAGTGGCGACGATCCGTTCTGGCCCTCGGCGACAGTGGGCACCCCTGGGGATGTTTCAGGTCCGCACGGGCTCGCCAGGTCTCCGAACATTGGAATCGATGGTGCCTCTGTGATGGCTGGACCCGTTGTCGTCGTGGTGACCATCGTCGTCGGAACGGTCGTTTCCGAGGTCTCCTCGGTACTCGAGCACGCAGTCGAGATCATGATGACCGCAACCGACCCGATCACCGCCAGGAGTCCGCTGGACGCCTTTCGATGCCGCAAATTTCGACGCACCGACATTGCCCCCGACACTAGCAAGTGGGGCTGACCGGGCTCACCGGCAGATGGTCGCCCCATCCACGAGCAGGGATTCACCGCTCACGAAACTGGCCCTGTCGCTGCACAGCCACACTGCGGCCTCAGCAACTTCTTCTGGTTCGCCCAATGAGCCACGCCCGATGTTGCGACTGACCATCTTTTCGATGTCCGGGTTGCCATCGATGAACGACTCGATCATCGGTGTTCGCGTCGTCCCGGGAAGGATCGCGTTGACGCGGACGCCTTTGGCGGCGAATTCTTGGGCGGCGCATTTGGTCAGACCGAGAACCCCATGCTTTGCGGCTGTGTAGTGGGGAAGTCCAGGGGCAGCAATGACGCCGGCTCCCGAGGAGATGTTGACGATGGCGCCGAAGCCTTGGGCCGCCATGATGCCGAGCTCGTATTTCAGGCACAAGAAGACACTCGTCAGGTTGGTTGTGATCATCTGTTGCCATTCTTCGATGGGAAGATCGATGAAGGACCCGAATCTGCCGCTGATCCCAGCGTTGTTGACAGCACAGTCGAGACGTCCATACCTGTCGATTGCAGTGGACATGGCAGCCGCGACTTCGTCTTCTTGGGTCACATCTGCTGCCACGGGTACGCACTCCCCGCCACGGGATTGAATCGCTTGAACGACGGCACGTGCCGAATCGATGTCTCGGTCACAGACGACGACTGCTGCGCCTTCGGCAGCGAACAAAGCGGCGATCGACGCACCGATCCCACGACCCGCACCGGTGACGATCGCGACCTTGCCCTCGGTCAGGCCGAAACGTAGGGGAAATGCGGCGCGAACCATTTCATCGGTCTGCTCGCCAACTGGGGGCCATGCCACCGACAGTGAGCCGGAATCATCTTCCGAAGAGGTCGGTTCGTCTCTGTCTGCCACGAAGATCACCGTAGTTGCCCGCGATGGGGACATTGGTGACACCTGCACGAGAACGATCCGGAGGACTGCTGCGTCGACCGGTGACGTTTTCTTGCGCTCCTACCGCAACTGAGTGGTAGCTCGAGCACTGGTGACCCGAGGAGACCTATGCTCCGAACATGTCCTGTGCAATCGGCGGTGCGTCATCGATGGCTGTTCTCTTTCGAAATGGCATCTCAAGAAAGCAAACGCGACGTACATGAACGAGTTCATGTACGAAGGATCACCTCTGCGGCTGACGGAGTGGACGAGTTGCGGTGGATGCGCCGCCAAGTGGGGTAAGGATCTTCTTGCCGGACTCGTCGAAGAATTGCCCTCATGTGACGATGAAGCGCTACTCATCGGACTTGCACCATTCGACGATGCTGCTGTGTACAAGGTGAGCAACGACATTGCGATTGTGAGCACGACCGACTTCTTTCCACCTTTGGTCGATGACCCCTACGATTTCGGCGCGATTGCTGCGGCCAACGCCTGTAGCGATGTCTTTGCAATGGGCGGTCGTGTTCTGATGGCGGTCAACATTGCCGCTTTTCCCGAACACTTTCCACGCGATGCCATTGTTGCCATCTTCGCCGCGGCTGCTGAGACGATGGCAGCGGCAGGTGGATCCGTCGCTGGAGGTCACACGATCCGCAATCCGGAACCCATCTTTGGTCTCGCAGTTCAAGGAGCAGTGCACCCCGATCGGATCTTCACCAAAGGAGGTGCCCGTGCCGGAGACGTGTTGATGTTGTCGAAGCCTCTCGGTACGGGACTCGTTCTCGCAGCAGGTTCGGACTCGGCCAAAGCTGAGGCCATTGTCGGTATGCGCGCACTGAATCGACATGCCAGCGAACTACTCCAGGCCAATCGCGGAGTCCATGCGGTCACCGATGTCACCGGGTTCGGTCTCGCAGGTCACGGCTGGGAGATGGCCGAGCGCTCCGGCTGTGCTTTCGAAATCGACGTTCGGGCTCTGCCTGTGTATGCCGAGACGCTCGACATTGCAGGACGTGATGTACGCACGGGGGGAGACGCTCGGAACCGTGCTGCAGTCGGTCAGCACGTCGTCGTGACGGAATCAGCAACGACAGCCCATGACATCATCGTGTTCGATCCGCAGACTTCGGGCGGTCTGCTTGCTGCAGTCGATCCTGCACATGCCGACGAGCTCCTCGGAGGCGACTCACCTTTTCAGCGGATCGGTCGAGTCGTCGAGGGCTCACCGCAATTGGTGCTCCTCTGACGGAACAGAAGTCGATGTCGACAGGCGCTGCGAGCACAGCATCTGGGAAAGGCGGGTCGTCGCGCCACTCTCGTTCGCCCATCGGTCGGGTCGTCGAAGACGAACTGTACGCGAACGGGCATCGCATTGTTGTCGGTATCGATGAGGTCGGTAAGGGCGCTTGGGCTGGGCCGCTCTGTGTGGGTATGGCAGTCATTCCTCGTTCCGAAAATCTGCCTGATGTGCAGGATTCGAAGTCGATCAGCGAAAAGAAGCGTGAGGCAATCTTTGATTCGGTCGTTTTGTGGTGTACGGCATCTGCAGTGGGATTCGCATCGCATGCCGAATGCGATGAACTCGGTATGGCTCGAGCTCAACGGCTGGCGACCCAGCGCGCACTCGACCAGTTGGTCGACATTCTCGGGGTCGTCCCCGATGCCGCTGTCGTCGATGGCAAGTGGGATTTCGTGTCACCGCTCATCGAGCATGTCGAGATGCGCGTCAAGGGAGATACGACATCGCTGTCGATTGCTGCAGCCTCGATCGTTGCCAAAGTGACTCGCGATCGTGTGATGCGCGAACTGTCTGCGGTGTATCCGATGTGGAGTTTCGAGACCAACAAGGGCTATCCGTGTCATTGGCATCGCACGGCCTTGCAGGGTTATGGCCTCTCGGCCATCCATCGAAGTTCGTGGGCATTCGTCGACAATCTCGTGCCATGGATGGGTGTCGAACGGCGGCAACGAGTGGGGGATGCTCCAACGCTGTTCTGACGCCGTCATCAGTGATCGACTTCGCTGTCACTGTCGAGGTGCCACTCTTGAGGTGTCACTGTCGAGGTGCCACTCTTGAGGTGTCACTGATCGAGGAGTTCGACGACGCGGTGCTGGGGGCACTGACGTCCGTGGCTAATCTGGGCACATGGGTCAGCCAGTCATCGTGATGGAAACGTCGAGTCGTCGAGCAGGAATCGTTCGGTTCGAGGCGAATCGCAGCCTGTCAGGGATGGGGCATGAGAGTTTCTCGGTGGAGGAGTCCACGGCCCGTCTCAGTTCGGCTCAGACGTCCTCGGCGGAGCTCGCCCGTCGTCTCTTCGCAACCGGCAAAGTGGCTCGTGTGCACGTCTACCAGAACATGATCACAGTCGGTCTCGGTCACGCCCAGAACGCTGACGGTCTTGCCGATATCGTGCGCGACCTTTATCAGTACTGGAAGCCTGGAATGGCACCCCCAGCGTTCGAAGATCTCGTGGCTGCCGATGAGCCTGCCCCCACTGCTGGGGCCGATGCGGCATCTGGCGTCCTCGCCGTCGACAGCCGGGTTCCTGCGCATTTGCTCGAGCGCAGCCGTCTTGCCCGACAGCGCTTGACCGGCGGCTGACCCGAACTCGCCAGTCCGAATATCGACCTGTCCAGCTGTCGTCTCGACTGTGCTGGCATTCGCACATGTCACGGCGAACGGACTGAATTCTCAGGCTTCGACAAGATGTCGTCCCTTCAGTCGTTTTAGCCTGTGTATGTGCCGTATCGGATGGATCCTACGATCGCCCTCACGCTCGACGAGGTGGCGACGGAACTCGGAGTCCATTACATGACCGTCTACCGCTACGTGCGCCAGGGCCGTCTGAATGCCGTCCGATCCCAAGGCGTCTGGCGGGTCTCACAAGAGGCTTTGGCGGAGTTCCGTGCCGCGAAGGGCAAAGCGCGTGCGAAACCTCCCCAGCACTCCAAGGGGGATCAGCAAGCGACAGGCGATGCTCGTCGGCGCGGCAATTACATCGTCGAATTGGAGCGCCGTCTGATCGCAGGCGATGGGCATGGCGCCTACGCCGTCCTACAGCGAGCCATCGATGCAGGTGCCGATGTGGACGAGGTCTATTTGGAGATCCTCTCGCCCATTCTGGTCTCGATCGGAGAGCGCTGGTCTCGAGGTGAGATCGATATTGCCGTCGAGCACCAGGCGACAGCCATTGCCATTCGACTCGTCGGACAGCTCAGCCCGCGTTTTTCTCGTCCGGGCCGCCGGCGTGGGGTGATCATCATCGGTGGTCCTACGGGGGAGCGGCACAGTCTGGTCCTGGCCATGTTGGGAGACCTCTTGCGTCTTGAGGGATGGGACGTCCGTGATCTCGGGCCGGACACACCGGCGCAGTCGTTCGCGCATGCGGCGAGTTCCATCGACGATCTGGTCGCCATTGGCATCAGCGTGTCGTCCGACGATTCTTTGGACAGTGCTCGTGAGACATTGGCGACATTGCGTGCCCAGGTCGCAGATGATGTCCGGCTGGTGATCGGCGGCCACGCTGTTCAGGATCTTGCCCATGCGCAGGCCCTGGGGGCAGATCACTGGGCGTCAGGCGCCCGCAATTTCGCTGAGTACCTGGATCTCGTGCGCACCAACTGAACCCGTCGCAGGGCGCGACTCCATCTGACGCAACCCCATCTGACACAACCCCATCTGACACAACCCCATCTGGCGTGACCGAACATATGTTCGATACAGTCGGTGCATGACCGTATTCCGTTCTGGACGTTCCAACTCGGACCTCGTTTTCTCGGGGTCGTCGATGCCAGTGTTCGCCCATGAACGACTGCTACCCATTCACGACGTCCTGATCCCGCTGTTCGCCGTGTCGAATGGGTCGATATCCAATGACTCGCCGGAATCCCCGGTGGGTCTGGTGCGCGGCCAGACAGTGGTGTGCGCTGGGTCGGCTGCGGTGTCGTGTGCGTTGGGGCTGCTCGCAGGAGTGACCCAGGCCGGTTCGTGGGCAGCCGTCGTGGGGATGCCGTCGATCGGAGTTCTGGCTGCGACTTCGATCGGAGTGGTGCTCGAGCGCACGGTCTTCATCGAAGACCCGGATGCTCATCGCACCAATGATGCGCGAACTCATCGCACCAATGATGATCTTCAGGCACGTATGGGCGCAGTTCTGTCCGCTCTCATCGATGGGATCGATCTCATCGTCATCTCGCGGACCTGTACATCTGCTGTGTCACCGTCACTTCTTCGCCGTCTCCAGACACGAGCTCAGTCCAAGGGCGCTGTGTTGGTGATCGTCGGAGAGCCGTCATCGGTGTCGGCTGACATTCGGCTCACAGCGCACACCGTGCAGTGGGAGGGACTCGGAGAAGGGTATGGCCATCTGCGACGTCGTCTGGTCACACTGGAAATGGACGGGCGGCGCTGTCCTCGACCGCGTACTCACACGGTCTGGCTTCCCGACGTGCATGGTGCACTTGCTTCGGTCGATGCGACATGTGTGACTCGCGAACAGCCGTATCGACCGGAGAATGAAAATCGAATCGAGTACGAAGATGGCAGCGATCCCGTTGGCGTGTATCGCGCCAGTTGAACATGCTCACAATCATGAACATCAGATCATGAACACGTCTTCGCTCATCCGGTGTGCAGTCGTGCACAGTCCAGCATGGTCGTTGATCGCTGCAGTTCTCCATGGACGTTTCGGTCGCGGTCCCGACGTCGATCCCGAAGAGCCACTGGCAATTCTGCGCGCTCAACGGGTCGCTGTGTGTTCTCCGCTCGCATGGCAACACGGCGTGCGTCCCGGACAGCGACGGCGTCAAGCCCAAGGTGCCTGTCCGCATCTCGTCATCGTTCCCGATGACCCCGAGCGTGACATCCGCTGGTTCGAACCAGTTGCACGCTCCATTGGTGACCTGGTCCCTCTGGTCGATCTCGAAACCCCGGGATCGATACTGCTTGCCACGCGCGGGCCTTCGCGCTACGTCGGTGGTGATGCTGCGCTGGCGGTGCGTCTCGAGGAACTCGCTGCCCAGGGGGTGGCAGGTATCGGGCGTTCGGGTCCGTCGTCGCCGGGAGTTTCCGATGACGTGGTGGGTGTCGGCGGTGGCTTCGGAGTCGGCATAGCTGATGGACGACTGGCTTCGACTCTGGCCGCACGCGCATCGGCACGTCGCAAAGAGCCAGTCATCATCGATCCGGGAGCGGCTGCAACGTCTGCCTTTCTCGCACCGCATCCCGTGCGTGTTCTGGCAACTGTGGCCGGGTGCCCTCCCGATCTCGTGGATCTCCTCGAACGCCTCGGCCTGCGTCGCCTCGGAGATGTCGCGGCACTCTCCCCGGAACATCTTTTCGATCGTTTCGCAGCCGTGGGTATCGCCGTGCACCGTCTGGCGGCTGGTACCGATGATGCAGCACCCAATGCCGTTGCACCGCCAGCAGACCTTTCGGTCGTGCAGATGTTCGAAGACTCAGTGGTGCTTGTGGATCCATTGATCTTCGCGGCCAAGAGACTCGTGGACGAGATGTCGACATCCCTGTCGGATCGTGCATGTGTGTGCACACGCCTTCTTGTCGAGGCCGAGACCGACCACGCCGAATCCTCCCAACGAGTCTGGTATCGGGCCGAAGGTATGGACAGTGGAGCGATGCTCGATCGCATCCGCTGGCAGTTGGATGGCTGGATCAATGGCAGTCGCCCGCCGACTGCTGGTGTGGTGTTCATTCGTCTCACGCCGACACAGGTTCGGCGCGACAGCGGTGTCCAGGAGGGGTTCTGGGGTGGGCGATCTCGGGCTGATGAGAACGCTGCACGAGCTGTGACACGCGTGATCGGACTTCTCGGTCCAGAGAGTGTGACCGTGGCATCGTGGCAAGGAGGTCGCGATCCCCGCCAGGTGTATCGACTCGTGCCGTTCACCGAACGGGAGTCGCACGATTCAGGTGTTCACGATTCAGGTGTTCACGATTCAGGTGTTCACGATTCAGGTGTTCGGGCATCGGGTGCTTCACGTGCGACGGCGCCCCCTTGGCCAGGATCTCTCCCGCTTCCAGCTCCAGCTCTCGTTCTGCACGATCCCGAGGAAGTCAGCGTTCTCGATGTCGATGGTGGATCGGTCTCCGTCGACGGCCGAGGACTCGTGAGTGCTGCACCAGCGGTTCTGATACGCAACGGGCAGCCTCATCGCATCACAGCGTGGGCCGGACCCTGGCCCGTTGACGAGAGATGGTGGGAGACCCGGGCCCGCCGATCGGCTCGATTCCAAGTGGTCATCGAGGGTTCGGACGGGCCACGGGCTCACCTGGTCGAGGTCACCGCTGGAGCATGGTGGTCGACCGCTGACTACTCATGATTCATGAAATCACAAATCGTGAGGCCAGGATTCGTGAAGTCACGAATCCTGTTCGTCATCGTCTGCAGTGTCGAGCCACGGCATCTGTGTTCTGAGTGCGCGTCGCGATGTCGAGTTCTTCGATGCCAGATCCAAGATGTCATCTGCGAGACGGAATCCCACACCGCGGACAGTCTGCATGAACTGGATGTTCGGCTTCTTCGCGCTGAATTTGCGACGCAGATTCGACAAGTGCACATCCACGACATGTGTGTCTCCGACCCAGTGCGGCCCCCACACACTCTTGAGTAGTTCGGGCCGCGTGCAGACTTCGAGTGGGTGGCGGCAGAGCTGTGCGAAGAGTTCGAATTCCAGTCGTGTTGCTGGAATCGCGGATTGATCGACGCGAATTTCGCGACGTCCGAGATCGACGCACAATGGACCGAAGTCGAGGATACGACCGAGTTCGATAGCCGATGCAGAACGCACCTGGCGCATTCTGCGCAGGATCGCCTGACAGCGAACGGCAACTTCGTCCGGAGATGCATTCGTCGGAACGGCGTCGTCGATCCCATTGCGCATGAGAGCGATGCGCTGATCCTCGGAATCCGCTCCAACCGCGATCGTCAGGATGTCTGGGCAACGTCGCACCTGGAGAAGGAGAGCACTCGACTGCTGCTGGACCTGTCGTGAGTCGATGATCATGATGTCCGGGGCGAAGGATCGCACCAGGGCGTCGACTCCATGACCATCCGTCATGCAGCGAACGTTGTAGCCGAGTCGTTGGAATGCGGCCTCCATCGACCGCCGATCGGAGATGTGCTCCAGTGTCACGAGCGCCCGCGGAGGATCCGAAGTCGGTCGTGTCGATTGAATGAATTCCATTGTCATGATCAGTCCTGCTTTCTTGAGTTGAGTTGTTGTCCGTTCGTGTACTTCGTCTTGATGTCTGTGACGATCGACCCGGACTGGAATCCGGACTGATTCGCCACTGTCAAATTCGGCAAGTGGGCGGATGTTTTGTCGTGTTATTTGAAAAGATTTCGTCAATTTCTGCCGAATCGACACGGATAAGGACACCATTCCCTGAGAATTGGTCCGTGCGAAGCCGCGGACAAGTGCTTGACTGGGGAGATCTCGATCACGGGACATGCATCTGCGGATCACATGGAATGTGTCGTTCGAACTCGATGTGCGGTTCGAGAGATGAATGAGGACGAACGAGCCGTGACCACTCCACAACGCGACACTCACCAGAATGGTTCAGCCCCCGACTCGGGGTCCGATGATGTTCTCGCGCAACTGCACAGTGAAACGCTGGCCGTACGTGGTGGGCGAACAGCGGGAATTTCTGCGCTGGCGCCGATCCTGTGGGCATCGACGACATTCGAGATGGAAAGTTTGGAGTCTGGGCATCGACTCGCGCATTCGTCGCAGGCAGCCGAGTTCTACAGTCGCCACGGTAATCCGACAGTGAATGCATTCGAAGATGCAGTTGCCGGCCTCGAACAGATGGAAGCCGCACGTGCCTACGCCTCCGGGATGGGAGCGATCGCCGGTGTCGTTCTCGGTTTGTGCTCACAAGGGGATCACATCGTGGCTCAGCGCCAACTGTATGGCGGAACGATGCAACTCCTCGCCGGTGTCTGTCCGCGATTCGGTATCGAGGTCACCTTTGTCGACGCCACACAGCCGGGTGCATTCGCGTCTGCGGTGCAACCTGGTCGCACGATGATGGTGTTCGCAGAAAATCCGGCGAACCCGCTGCTCGACATCGTCGACCTCGAAGAACTGGGCGCAATTCGTGGTCCGATCACTGTGGTCGATTCGACGTTGTCGACTCCCTTGGGTGTACGTCCTGGCGATTTCGGAGTGCAGCTCGTTGTGCACTCGGCGACGAAAGCAATGGCGGGTCACAACGACGCAACACTCGGTGTCGTGGCTGGTTCACGCGATCTCATCGATGCCCTGTGGGGTTTCGCTGTTCTGCAGGGTGCGTGTGCATCACCGTTCGACGCGTTGAACGGATTGCGCGGTCTGCGCACATTGGGACCGCGTTTCCATCAGCAAAGTGCGACAGCACTTGCAGTTGCGCAGTATCTCGAGACGCGTGCCGATGTGGCGAGTGTGCGGTATCCCGGGCTGGCATCGCATCCGCGTCATGAACTGGCGGTTCGCCAACAGCGTGTACATGGCGGTGTGCTCGCATTCGATGTGCGCGGCGGTCTCGAAGTGGGAGCACGATTCGTCTCTGCGGTGCGGTTGTGTCGTCCGGCGACGTCGATGGGCGGCCCGGAGACACTGGTGACACATCCAGCCTCCACGACACATGCGGGTATGACGCCCGAGGAGCTCACAGCCTCAGGGATCACCCCGGGGACTGTGCGGATCAGTTGCGGACTCGAGCACGTCGATGACGTGGTGGCCGATATCGCAGGTGCTCTCGATCGCGCCAGCGTCTGAGACACTGGGCCCGGCCGCGATTATTCGGCCGTGAGTATCCGGCCGGGAGTATCCGGCCGGAAAATGTGAGCCAGAACAACCGAAAACCGGCCACTGGAGCATACGAACATATGTTCGATAATCTTTCGACATGTCTCGTGTCGGTGGTTCTTGGGGGATGCAGGGTCCCACGACCTGGAGCGAACTCGAGGCGCGCCTGTCCGGTCGTCGCCAGGGGAGTCCGACTGCGTCCACGTCACGTGTTCCGCTCGTGGCTCCTGCACAGGACGTGGCACGACCCCGGCGTGTCGCTGGACCATCGGTGCCGTACGCCGAACTGCACTGTCATTCGAACTTTTCCTTCCTCGACGGGTCATCACATCCGGAGGATCTCGCCCATGAGGCGGACCGTCTCGGCCTGACTGCATTGGCCTTGACCGATCACAACGGGCTGTACGGGGTCGTGCGTTTCGCAGAAGCTGCTCGTCCTCTCGGGCTACCGACCATCTTTGGTTCGGAGATCACGGTGCACCACGGTGGATCGACGCGGCATCTTCTCGTTCTCGCCCAAGGACCAGCAGGATACGCACGGCTGTCGCGCGCGCTCAGCCTGGCTCAACTCGCCGGTTCCAAAGGACATCCGGTGTGCACACTCGACGAAGTAGCAGAGATCGGTGCTGGTCACTGGTGGGTGTTGACCGGATGTCGCCAGGGGACCGTGCCATCAGCACTCATCGAGAGTGGTCCTGCAGCTGCGCGACGCGAATTGGAGCGACTGGTGTCGGCGTTCGGGCGCGAGCGCGTCATCGTCGAACTCTGGGATCACGGAGATCCTCTCGATTCGGCGCGCAATGACGCTTTGGCTGAGATCGCAGCCCACAGCGATGTGCGTTGCGCAGCAACGAACAATGTCCATTACGCCACGCCGGCTGATCGACGACTCGCGACCGCGATGGCAGCGGTGCGTCGACGCAGCAGTCTCGATGACGTCGACCCGTGGCTGCCGGCGGCTGCGATGGCACATCTGCGCAGCGGTGCCGAACAAGAGCGAAGATTCGTGCGCTATCCCGGTGCAGTGCGCACCGCAGCCGAGATCGGACAGGAGGCAGCTTTCGATCTGTCACTTGTTGCACCGCGACTGCCGCCGTATCCGTGCCCCGACGGTCTGACGGAAATGGCGTACCTGCGCCAGCTCGCCGAGCGCGGCGCAACGTTTCGCTACGGTGAGCGGCCGCGCTCGGGTGAAGACCTGAGTGTGCGCGCCCGGGCTTGGAGCGCAATCGATCATGAGTTGCAGATCATCGAGACTCTCGGATTCGCCGGCTATTTCCTCGTCGTATGGGACATCGTCCAGTTCTGCGAACGAGCCGATATCTACTGTCAGGGTCGCGGCAGCGCAGCGAACAGCGCCGTGTGCTATTCGCTCGGCATCACCAAAGCTGATGCAGTCTCACTCGGTCTGCTCTTCGAGCGCTTCTTGTCACCTGAACGAGACGGTCCTCCCGACATCGACCTCGACATCGAAAGTGGCCGTCGCGAAGAGGTCATCCAATACGTGTTCAACCGCTACGGACGTCATCACACGGCTCAGGTCGCCAATGTGATCACATATCGAGCTCGATCCGCAGTTCGCGATATGGCTCGAGCTCTCGGATACGCACCCGGTCAACAAGACGCCTGGTCGAAACAGATCGACTCCTGGCGACGCGTGGATCGAGTGTCGTCCCAAACCGGCCCCGATGGCAGACCGGATCACGACATCCCGCCTCAGGTTCTCGATCTTGCAGCACGCATCGAGGACGCGCCGCGACATCTCGGGATTCATTCCGGTGGCATGGTGATCTGCGATCGTCCGGTGATCGAGGTGTGTCCTGTGGAGTGGGGACGGATGAAGGATCGCAGTGTTCTGCAATGGGACAAGGACGACTGTGCAGCAGCAGGCCTCGTCAAGTTCGATCTCCTCGGGCTCGGGATGCTGTCGGCTCTGCACGGTGCTGTGGATTTGGTGCGTGAGGCCAAAGGCATCGACATCGATCTCGCTGTGATTCCCCAAGACGATGACGTCTATGCCATGTTGTGTCGAGCCGACACGGTTGGCGTGTTCCAGATCGAGTCACGGGCACAGATGGCGACATTGCCGCGCCTCAAACCGCGACGCTTCTACGACTTGGTCGTCGAAGTCGCTCTCATTCGGCCTGGACCCATTCAGGGTGGTTCGGTGCATCCGTACATTCGCCGCCGCAACGGCCAAGAGCCGATCACATATCTGCATCCACTGCTCGAGAACAGCCTCGGCAAGACATTGGGTGTTCCGCTGTTCCAGGAGCAGTTGATGCAAATGGCGATCGATGTCGCCGGCTTCACTCCGGCGCAAGCCGATGAACTTCGACAGGCGATGGGCTCCAAGCGCAGCAGACAACGTATGCAGCGTCTGCGCGCCCGGCTGTACGAGGGTATGGAAGAACGCGGAATCACGGGTGATATTGCCGACGAGATCTTCGACAAGATGGCAGCTTTTGCCAACTACGGATTTCCGGAGAGTCACTCGGTGTCATTCGCATATCTTGTCTATGCATCGGCATGGCTCAAGTTGCACGAACCTGCAGCTTTCTATGCCGGATTGCTGAACGCGCAACCGATGGGATTCTGGAGTCCGCATTCGCTCGCGCAAGATGCCCGTCGTCACGGTGTCGTCGTGCGCATTCCTGATCTTGCCGTTTCACGATCTGGGGCGAGTCTCGAATCATGTCCCGACAGCCATGGAGGATTTGCGGTCCGTCTCGGTCTCGACTCCGTACGCGGAGTCGGCTCGAATCTGGCGCAACGGATCGTCGGGGAGCGCACCGCGAATGGCCCATACTGCGACCTCGAGGATCTCGTACGCCGTGTCGATGAGATCCAGCAGTCCGATCTGGAAGCGATGGCGACGGGCGGTGTCTTTGGGGAGTGTTTCGGGTTGGAGCGACGCCAAGCACTGTGGGCAGCTGGGGCTGCAGCCAGATCTCGTCGGGATCGCCTGCCTGGACTGGCGTCCGCATGTGATGTGCCGACTCTCCCCGGGATGGAGCCGATCGAAGTCGCGATCGCCGATCTGTGGGCGACGGGTATCGCCCCCAATGGACACCCCACTCAGTTCCTGCGCGAACGACTCGATGCACTCGGAGTCGTCACTGCCGATCGACTCCTGCACACCGAGCAATCGAAAGTGTGGGTCGCGGGAGTGGTCACCCATCGTCAGCGACCAGGAACGGCTCAGGGGACGACGTTCATGAACCTCGAAGACGAAACAGGACTGATCAACATCGTCGTATCCGTCGGGTGCTGGAAGCGCTTTCGGCCCGTTGCCCGTAGCGCTTCGGCCCTCGTGATTCGCGGACGTCTGCAGCGCCACGAGGGAGTCGTCAATGTGATCGCCGAGCACATCGCGCCGCTGTCGATGGCTGCCCCCATGGTTGCACGCAATTTTCGCTAGGCGGTCAGTCCTGCTCGTACTCGAAGATCTGCTATTTCGGCGTCGCAGTTGACGATGTGGTGGCCATCAAGCCGAGAGCGATGAACACCGTTCCCGCGACGTACCTCTGCACGAATGGCAGTGTGCGCCCAGTGAGCAGAACCGATCGCAGTGCACTGGCTGTGAGTGCGTAGGTACCGTCGGTCAGACAGCCAATGACAACGAAGATCGCTCCGAGTACGAGAGCCTGGCTCCATGCGGCACCGTTGTCCGGGTCGATGAACTGGGGAAGATACGACAAGAAGAACAGCGCCACTTTGGGGTTGAGGATGTTGACGACGATGCCCTGGACGAAAGAGCGTCGACGAGACACGCTGGTGGGGTCGTCATCGATGACGACCGGTTTGGTGAGAAGTGTTCGGATGCCGACGAAGACCAGATAACCGGCACCGAGCCATTTGACGACGTTGAATGCAGTGGCTGATGTGGCGAGCACCGCGGACAGTCCCGCAGACGCTGCGATGACGTGCACCAGATTGCCGAGTTCAAGACCGGCAACAGCAGCCAGACCTGCCTCACGTCCTTCGGCAACACTGCGATTGAGGATGTAGATCACAGCAGGTCCTGGGATGAGCAGCAACGCAAGTGATGCAATCGCGAACGTAAGGATGGCATCGAGTCCGGGCACGACTCAGACCTCGACCTGGATCGGCTGTGACGGGGGTCCGTCGGTGATGAGAGATGTCAGATGGCGATGGAGCGTAGATGGCGCAAATGTGACCTCGCTCGAGTGAGCGATGTCGTCGATGCTCCACCACTTGATTTCGTGCAGGAACTCACGCTGCAGGGAGACCCAGTCGAGTCGCGGTTGGGGATCGAAACGTTCGGGGACACGGACGAGATGGATCTGCTCGTGCTGGCCATCCCAGAGACCGTCGAGAAAGACCACTCGGTGTTCGCGGGTCCAGATGTGGGGGCCGATCTCGACTTCGGTGAGGCCGACTTCCTCGTCGAGTTCGCGGCGTAGCGCCTCGAGAGGTGTTTCGCCTGGATCGATGCCTCCTCCAGGAAGGGCCCAGCGTGTGCCAGTGGGGAACTCGAAGCGAACGAGGAGGACATCAGCAGGGGGCGCGAGAACGACAGCGCGCGCTGCCGGCCTGATTCGCAGATGTGATGATGCCATCGGATGAGCCACGCAGGTGTCTATTCGCTCGGGTTCTCGTTGAGTCTGTCGTTCATCATGCGGTACATCTCGTAGATCGACTTGCACTCCTCGCACAGGGGCAGTGACTTCGGATCGCGCGACGGGACCCAGACGTGACCGCACAGTGCCTCGAGTGGCGTTCCGTAGATGCGCGCCTCGAGAACCTTGGCTTGGGCACTTTCACCCGGATCGGTCTTGACGATGTGCGCACACGTCGGCTTTCCGGTCTGAAGATCGCGATCCTGCTCGACCCTCGTATCGGACTCGACTTCTGTGGACGATGCTGCAATGGAGAGAGTCGAGACGGATTGCATCATGAAAGCCGACCTCTCCGTCGTGCCACCACGTGAACATCTGTATGGGATGGCTGTTTTCGACACTCTCTCAGTCAAGCAGATCCGGGGCGCGAGACGCGAGCGACACTCAGCTGACTGAGAGGACACTGGCGACGACGGCAAGTACGGCGCACAGGCCCGGTACTGCATACGACGGCCAGACGGCAGTCTTCTTCCACGGTGGAGGCAGCATGGCCACACCGCAGATGGCTCCAGTGACTGCGCCACCGAGGTGACCGCCGATCGAAATGCCAGGTATGGCGAACGTCAGGACGAGGTTGATCACCAGCAGAGTTCCAATCCCACTCTGGAAGACGTTGACTCCACGTCGATACAAGCCGATGGTCGCCGCAGCCATGAGACCGAAGACGGCACCTGATGCGCCACCGTGCAGTCCGCGGCTGTCAGCTTCGATCACAAGAACGCCGAGTGATCCACCGAGTAGACATGCGCCATACAGAAGTCCGAAGCGCAGTCGTCCGAGAGGTCGTTCGAGCATGTCGCCGAGCTGGAACAACAAGAACATGTTCATGCCCAGATGCAGGATCCCGAAGTGCAAGAAGCCCGAGGTGACGAGCCGGTACCACTCCTGGGTGATGGCGAGAAGATCGCGATTGAGGCCGAGATCGATCTCTCGCGATGTCAGTGTGTTTCCGAATCCGCCAGCCGCTCCAGGGTCGCCAATGATGATCCAGACAAAGACGAGGGCGTTGACGACGATGAGCACCCGTGACACCAGAGCGTGCTGACGGGCACTCCAATACTTGGCCCTCACTGTCGGAGCTGGGAGAGAAGCGCGCAGACAGTCCGGACATTGGCTACCGATTGCAGCTGGACGCAAACAGTCCCCGCAGGCTGGGCGACCACAGCGTGTACACGACCGACCGGTCGCCACGTCGGGATGTCGATAGCAGCGGGGCAGGATCGGAGGAGGGAGTTCGTTGGCTGTCACGCCCGAAAGACAGTAGCGGTACCTGTGGCGAACTCCGCCGCGTCGACAGGTTCACCAATGTGAAATCCCTGCACCAGGTCGCAACCGAGGGACACGAGGCGGTCGACCTGTATGGGGGTCGTCACCGATTCGGCGATCACACAAGCATCGAAACCATGAGCCAGTTGGATCATGCTGCGCACGATGGGCTCGTCGGTGTCGACTTCTCCGAGTCCACGCACCAAAGATCCGTCCAATTTCACGAAATCAACGGGACACGTTCGCAGGATCGTCAGCGACGATGTCCCCGCGCCGAAGTCGTCGAGTGACAGACGCACCCCCTGTCGGCGTATCGACTGCAGTGCTCGCAGGGCCCGACCGTCGTCGTTCAAGATGAGGGACTCGTCGAATTCGAGGACGAGTTGGCTGGTGCGCAGAGACATTGCTGCGAGAGATTTCATGGTTGACTCGACGAAATCGTGTTCGACGAGCTGCGGGCGCGACACGTTGACATGGATCACGAAATGTCCATCGACGCGCCCCTGGTCCATCCAGCGCCGCAGATCCCCGGTTGCCCGTTCGATGACCCATCGGCCCATGGCGGCTCCGATGGGAGATTCCTGAGCCAGGCCGATGAATGATGCGGGCTGGAGAACACCGAGTTCCGGATGGTGCCAGCGCACCAAGGCCTCCGCTGCGACGATGTGCTGCGCATGGGGCGACACGATGGGCTGGTGAACGAGAAACAGCTCGTCGCGCTCGACTGCTCGCTCGAGATCCATGCTGAGACGAGAGCGTTCGCGCTCTGCTGTGCGCATGTCTTCGGTGTAGAGCTCGCAGCGTGCCTTGCCGCGCATCTTCGCGTGATACATCGCCTTGTCCGCATCGCGTAGCAGTGCATCAGCGGTGTGGGCAACGGACGAATCGGAGTCGAGACCTCGGTACATCACGACGCCGACACTGACGCTCGTCTGGAGATCGATTGTGGGAACACCGACCCTGGAAAGATCAACATAGCCACTGGAGGCCTGACGAATCCGCTCGGCCAACTCGGTCGCTGAACGTTCGTCGGCGATTCCTTCACACAAGATGACGAATTCGTCACCTCCGATACGCGCAACGAGGTCTCCAGGTCGCGTCACAGCGACCAGACGACGGCCGATGGAAGCGATCAGTGCATCTCCGTACTCGTGACCGACGGTGTCATTGACATGTTTCAGATCGTCGATGTCGACATAGAAGATGCTGAAGCTCTCTTGGCGAGCACGTGAGCGTTCGATGGCATCAGTGAGACGACGAAGCAGGTGTGTCCGATTGGGAAGATCGGTGAGGGCATCATGGGACGCGAGGTGGGCGAGTTGCTGTTGTAGCCGCACAGAAGAGCTGATGTCGCGTGCATGGATGGCCAATGTTGCATCTGATCGCACCACCTGGACGTCGAAAGTGTGCATCGAGTCATCGTCCCCAAAGGCAACTTCACCACGCCATCGGGTACCCGGTGAGAGCAGGGCGAAGCGAGGCATTTGTTGGCGAACGATCTGCGCCAGTTGGTGATGTTCGAGGGCTGGCTGATTCCCATGGAGAATCGTGCCCTCGAGATCAGTGAGCAGAAATGGATCATCCGATGACGCGATCAGTTCGGAGAGAGCTCGCATCGCCTGCTGGCTCTCATCGCCAGGAGGGGTGGTCTCAGCCATTTGCATAGGCGGTGATCGTTGCTCGTTGGATCGACACCAGGTCGATTGCGCTCCGCACATCCTGTGCCGGCGTCCCCGATGGCAGCTCGATGAGCTGACCGAGGGCGTGCACTTCAAGTGTGTAGGTTGCCGACGTTCCCGGTGCGGGACACGGGCCGCGGTATCCCTGTGTCGGACCAGCAACGGAGGATGCATCATTGAGCCCGATCACGGCATCGATGGGTGCTTCGTCGCCATCGAGTTCGCCCGAGTCGATGAACGCACGAGCGGGATCGAGATTCGCCACGATCCAGTGCACTGTTTGATCGATGCCGATTTCGTAGAGAACGATGGCAACGCCGACAGCATCAGAGGTCACGTCGAACCAAGCCACGCTCGGTGACACGTTCGCGCCTGCGCACGTGAATTGAACTGGAATGCGGTCACCTTCGGACCAGGGGACACTGATTTCGAGAAACTGATCGTCACTGCCTGGGATCGATGCGGTATCGAAACCGACCGGTTCCTCGGGTGCGACAGTCGTCGTGATGATCGACTCGTTCTGATCAAAGGTGGGATCGCGCATCTCGCGCCCGTCGGATGAGCATCCAGCCAATGCCGTTCCGATGGCGACAGTGAATCCGACGGCGACACCGACCAGTCGGCGGCGAACTCTGGGGGAAGGACTGTGCATGTGGGCACTGATCACCCTCCTTACCCTAGGGTGCGAATGCCCGGGTATCGTTGTCACCTGAGCCGTATCTCGACTGGCAGTTCTGCGACAGAGCAGATTGACGAACCAGCATCCCGATAGACCACATTCCCGATTGAAACGATTGAACCGCATGACGAACGGCATGAATACGGGCACTTCGACATCGACTGATGATGGCCCTGAGGACAAGATGTGCCTTCTGACCGTGCACGCCCACCCAGATGATGAGGCGTCCAAGGGTGCACCCACTCTTGCGATGTACCACGACTTGGGAGTGCGGACTGTTCTCGTGTGTTGCACCGGCGGGGAAGAGGGCGACCTCCAGAATCCGGCGCTACGCGCTCCCGGAGGGCCGTTTCATGGAATCGAGCCCGAAGGAGAAAAGGCCGTTCTTGCCCGACTACGTCCTGCGGAGCTCGCCGAGTCGGCACGTGTCATCGGATTCGATGAGGTCGTGATGCTCGGATATCGCGATTCGGGAATGCTCGATTCACCGGCAAATGCGCATCCGGACTGTTTTCATCAGGCTGACCTCGATGAAGCCGTCGGACGGCTGGTGACGATCATCCGTCGTGAACGCCCACAGGTGATCATCACCTACGGCGACGATCAACGCGGCTATCCACATCCGGATCACGTCAAGGTGCACGACATCACGGTGCCGGCCTTCGAACGTGCAGGAGATCCGATGTGGTATCCATGGGCGGGACCTGCATGGCAGCCTTCGAA
Source organism: Ilumatobacteraceae bacterium (assembly GCA_032118015.1). Lineage (GTDB taxonomy): Bacteria > Actinomycetota > Acidimicrobiia > Acidimicrobiales > Ilumatobacteraceae > Casp-actino8. The sequence continues at coordinate 11,565 of JAULYE010000114.1, read as the reverse complement.
GCTCTACTACTCCATCTGGTCGCGAAGTCGCCTTCTTGCAGTTCATGAGGCGATGCTGAAACACCGTAACGAATCTCCCTTCGACGAAGCATGGCTCAATCGGCCGGGGTACGACTCTCGGATCACTACACGCCTCGACATCGCCGAGTTCATCTGGGCGCGCTCGGGTGCGTTGCGCGCACATGCGACGCAGATCGACCCTGAAGAACCGTGGTGGTTCGGACTCGATGATGACGAACTTGCTGCGACCTATCCCTATGAGGATTGGGTGCTCGCCAAGTCGGGTGTCGGCATGCCGAGTGAGGATGCAGTCGAAATCGATCTTTTCGAGGGAATCGCGCAGGTCATCGACTGGCCTCAGGACCGTATCCGTCCCGAGCGACTCGTCGACCCCGACCCTGTCAGGGTCGAGACATGAGCGAGACAGCACGTGATGACCGCACGATCCAGTTCCGGCTGGTCGTCGCGAAGAAGCACGAGATTTGCGATGGTCCAGACGATGCCGACACTGTGGCCACGATTGCCCTTGCAGATGCCGATCTCGACCCGTCGGTAGCGTTCATGCGCGGCAAATTGAAGATCTCAGGACCGACTGGACCGTTGTTCGACGCACTGTCGAGCGGCCGAGCCGCAATCGTCATCGCGGACCTCGTGCAGCGCGCCGCTGAGTCCTGACGAACGGGTAGCTCTCGAGTGCGCCCTCTCAGGATCGCCCTCTCAGGATCGCCCTCTCAGGATCGCCCTCTCAGGATCGCATAGCAGCGCGCAGTTCGCGGTAGCCGATCATGATTGCTCCGGATTGCGCTATGGCGGTCTGCAACGTGTCGTCCTGAGTGGCGAGACGAAGGTCATCGATCCATTCCTCGGCCCATTGCGACAAGGCACGCACCTCGGGTGTGTCGATCGCGGGCTGGATGTGAATCTCCGTCACACCTGGCTGAAGGGAGCCAAAGGCTGCGTGGACGCGATCACGGCTCCCCGGTCGCCAGTCATGGTCGAAATGGTCGGGAAACACGACGCCTTCATCTGCGGCCAGTTTCCGGAACGGAAACCCAGCCTGTTCCGTCGAGATCGTCGAGGGCAGGCGGATCGGCAGGCGAAACTCGACAGCGAGTTCCAGGTAGATGTCGAAGAACTCGGGACGCAATGTGATCACGCTCAAATGTGGTGCCAGATGAGTGACATCGAATCCCCACAGAATCGCTCGTTCGATCTGGGCACGGCATTCGCGCAGGACTTCGGACGGATCGGCATGCTCCCAGAGGTCGTCGACATCTCTCGGAAAGCCACCCTCTCCGGACAGCAGGGAAGGAGCATGTGTGATCGGCCCCCAGCGGTACAGAGGATGTTCGGCATTGAGGGTGATGTGCACACCGATGTCTTCACCTCGATATGCATCAGCGGCATGTCGAGCCCAAGGCGCAGGAACCATCACCGAGGCACATGTGGCGACTCCGGATCTCAGGGCCTCGTAGACACCCATGTTGGCTGCGTGGCACGAACCGAGATCATCGCACGACAGAATGACGAGGCGATCCTCCGGTGTGTAGCCGAGCCGTTCGGCGAGAGTGCTACCAGTCACGGCGTCACGTTACAGGCATTCCACATGCCCATCTTCGCGGTTCGGGCCTCGGTGGAGAGGCGACGCAAGGTTCGTGAGAACGACGTATTGGGAGGGATCTCGAGTGTGGTCGCAAAGCCGTGAATCACGAGATCGGCGTTGACGAACAACTCGTCGTCGAAGCGGAATACGTAGAGAAGCAATCGGCCGTAGTCGTCGCGAGCCTCAATATCGCGCTGGACGACGACCTCGGTCCCTGGAGGAAGGATGTGTTGCAGACGTCGTGTCGCCTCGGGTCCGAAGCATTCGACCGGCGCACCGGGCTTCTTCGTCTCGGGTGTGTCGATACCGATCAGGCGGACTCGCTCCACGCGCCCATCCAAGTCGATGTCGAGTGTGTCACCATCGACGATGTCGACAACTCTGCCCGAGGCTCCCGGCGACAGCGGTTCGGTCTCGACCCCACATCCTCCAAGGAGGATCGTGGCGACGAGAAAGGGCATCGCCAAGAGCAGGCGAAACCTACATGGGTGAAAGGCAGCGATGTTCAACGAAGAAATGTGGTCGCAATCGCCGTTTCACCGGTGAGCGGTGACACGGCAAACACGAGAATCAGTTGGTTGAACCGAGGCTCAGATGCGTTCGATGAGAGTGCCGGTACCCAGACCGCCGCCGCAGCACATCGAGATGATGCCGTACCGACCGCCAGTGCGCTCGAGTTCGTACAGGGCCTTGGTCGTCAGGATCACTCCGGTGCCCCCGAGAGGATGTCCGAGCGCAATCGCCCCGCCATTGGGGTTCGTCTTGTCGAGGTCTGCGCCGACTTCTTTGGCCCATGCGAGCACCACTGAGGCGAATGCCTCGTTGATCTCGAATGTGTCGATCTGGTCGACGGTCAGACCGTTGCGCTCGAGGAGGCGCTGAGTCGCATCGATCGGTCCGGTGAGCATCAGCACGGGATCGACGCCGACGAGACAGTTGTCGACGACGCGTGCACGCGGCTTGAGTCCGAGCTCATTGGCTTTCTCGAGAGTCATCATCAGTACCGCACCGGCACCATCGGAGATCTGTGAGGAGTTTCCAGCTGTGTGAACGCCGTTCTCGCGTGCCACAGGCTTGAGTGTTGCAAGCTTTTCGAGGTTCGTCTCACGAATGCCCTCGTCGCGGGCGACGACATGTGTGCTTCCAGTTGGTTCACCGTTCTCGTCGAGATCAGGAGCGACTACCTCGACGAATTGACCGTCGAAGCGTCCTTCGGCCCACGCCCGCGCAGCGCGCTCTTGGGAAGCAAGACCGAAGCGATCGGTGTCATTGCGATCGATGCCCCACTTCTCGGCGATGCGCTCGGCACCTTCGAACTGTGAGGTGAATTCGTATTGCTCGAAGTAGCTCTTGCTCACCGGTGTTCCGAGTCCGAATTCCTTCTTCGAGTTGCTACCAATGGGCACTCGGCTCATCGACTCGACGCCGCATGCGAGTGCGACGTCGACGACACCTGATGCGATGAGCGACGCAGCCAGACCGGTGGCCTGCTGGCTGGAGCCGCACTGCGTGTCGACTGTGGTGCATGCTGTCGTCAAAGGGAGCCCAGCAGACAGCCAGGCGGTCCGCGTGATGTTGAAACTCTGGGCGCCGACTTGGCTGACGGTGCCGCCGACGACCTGCTCGATTTCATTGGGGTCGATACCTGTGCGCTCGATGATCGCTTTTTGTACGACGCCGAGAAGATCCGTTGGGTGCAGTGAGGACAGACCACCGTTGCGGCGGCCGACTGGGGTGCGCACGGCATCGACGATGACGACGGTGCGACCGGAGAAAGTGGACTTCGGTTTCTGGGAGTTCGACATGCCCGGCATCTTAGGGTCATGCTGTGGGTGTGACCGATTCGCACAGACCCCCCCGCCCCATCCCGGGTTCCATTTCCCGTCTCAGCCGTTTTCAGCCGGCGGCCAGCGTGCCCGAGTCCGTGAGTGAGCACAGGTACTTCCACGTCGTCGACACCAAAGTCTGGGAACTCGATCGACCAGCGGACCCTGACCTGACTGTCCACTTTCTCGGCATTCTCGATGGTGCGGCATGTTGGGGAGTGGACATACCTGACGGGGACGATCCTTCCGATGGGGCAGCACTCGATCTGTTCTCCTATTTCGGTCGTGCGAGTGAGGACGAGTGGCTGGTTGCCGGACGTGCCGTCCAGATCGTCGAATGGGGTCGCACTCATCGCTTTTGTGGTCGATGTGGCGAGCGGACCGAGCCTGCTCGGGGAGAGCGCGCGATGCGCTGTCCGCGATGTCGCCTGTTGAGTTTTCCGCGGCTCGCGCCCGCAATGATCACACTCGTGACACGTGGTGAGCCCGGTCCGGAACAAGAGGCACTGCTCGCTCGGGGAGTGCAATTCCGCATGCCGATGTACAGCTGTCTTGCTGGTTTCGTCGAACCAGGGGAGACTCTCGAGGGTGCGGTGATGCGCGAAGTCCGCGAAGAGGTGGGTGTGGAAGTCGGCGATGTGCACTATGCGGGAAGTCAGCCCTGGCCGTTTCCTCACAGTCTGATGCTCGGTTTTCGCGCAACGTGGATCGCAGGTGACATCGCTCCTGACCCCACCGAGATCGTCGATGCCAACTGGTATCCCAAGCACGATCTGCCCCCGATCCCACCAGGAATCTCGATCGCGCGCAAGCTGATCGATGCCTGGCTCACCGAGTAACGCATTGCTTCGACTGCGCGCGAAACGCCCGGGCTTCGTTGCCTGGTTTCATGTCGCCTAGGTTCGTGTCATGGCATTGACACGTGAATCCCTCGGCAAACTCGGTCTGTGGACCTTCCAACTCGACATGCAGCCGATGAAGGCAGCGCAAAAAGCGATCGCGAAGATCGAGGAACTCGGATTCGGAGCGGTGTGGGTTCCCGAAGCAGTGGGACGTGAGCCGTTCGCATCGACATCTCTCCTGCTGTCGGCAACGGACAAGATTGTTCTTGCAACCGGGATCGCGTCACTGCATGCCCGCTCGGCAATGACGATGCAGGCTGGATGGAAGACGGTCACGGAAGCTTTTCCGGATCGCTTCCTTCTCGGTATCGGTGTCAGTCATCAGCCTGCTGTCGAAGGATTTCATGGGGCCAGCTATGGCAAGCCGTACTCGAACATGGTGGCCTATCTCGACGCGATGGACCGCTCGATGTACTTCGGCGCGCAGCCAACGACGCCGCCGGCGCGCTGTCTTGCAGCACTTGGCCCCAAGATGCTGAAGCTCTCAGCAGAGCGCACACTCGGAGCTCATCCGTACTTCGTTCCGGTCGAGCACACACCAATCGCACGCGCAGCTCTCGGCCCCGATGCTCTTTTGGCTCCCGAACAGGCAGTCGTGTTCTCGACTGATGCCAATGAAGCGCGCGCCGTTGCTCGAGGTTTCATGTCGACGTACCTCGGTCTGCCCAATTACACGAACAACTTGAAGCGACTGGGGTGGACGGATGAGGACATCTCTGGCGCGAACGGACCTTCTGATGCACTCGTCGACGCCATCGTTGCTTGGGGCACACTCGATGACATCCACGCTCGGATCAAGGCCCACCTCGACGGTGGTGCCGATCACGTCTGCGTTCAAGTCTTGTCGTCGAATCCGGCAGCTGTGACGATGAACGAGTTCGAGCAGTTGGCCAGTCTGCTTCCCGCTCTGTGAATCCGACTCTCTGAATCAGGCGCGGCGTGGTTCGGGGGGCGTCTGTTGGAGATCCCAGAGCATCCGGATCGCAACGATCACGATCAGCGAAGCGAACAGAACATTCGAGAGACTTTCGGACATCACATTGGCGATGATGCCACCAGCCACGGCCGACATGATCCCTGACAGACCCACGATCGCAGCGACCTTCATGTCGACATTGTCGACTTTCCAGTTCCGCCAGGTTCCCATGATCGACGTCGGAATGATCACTGCAACGGAGGTTCCCTTGGCCATCACCGACGGTTCGCTGAAGAAGACCACCATTGCAGGCACCATCACGACGCCACCCCCGATGCCGAGGAGGCCCGCCAACACTCCGGTCGTGAAGCCGATTGCGACGAGGGCGACCGCTGTCGCAATGTCGAGTGGCTCGCGACCAGTCGACGTCATCGGGACGAAGAGTCGTATTGCTGTCACGATCAAGATGACGACGAACATGTACCCGAGGACTCGGCGGGGCAGGACATGGATCAACTTCGTTCCGTAGAGCGCTCCACCGAGCGCGCCAATCGACAGCCACAGCGCCATCCACCAGTCGACGTTTCCCTGTGACCAGTAGGTGACCAAGCTGGACGCCGAAATCGGGAGCACCGCTCCGAGTGACGTGCCATTGGCAATGCGGGTTTCCATCTTCAACATCAGAACGAGTGCCGGCACCACGAGAATGCCTCCGCCGACCCCGAACATCCCTCCGAGAAGCCCCGCTCCGAGCCCGACGAGAACTGTGGGAATGGTCGCCGGTCGGGGCTGGTCGCGAGTGGAAGTCACCTTTCCGTTCTAGTCCATTGGGCTCTTGGGGGGACGGTCGATCGATCTATGAGCCATGAGCAGGGTTCCCACTAATCTCACGCTGTGACTGACACGACATCGGGAGGGTCGCCGTTCGTTGCCGGTTTGGACGGGTTGCGTGCACTCGCTGTCGTCGTCGTGCTCGCGTTTCACTTGCAACTCGATGGAGCAACGGGTGGCTTTCTCGGCGTGTCGCTGTTCTTCACATTGTCGGGATATCTGATCACGCAGTTGATGATTGGCGAACGAAACCAGCACGGACGCATCGATGTCGTCGGGTTCTGGGTGCGTCGACTACGGCGTTTGATGCCTGTTGCAGTCGTAGTCGTCCTGGCGATCGCAGTCGCAGCGATCGCCTTCGATCAGTTTCCTTCGGAGCGTCTACGCGGGGATCTGTTCGCCGCTCTCGGGTATGCAGCGAACTGGCGGTTCATGTCAGGTTCCACCTCGTATGCGGACCTGTTCACGTCGTCGCCGTCACCAGTGCTCCATTTCTGGTCACTTGCAATCGAGGAACAGTTCTACGTCATCTTTCCGATCGTGATGGCAGGCCTTTTCGCCGTGCGCCGTCGGTGGGTCATATCTGCTGGCTTGAGTGTTTTGACGATTGCGAGCATGGCCGCGGTTTTCATGGGTTCCGATCAGGACGTCGTGTACTACGGAGCGCATACGCGAGCTGCGGAGATTCTCACAGGAGCACTGCTCGCGCTATGGCTTCCACTTGGTGGCGCCAACGGTACAAGTATTCGGGGCGCGCGTTTGCTCGCATCGCCTGTCGTCAACGCAGGCGTGTTCGGTACAGGCCTTGTCGGCTTCACTGCATTGGTGATCACAGTCGAGACAGGGGACGCCTGGCTGTATTCGGGCGGATTCGTTGCGGTGTCGATGTTGTCGATTCTGTTGATCATCGGCGTTCAGAGTCCGGGACCGGTGCGTTGGATTGCCGAGAGACCTCTCGCAGTGCGAATCGGTGGTCTCAGTTACGGTCTGTATCTCTTCCACTGGCCGATCTTTCTCCTCGTCACTGAAGACTCGACATCGTTGAATGGTTGGCCGTTGCACACCCTGCGTCTGGCGATCACGGCAGTCCTGGCCTGGATCTCATCGACATTTCTCGAACAACCGATCCGTCGCCGCAGAGTCCTCAGGTCACCGACTTCGTCGCGCATCGCTCTGGTGGGGGCGGTCGCAGTGTGCGCGGTCGCCATTTCATTCGTGCCGCGCACACCGGTTCAGGTTCTCGCCGGTCTCGATGCGCCAGAGGGCTTTGTCAACTTTGCAGCCGGTGAGACCGACGATGCTCGACCAGAACTGGTCGTCCTGGTTCTCGGCAGCGATCCCACAGCATCTGGCCGCTTGCGGACCGCACTCGGTGATGCGTACACACTCGATGTCGTTGACGAGGGTGACCCCGACTGTCCACTGGGCGCGTGGGAGGGCTGTGAGGATCCCTCGCTGCGACTCGATGACGCCCTGCGCACTCATCGACCAGACATCGTCATCTCGTACCTCGGGCCCCTCGATCGGGAGGCTGTCCGTTCAGCGATGGTGCTGGCCGATCCAGGGGTCGCACCGGATACTGCGCCAGATGCTGTATCTCCCGATGACACAGCCTTCTTCGAAGCCACGCAGGACTACGTGAACGGCATCGTTCGAGGTGCTCCGACGACTCCGATGATGTTCATCGACATCGCACCCCCAGATGTCATGACGGCGTACCTCCAAGACGCAGCATTGCGCCTGACCAATGTGTCGGCTCTCATCGACCCGAGTGCATCCGACATCGTGCGTGAAGTCGCCCTCATTCGTTCAGTGGCAGCAGGGGACGACGATCGGCGTCGCGTCATGGTCATCGGCGATTCGACGTCCTATGGCGTGTCGGTGGCGATTGATCGACTCGATGGAGAGCGGATCAACATTTTGTGGGCAGGTGGACAGAACTGCCCATTGGTCGCCGTCGCGGCAGTGAAATGGTGGGAAGGAGTCGAATTCGATCTGCAGCGGTGTCCGTCAGTGGATGCCGAATGGAGAACTGCCTTCGACTCATTCGACCCGGACGTGGTGGTGATCGCAGTCTCGGTACCCGAACAGGCCGATCAGAGGTACGTCGATGATCCCGAATGGCATGCGCCAGGCTCGGCTGTGTACGAGCGGGTGCATGATGAGTTCATCGAGGCGTTCATGAATGAGACATCTGCTCGCGGGATCGACGTGATGATCCTGGACAGTCCAACGATCCACGGTGGGGCACTCGGTGGTGCTCCGTTCTCCAGTCCTGAGCGGGTGGCGCTCTGGAACGCAGTGATCACCCGATGGTCCCAGATGTGGCCCGAGGTCGTCGTCGTGCCATGGGCAGCGGCGATGGCGGCATTCGAACCGGTACCTGGCGCACTGCGCGGCGATGGAGTGCACCTGCTGCAGGACGATCTCGACGATCTGGTTGCGTCGGCGCTCCTGCCCGCACTCGCCGAGAGGTTGTTCGGCAGTGTTGGCGACTCAGCTGTCGAAGCCGAGACCCAACCGGTCCAATGAGCGCAGCCACAGGTTTCGCTTACCGGTCTTGTCTTCGCGATCGAGACTCCAGCGCGTTGCTTGGATGCCGAGAAATTTGAAGGGCTCAGGCGGGAACGGCACTGGCTTCTTGCGTACGAAATTGGTCTGGGTAGCTCTCGACCGACGGCCGTCGAGAAGGTCGAGCATGACTTCTGCGCCAAAACGCGATGCTGCTGTGCCGAGTCCCGTGTATCCGAGTGCATAGCCGACTCGTTCATTGAGGGCCGTACCCCAAAAAACGCAGTAACGCGACGACGTATCGATGGCGCCACCCCACATGTGGGAGAAGCGAACGTCTTCGAGCTGAGGGAACGTCCGAAAGAAATGACTGCTCAATTTCGCCCAGCTCTCCGGACGACTTTCGAGTTCGCTTGAAACCTTGCCGCGGAAGAAATAGATCGCGTCGTATCCGCCCCAAAGAATACGGTTGTCTTCTGTGAGTCGGTAGTAGTGAAACTGGTTGGGGATGTCGGACAGACCTTGACGGTTCTTCCATCCGATGCGATCCAGTTGCTCGGTTGTCAACGGTTCGGTGACCATGCAGTAGTCATAGACCGGCACGATGTAATTGTTCAGACGCCGCAGGAGGGGTTTGAACGCATTGGTGGCCAAGGCCACTTTGCCGGCACGGATGCGTCCGAGCGGAGTGTGGACCAAGACGCCGACGCCGTCGCGATCCATCGAAGTCGCTTTGGAGTCCTCGTAGATGCGCACGCCGAGGGATTCAGCAGCTGCTTTGAGTCCCCACGCGAGTCGTGCCGGATCGACAAGGGCTGCACGATCGTGGAGCCATAGTCCACCTGTGTATGTCGGCGAGTCGACTTCGGCGCGCATCTGTTCGCGGTCCAGCCACGTCACTTTTTGACCGAGTGAGCGCAGCTGTTGATAGTCCTCGCGCAGCTCATCGAGATATGAGGTCGGATGGAGATCGGAAGCCACATCGATGACCCCGGTGCGCTCATAGTCGCAGTCGATGTCGTACCGCTTGATCGCCGACTCGATCTCATTGAGGTTCTGGATACCGAGTTCTTCGAGGAGTGCGAGTTCTTCTGGGAAGCGCTGCTGTCCGTTGGCGACGCCATGGGTGAGCGAGGCATCCATGAAGCCACCATTGCGTCCCGAGGCCGCTGAGCCGATCTCGTGGGCGTCGATCAGGACGACGTCGCGCGATGGATCACGTTCCTTGGCGATGATTGCTGTCCACAAACCGGTGTATCCGCCACCGATGACGCAGAGATCGCACGTCTCGGTGCGAACGAGGGTCGGGTTCGACAGCGGTTCGTCAGCATCCTCGTACCAATAGGGGTACGGATCTGCATCGGCAATCGCGTCCAGACTTCGTGTGTCGTACTCGTGCTGCTCGTCACCGACGGTGCTCAAGGGTCTCACTCCTGACTGAGACAGACTACCCAGTGTCGGCAACCCGTGGCTGGTCAGGAGGCGATCGAATCGGCGTTGTCGAGCGATTTCTCAGTCACGGTTTTCTTCTCCTGGCGATTCCAGAACCAGAAAGCCCCAGCGACGTACAGCCACCCAGCGAGGATGTCGATCACGTAGTGCTCGCCGAAATAGACCAGGCACAAGGCCATGGACACCGGAAAGGCTGCGAGGAGCACGCGGATCCACCGATGTTGTACCCGTGGCCAGATGAAGACGACCATGAACAGGGCGAACGCAGCATGCAGCGATGGGATCGCCGCGGTCGGATTGGCCCATTGCTGGCCGCGCAAGATGACGCTGTTCACCGTGTCCAAGCCAAGAGCGTTCCATCCTCGGCCGGTCGTGCGCGCCAGGGGTTCGAAAATCTGATACGGGTAACGGGTACTCGAAGCCATCCATGGTGGAGCAGTCGGGAGCACGATGTAGGTGGCGACACCGGCAAAGAGAACGGTTGCGAAACGTCGGATGTAGCGGATCCACTGGTCGCGGTTGCGCATCCAGAAAAACACCGACATCGCAACGGGGAACAGGAAGTGGGTGAAGTACACGAGTGAGCCAGCCACGTCGTACCACTGAGTCGAGTCCCTGAGGAATCGTTCCTGGATCCAGATGTTGGGGTCGGTACCGAAGAACAAGAATCGATCGATGTTGCGCGGCATTTCGACTTGGAGAGGAAAGCCGAAGGAATCCGCGATACCGCGGCTGTAGTCGTAGGACAGCCACATCACGGCGTACAACGTGAGATCACGAACCATCTCCAACTGTTGGCGCGTCGGTTTGGTGATCGAGCTGATGACGAATGCCACTGCGACCCAACCGAGAACGGCCAATCGAGCAACCGGAAGTCCGTTGTTCGCAAACGACCAGACGAAGACCGTTCCGTAGAGGAGGAACAAGACGAACCGAACGCGTCGGAGTCGCGGGTCGCCTTGATTCGTATCGATCAACTCTCCGGATGAGACCGGATGGCTCATGTCGAGATCAGGTGCTGGCGTGTTCGAGAGCCCGTCGCACCAAGACTTTGGCGAGATGTGTGCGGTACTCGACGCTGGCATTGTTGTCAGCAGAAGGGCCGGCATCAGCTGCTGCAAATTGCGCTGCATCCGCAATGGATGCGCCGCTTGCCAGAGCTTGGCTGACTTGCGTCGCCAGCACCGGAACCTGACCCATGTTGACGAGCGCAACGCCGGACGATCCGTTCTTGCGCCAAGCGGCAACGCCGACGATGGCCCAGTCCTGGGCACGGCGGTTGAACTTCTGGAAACTCCAACCGGCACCGTTCATCTTCGGTACGCGAATTTCGGTCAGCATCTCGTCTTCGGCGAGATCCGACTCGAGGAAGCCCTTGTAGAAACCCGAGGCCGCGATCTCTCTCGTCCCATGGGGACCGGTCACGACATACGTTGCGCCGAGTGCAAGTGTGGTCGCAGGGAGATCCGAAGCAGGATCTGCGTGGGCGATCGAACCGCCGATTGTGCCGCGGTGGCGGACTTG
>JAULYE010000113.1:0-3185 GCA_032118015.1 Ilumatobacteraceae bacterium | reverse complement strand
CAGCGAATCCGTGGAGAGCGCAAGGGTCGAGCGACGTGGTCAGGTGAGGGCTGAGGGACTCATCGCAGCGAAGTTCTGGGGTGGAATTCAATACCGGGTGATCCTGACGTTCGCTCTTTTTTCTGTCTGCTGGGTGGGCACCGTGATTCTCGGTGTCAATGGATCATTGCCCTTGTGGGTAGGCCTGATACTCAACTCGATCTTTGCATCGACCTTTTACATGCCGATGCACGAAGCCGCTCACAAGAACATCATGGGCAAAGCGACACGTGGACGATGGATCGAGGAGACCATCGGACGTCTTGCGTCTGTGCCGACTGGCATCGAATTCACTGCGCACCGCGCCGGACATATGCGTCATCACGCATACACCAACGATCCTGATCGCGATCCTGATCATTTCACCGAAGGTCGTCTGTCGGAACTTCCCCTCAAGTTCTACGGAATGACGATGCTGTATGCGCTCTTGCCGTTCTTCGCGCTGATCAAGCCGCTTCGGGTAGCCCTACCTCGTGTCCTGCGAGAGAAGCTCGAGAGCAGGGAAGGGACCAAGGCCGAGGGCAAAGCACAGATGCGATTCTGGCTCATCTCGACAGTCGTCCTAGTGGCGTGCTTTGCCACCGGGAATGGTCTGGCTGCGCTGTGCCTGTGGTGGCTTCCCGCCCGCATTCAACTTTGTTGGCTCATGTTCATCTTTGCTTGGTACCCGCATCATCCGGCCAAAGAGACCAGTCGTTACCGGCACACCCGCGTCGCCGTGTTCCTTGGTTCGGGACTACTCATCCGAGGTCATGACTATCACGCGGTCCATCACCTCTACCCCCGCGTGCCTCACTATCGACTGAAGGCAGTGTGGAACGAGATGTCGGATGACCTTGTTGATCGAGGAGTTCGCACGGAAGGTCGGGCGAAAGGCGCCACAACAGCAGTTGTTTGGTAGGTGCGATGGCTGTTTCCCGACGACGATGAGTTTCGCAATGGCGTCTCAGGTGAATTCGGCAAGACGAGCCTTGACGATCTTTCGGAGAAGACCCACATCGACTTTCCAGCCGATTGGCACTTTGAAGGTGTGCTTACCGACTCCCAAATCTTGTAAGTCGTCCGCAAACTCATCGATGACGTTCTTGCTGAACGGATTGAGTGTGAGATGTTTCGTTGCAGCAGAAACGCCGAGAACGTAGCCACCTGGCGCTTGGAGAATCGGCTGATTCCACGCGATGACCAACTCGAGATTTGGGTTGACCTTGGTGATCGTGGCGAAAATTTCACGTGCAGTCGCAGCAGCGGATGCGTCGATTGCTGAAAAATACGACGCAGGAGTGGAGAAACGCTTCGAGGTCGTCGAACCACGTACGTACATGACGACAGCGTTGGCGTGTGCCTTGCTGAATCCGTGGTCGTTCTGCAAAAGAGCCAGCTGACCTGCGTACTTGGCTTCGCCGAGATCTTGAACCATTTTGATCCATTTCGAAATCGACCCGCCATGTTTCTTTTCGATGGCGGGAAAGAACTTGGATCTGTCTCCAGTCGTGTCGGGCACGCTTCTCCTCCCGAAGATCAGAATCTGCCTGGACGGACCACATGGGCCGGGGTGATCCAGGCAACGGTCGCATACGTGTCGAAATAGTTCGTCGTCAGCATGTCCATGATCGCTTCGGCAACCTTGTCCGTCACAACGGTCTCGAGACGAATGCTCGGCCCATTGAGATCGAGCGAGTGCTTCCCCGTCACTCCTTCGCCGCGCACAGTACTCACCGAGTACCCCTTCGCTCCGCACTTCTTGATGTCGTCGATCAACTTCTGCTCGACCACAGATTCGCTGATGATCGTGACGAGTTGACGAATGTGTGTGTTCATCGGTTCCCCTTTCAGCTGAGTGCTTCTGCCAGAGCGATGTAGTACGGAATACCGAGAGTCAGGTTGAAAGGAAACGTGACACCGAGGCTGGTCGTGACATAGAGACCAGGACTCGCTTTGGGTAGCGCAATGCGGACTGCTGCAGGAGCGGCAATGTACGACGCGCTCCCGGCAAGTGTGGCGAGGATGGCGATACCACCTGTCGAGAGATCGGCGGCTTTGCCCAGTAGTGCTCCCAGGAACCCGTTGATGAGAGGGATGGCGATTCCGAGAAGAACCACACGTAGTCCTGCTGATCGGATGTCGCGGAGACGTTCTGCGGCGATGACTCCCATTTCGATCAGGAACAAGGTGAGCACACCTGCGAACAGTCCGACGAACACTGGATCGGTTGGTGACAGGCGTTCCTTGCCGACGATGGCACCTATGGCGAGACCAGTGACCAAGAGCGCGATGCTGCGACCCCTGACGACTTCGGAAAGAGCTTCTTTCCACGATGAAGATCCAGCGGAACTGCGTGCGAGAAGTAGGGCGACGATGATGCCAATGATCTCCAAGATCGCAAGCAACGCAGTCATGAAACCCTCGTATGCGATGTCGCGCGTCTCGAGAGTTGCCAGCACAACCGTGAACGTCACAGCCGAGACCGATCCGAAATGTGCGGCGAGGGCAGATGAATTGACCACGTCGAGTTTCCCGAGTGCTCTGAACAGTACAAACGCGATGATCGGTGTCACGATGCCGAGAACTACGGCAGCAACAAGGGGTTTCCAGAACTCCGACGGTTGCACATCGGACAGCGCTGTTCCACCTTTGAGACCGATGGCGAGGAGGAGGAACGTCGACAGGATCGGATACAGGGACTCGGGAAGTCGAACGTCGAAGCGCAACAACGTTGCCGTGATAGCGACGAGAAATGCAATGACTGGTGCGGTCAACAAGTTGTCCGCAAGCGTTGCTGAAATCATGTCGGGGGACTCGATCCTTCGTTGAGGGAACTGAACAAACGCTATATCCCACGCCGAGCGTTTTGGTTCGATTCGAGGGCCCGGAGAGCTCCCGGGGCGTGCCCCAGTTTCGACCGAATCGACCGGGGTGAATCCGGCCTTCGAGTAGGTCCCGACCGAGGCGCTGGTGGCAAACTTGAGACATGAGCGCGACCACCACCGAAGTCGAACTATCCCCACAAGAAGCCGAGGAGTTCCGTGTCCGTGTCCGGGCCTTCCTCGACGAACACGCCACTGGTGCCGATCGTGGCAGCGTTGATTCGGTGGGGGTCGGAAAGACCTTCCAGCAGAAGCTGGCCGAAGCCGGTCTTGCAGGACTGG
>JAULYE010000112.1:0-21314 GCA_032118015.1 Ilumatobacteraceae bacterium | reverse complement strand
CAGTCGAGACAGTCTCATGGATCTCGACAGTGCCAGCAATCGACGCGTCGACGGTTGCTGAGACGAGTTCATCATCGGCTGCTGCAGTGATGTGCATGTAGACAGCTCCAACTGAGACCGACATCGGGCTCGTTCGTGCCCACACGTCTTCGATGATGATGTCCTCGCCTGAGGGTGCACCCGTGTCCGAGGTCGATGACGAGTCGTCATCACCGCATGACGCAATGATCAGTGCCGATGCCGCAAGAAGAGCGAACCCCTTTGCGGATCGCCTCGGTTGAAGAGTTCGTGCTGTGTTCATCTTGTTTCCTTTTGTCTTTGTCCAAGTGTTCCGACGAAATCGGAGCACTTCTCGACTGCGTGCTGCCGCAGTGAGCTCTCGTTCACACCCTGCCCAGCAGGATGTCCAAATCATTGATCATCGTGTCCTTGTCGACACCAAAAGGCCACTCAACGAGAACGACGCCATTTTCATCGACGACGTACGCCGTTGCACTGTGACCGACCTCGATCTTCCCCGAGGCGTCGGTGACGATCGTCGAACTCGCAAGGAAGGCTGTCTCTGCAGCTTCGAGTTCGTCTGTCGACGTCGGCTGCAGCGCGTGGAATCGATCGGTGAAACTCGACAAGTAGCCGTTCATTACATCGGGCGTATCTCGCTCTGGATCCACCGTCACCATTGCCACGTCGATTCTGTTCGCGTTCCCGTCCAGCTCCCGCCGCGCAGCTCGCACCAGAGCCAACGTCGTCGGGCACAAGTCAGGACAATTCGTGTAGCCGAAATAGACCACCAGCAAACTCCCTGGACGAGCCTTCATCGTGAAGGCGCCATCGTGTTCGGCGTATTCACCTTGATCCGTCACATCAGTGACCACAACCGAGCCGACCTCGAGGGGCTGTTCACGGGTCATGCCGAGCAATGTCGCGTCATCCCCGCCGCATGATGCCAACACAGTGCTTCCCAGAAGTCCGGTGCACAGAGCAACTGCAGCGACACCGTTCATGGTGCGACGCACCCGGCTGCTGCGCTTTTTGGTTGACACTCCATCATGATGCCCAACGCAACCCCCTCGTCCTACGGACCAAAGTCCCGTCCCCCGTGAAGCATCGGTCACAGAGGTCGATGATTGCTCCATTCCCAACACTTTGCTCATCTCTTCACACGCCTCTCGTCTCGGATTCGATCGGCATCGAATCATCGGCAGTTCCAGCCCTGCGCATGCGGGGATAGCGTCCTCCACGTGACAGCTGAACATCCGACTGATGCACATTCACACGCGGCGGGTTCGGCATTTCTTGCGGTCGCCTCGGGTTTAACGCCTCATCGACGACCCGTGTGGTTCATGCGTCAAGCAGGTCGCAGTCTTCCCGAGTACCGGGCGATCCGCGGCAGCGGCAGCATCCTCGAAGCGATCAAACAACCAGATCTCGCCACTGAGATCACTCTGCAACCGGTGCATCGCTACGGTGTCGATGCCGCAGTTCTGTACAGCGACATCGTGGTTCCCGCCCATGCAGTGGGCTTCGGCATCGACGTCGCCCCAGGGACCGGCCCTGTTGCGCAGTCGCCGTTTCGATCCAAACACGACCTCGAACGACTGCGCGCTCTCGAAGCGGACACCGATGTCGACTATGTGATCGACACAGTCCGCAATCTGGTGCGCGACCTACCTGATGATGTTCCGCTCCTTGCGTTCGCCGGAGCGCCGTTCACTGTCGCCAGCTACCTGATCGAGGGTCGCCCATCCAAGACGTACACGCACACGAAAGCGATGATGTCGTGCGATGAGCAGCTCTGGCACCGAGTCATGGAACGCCTTTCGCAACATTCGCTTTCTTTCATCGATGCTCAAATCCGCGCCGGAGCTCGTGCCTTTCAATTGTTCGACTCATGGGCGGGAGCGTTGAGTCGACGCGACTACGACAGGCTCGTTCTTCCGTACAGCCGCCATGTCTTCTCCGAACTGGCCCGTTTGCACCCGAAGGTGCCCGGCATCCACTTCGGAATCGGATGCGATCACCTTCTCGAGTCGATGCTGTCTGCAGGATCGCGTGTTCTCGGTCTCGACTGGCGCACCACGATTGTTGATGCCCGTGCTCGTATGGGCTCCGAACTCATCGTTCAAGGCAACCTCGACCCAGCGCTCGTGCTAGCAGGCACCCGAGCTGCACTCGCAGGAACTGCTCAGGTGCTGCTCGACAACGGAACGCATTCCGGTCACATTTTCAACCTTGGACATGGTGTCGACCCATCCACCGATCCGTCTGTTCTCGAAGCCGTCGTGGCCATGGTCCATGCCACGCCCGTCGGCGAACCTCCACAGATCGAACCCTCCACCCCTACGTCTCGGGAGTCGTGACCATGACCGCAAACACCCCTCGTACTGCTGTTCTGTTGATGGCGTACGGAACGCCGCGCACGCCCGAAGAGATCGAGCCCTACTACACCGACATCCGTCGTGGTCGACCGCCGACACCGGAACTTCTCGCGGAGCTCGTCGATCGGTATCAGGCGATCGGAGGCATCTCTCCGCTTGCCGAAAGAACTGAATCCCAGCGTGCGTCTCTGCAACAAGCTCTGGATGCACGTTCACCCGGCACCTATGAAGTCGTCCTTGGACTCAAACACGCTGAGCCGATGATCGAAACCGCCGTCGAAGATCTTGCCGCACGGGGATTCACCCGCATCATCGGCCTCGTCCTGGCGCCGCACTACTCGACGTATTCGATCGGTCAGTACATGGGCCGGGCCCGCGCGGCAGCGGAGCCTCACGGTATCGAAGTCCTCGGTGTCGAGTCCTGGGCAGTCGAACCTGCTTTCGTTTCGTTCCTTGCCCAGGACATGCGCTCGAAACTCGACGCGATGCCACAAGGCACCAAAGTTCTGTTCACAGCCCATTCCTTGCCCCAGCGAATCATCGACGCCGGAGACCCGTATCCCGAGGAACTCCGCTCGACTGCTGAAGCCGTCGCTGACGAGGTAGGGATCGCCCAATGGTCGACCTGGTCGATTGCATGGCAGTCCGCTGGTCGCACACCCGAACCCTGGATCGGTCCAGACATCTTGACGCTCATCGATGATTTGGCTGCCAATGAAGACGCCACAGGTGTGCTGGTGTGCGCATGTGGTTTCGTTGCAGACCACCTCGAAGTGCTCTATGACCTCGACATCGAAGCCAAGAAGTACGCACACGAGCGTGGCCTCGCATTCGACCGCACCGCCTGTGTCAACAGTGACGCCGACGTGATCGGTGCGCTTGCCGATCGTGTCATCGCCCGTGCGGAGGAATCCCCTTCGTCATGACGGAACGCTCAGATGTTCGCCGCGTCGTCATCATCGGCGGCGGCATCACGGGCCTGACAACTGCATACCGGCTGCTGACACAAGACACCGACCCGGCAATGCACAAGGGAGAATCCTCCCCGCCGATCGACGTCACGATCCTCGAAGCCGATGAGGTCCTCGGTGGCAAGATTCGCACGACTGAATTCGTTGGTCTTCCCATCGAAGAAGGCCCCGACGCCTATTTGGCTCGGGTTCCCCATGCAGCTCAACTGACACGCGATCTCGGACTCGAGGACGATCTCACCAATCCCACAACGGGTCATGCATCTGTGTGGCGCAATGGACTGCACCCAATTCCTTCGGGACTTCTCCTCGGAGTTCCCGCTGGTTCCATGTCGCTGGCTCACAGTGGTCTGCTCTCCATGCGCGGCAAGATTCGTGCCGCTCTTGAACCTGTTCTTCCTTCGAGTGGGGACCCTGGCGATTCGATCGGGAAGTTCATTCGCGGTCGTTTCGGTCGCGAAGTTCACGAACGTCTCGTCGATCCTTTGGTCGGGAGCATCTATGCCGCGGACACGATGAACTTCAGTTTGGAGATGGTTCCCCAACTGGCTGACCTGTCCCATGAGCGCAGCGTCCTTCTCGCCGCTCGCAAACGACTCGCTGCTGCCCCACCGTCGTCGACTCCGGTGTTCGAGACACCGCGGCGCGGACTCTCCAGTGTGATCGAAGCGTTGCGTCTCCAGATCGAACACCGCGGAGGCAGGATCCTGTGCGGCACACGCGCTGAGACCATCGAATCCCACGGCATCCAAAGTCATCCGACCTACACAGTCACCGTCTCGGGAAGCCACGCCGGCTCCCTCGATGCTCATGCTGTGATCGTGTGTTCACCAGCGCGTTCATCGGCCCAATTGCTGCGACCACTCGATACATCGATCGCCTCTGCTCTGGAGCAACGAGTGCACGCCTCCGTCGTGATCGTGACCGCCCAGGTGACCCTCGACGACCCGGACCGCTTCACAGGTCTGAGTGGCTACCTGGTTCCCAAACCCGACCAGGACCGTGTCACAGCAGTGTCGTTCGGTTCCAACAAGTGGTCCCACTGGAAACCCGACGACAGGTCGATGATCCTGCGCATTTCTCTCGGGCGCGACGCAATGGCGACCGACGACCTCATCCACGAATGGGATGACCACCGGTTACTCCAGCATTCGCTCGACGAGGTCGCTCGTCACATTGGCGTCGGCGTCTACCCCATGGCCTCCCGTGTCACTCGCTGGCCAGAGTCGTTCCCCCAGTACCGTCCCGGACACGGAAAACGCACGGAAGCACTGGAAAAGTCGCTTGCCGCCTCTGCACCGGGTGTTTTCGTGGCCGGTGCCAGCTGGCATGGGATCGGTCTGCCGGCCTGTGTCGCCGATGCAAACAGAATCGCCAGGGTGACTGGTCAACATTTGCGGGAGATGTACAATCTCTGACCATGCGCAAACGTCAGCACAGAGCTCTCTTCCTCGCGTCGATCTTCGCCGCCGGCACAGCCATCGCGGCGTGTGGTGGATCGAGTGGAACCGAGTCCACCCTCACCCCTGTCACCGAAGCCCCGTCGACCACTGCGGCGGCAGCGACGACGACGACTGAAGCTGGACCGGGAGTACCAACTCTCGCCCCGGGTGCTCCGCTCCCTTCGCTCGTACCTTTCACCAAGACCGACGCGAAGAAGTCCGAACCTGAAGTTGTCGTTGGAACCATCTCCATCCCAGCGATCGAGCTCAACGAGATGAAGATGTATCTCGGCTACAGCGACCCGACGTACGACAAAGGTGTTGGTCTGTGGCCTGGCGCCCCCAAGCCCGGTGAGGCTGGCAACGTCGTTGTCGGTGGGCACCGAACCAGCGGTCCCCGTCCGTTCCGCCGTGTCGATGAATTGAAGGCCGGCGATGAAGTCATCGTCACCACTGCTGATGGCAAGTTCGTCTACGTCGTCGAAGGTGTCGCAATCTACCCGGCATCAGAAGCTGCCGACGTCGTTCTCGCTCAGACGTCATCAGCCAAGATGACGATGTTCGCCTGCCATCCGCCAGGAAAGGTCACGCACCGCATCGTCGTCTTCACGAACTACTCGCGTAAAGCCGCCGTCTGATCCGACGGTCTTCATTGCGAAGACGACTATCCCATCTGATCCCAGGTCTCCTGGTTGCAGCGGCCATGCCCCCTTGGGGGTGGTGGCCGCTTGCTTTTGTCGGACTGACCGCATTTGCTGTGGTCGAACGCCGGGCGGTAACGACCTCGGATCGTTTTCTCACAGGTCTCATGTTCGGGTGTGGCTGGTACCTGCCCGCCATGTCCTGGATGTGGTTCCTCACTCCACCCGGGTATGTCATCGCTGTGATCCTGTTCGCATCGCTTCATGGAGCTGCCTCAGCGTTCGCAGGTCACAGCCGCTTTGCATCGAGCCATGTCGTGGTCGCACCGGCGATACACACATTGGCTGAAACGCTTCGATTGTCGTTTCCTTTCGGGGGTGTGCCGCTCGCAACGCTTGGCATCGCGCAAGCCTCCAGTCCTGTGCGCTCGGTCGCCTCGATCGGGGGCGTGATCGCCCTGACATGGTTCACATGGCAAGTGTCGTCATTGCTCGGCCGACAGACTCATCGACTCACAGGAGAGAACTCGTGGCGGCGTGCAGCTTGGATCGGGTCGTGTGCACTCGTCCTAGCCGGCGTCCTTGCACCCCGTGGAGCCGATACCGATGACACCCTACGGATCGTTGCTGTACAAGGCGGTGGACCACAGGGGACACGTGCGATCAACTCGAATCCCCGTGAGGTTGTGGAACGTCACCTCGAAGCAACACGCCTCATCGCCCAACCAACTGACGGCGACCCGATCGATCTCGTCGTGTGGCCCGAAAATGTCATCGACGTTGCCGACTTCGACACGAGTCTCGAGCTGAGCGAAATCGTTGCGGAAGCACGACGACTTGACGCGCCGATCTCAGTCGGAATCACCGAAGATGTCAGCCGACGCAACTTCACCAATGCCCAGGTGATCGTCACTCCCGAGGGGACGATCACGGGGCGATACGACAAGGTTCGCCGAGTTCCCTTCGGTGAATACATGCCCCTGCGCGGTGTCCTTGCTGCCATTGGTGCTCCCGTCGATCTCGTCCCGCGCGACGCGCTTGCCGGTGCAGGTCCTGCACTTCTCGATATTCCGACGGAAGAAAGAGATCAGCGGGCGGCAGTTGCCATTTCGTGGGAGATCTTCTTTGCGGGACGCGTGCGCGAAGGCGTCGAACGTGGAGCGGGCGTGATCATCAACCCCACCAACGGTTCCAGCTACACCTGGACCGTGTTGCAGTCCCAGCAGATTGCCTCGTCACGATTGCGTGCAATCGAGACGGGTCGCTGGGTCGTCCAGGTGTCTCCGACGGGTTTCAGCGCATTCGTATCGCCTGATGGCGACGTCTTCGACCGCACTGGGGTCAGCGAACAGGCTCTCTTGGACAGGACCATTCCGGTGCGGTCCGGACACACCATCTATGCATCCATCGGAGATGGCCCCTGGATCTGGGTATTGCTCGCCGTCATCGGCTCGAGCGCACTCATCGACCTCAGACGTCGACGAGGACCGTACAAGGCCCGTCGTTGACGAGACCGACTTTCATGTCAGTTCGGAATCGACCCGTCGAGACGTACGCTCCCAGACGTTCGAGTTCGGCGATGACGATGGCGATCAGTGGCTCAGCCACCTCGGGTCGAGCGGCTGCAATCCAGCTCGGCCGACGCCCGGTGTTCGTATCCCCGTACAACGTGAACTGACTGACGATCAGCACCTGTTGTGTCGTCTCTGCCACGGACGTGTTCATGACTCCGTCGTCATCATCCATGACCCGCAGATTCCAGATCTTGTCAGCGAGTTTCTTCGCCTGCTGCTCGGTGTCGGAATGCGTCACCCCCACCAAGACGAGCAAACCCGGACCGATTTCCCCGGAACGAATCCACTCGCCGTCGATACGAGCATCGACCCAAGCCTGTTCCACACGTTGGACCAAACCGCGCATCCGCCCATTCTTTCAGTCCGATGTCTCCTGCCCAACAACTTCCACCCATCTCAGAGGTATCGTGTCATCTCGCAACGTCGACGGGGCTGACAGGTTTCGACATGAGTTCCGGTGGCCGAGCGTGCGACCCGAGTTGCTCAGACTCGCTAAACGGGGCAAACACAAGAATTGCCAACAAGCAGTTCGCTCTCGCTGCCTGATTTTCAGGTTGTGAAGAGACATCGTGACCAGAAATGGCGCACGGGGCCGATCCACCGCAGCCCGGCAACAGAAGCGGAGGATGGCGGCGGGAAAGACCGCTGACGGTAGGAAAGACTGCTGGCAGCACGGAAAGACGTGACGTGGTCCGCCAGTAATGACGGACAGTCGACCCGCCGGTGAGATTGCGTCAGTCTCGAAGTCGGGAATGGTCGTAGCACGAACGCTCATCGCCTGATGGACGGGGGTTCGATTCCCCCCAGCTCCACGATTGCTCTCGCCAGAGTGTCGGGATCCGAAGGGGTATCCGATCGGATGCCCTTGGGGTCATGGATGCGAACCTTTTCGAACGCGCTCGAGTAGAGGCTGGTCTCAGCCAGGATGAACTCGCCCAACGAGCAGGGACGTCTCGAACCACGATCTCGGCCTACGAACATGGTCGCAAGTCTCCGACTTTGGCGACGGCAACACGGCTCCTGTCGAGTGCCGGATTCAAACTCACCGTCGAGCCGCTCATCACGTTCGCCGAGGTTCAGATGCGACAGGGGCGACCAGTGTTCGTACCCAACCGATTGTGGCGGTTGTCGATCCGAGAAGCACTCACCAGTGTCACGCTCCCACTCAGTCTGAACTGGTCGAGACCTGGGGCTGTCTTCGAACTGTCTGACCGTCGTCAGCGAGCTCGCTGTTATGAAATCGTTCTTCGAGAAGGAATGCCAGCAGATCTCCGCCGATACATCGACGGCACACTCCTTGTCGAAATCTGGCCTGACCTGGTGTTGTCTCAGGAACTTCGTACCGCTTGGCAACCCCTCATCGACGAGATGAAGTCATGAGCGGATTGTCCGACTTCCAAGTTGCCGTTGCGCGGCTCGTCTTCGACCTTCCTGCGTCCGAGGGCTTTCTCCTCGCGGGTGGTGGCGCACTTCTCGCTTCCGGTCTGACGACCAGACCCATATGAGATCTCGACTTCTTCGGCGCGCCAATGGTTGCCGATGTAACACGGGTATGCGAACAGTTCGAAGCAGCCGCCACCGAAGCGGGCTGGCCATCAACTCGTTTGCAATCTTCGGACTCGTTCGTTCGTCTTCACGCCTTCGGACCTGAAGAACTCATCGTGGAAGTTGCCATCGATTCCGCAGCTCGATTGGCCCCCGTGTTGTCGATTGCGGGACCAACGTTCGATCCTCAGGAGCTCGCCGGGCGAAAACTCGTGGCACTGTTCAACCGCGCCGAAGCCCGAGACTTTGCCGACGTGTCCGTTTTGCCACAACAGTTCGAATAGACCTCACTTCCGGATTGGGCGCATGAAATCGATCCTGGATTTGACCTTCCAGTACTTCGAGACATGTTCGGCACGCTCAACCGATTCACTGACGAGGAGATACCCATCGATTCGTCGCTGGTCGCCCGCGTACGAGCATTTTTCGAGAGTTGGTCCCACGACCTGCCAGCTACAAACTCACAATGACTGCCATGTGTCGCCGTTAGTGGTCCTTGCGAATTGCGGGCGTTCGTTTGCGTTACACGATGGCGCAACCACTTTTTTCGGCGGGCGAAGTCCGCCAAGACTCAGCCAAGTGAAGCAAAACGAAAAAGTGCTGACCTACAGGTCGTTGAGCCGATCCCACAAGCCGCCCGGCGACGACCGGCGGATGAGCGCGATCGGGGCGACTTCGACCCGGCCACCATCGATCATGAGCGCACGCCGTTCCACCAACCGGGCGACAACGGCGCCCACCTCTGCGACATCGCCGCCCAACTCGCCTGCCAAGACATTGATCGACGTGGGCGCCGTCTGGCGCATCACGTGTCGCATCACCACCCGTTGGTCGTCGGGCAGGTCAAGCAGGTCCGCCATGACGAACGACGCTTCCGGCTCTGCGGCATCATCAAGACGATCTGCCAACCGATCGAACAGCCCGCCACTCATGCGAGCTCCGGCATCGCAATGGGCTCCGGCTGCGGACGACAGATCCCACACCACAGCGTGCCGCCCACAACGATCGACCGAGGTGGCGCGTCGCCAAACACCGAGATGATGTAGGGCAACGCCGAGTAGTGATCACCGCACACGGCGCGCCCGCAGAAGCGGCAGATCCCCCGAGCGACGACATCGCACTGACCACACAACACGGGCCCTCCTTAGCGAGCATCAAGATTCGTTTAGAATCCTACACAGTGAGCTTCGCCGCAATCATCGCCGTCATCGTTCCACTGATCGTTTTGGTGGCCGCTGTGATGCTGGACCGTCAACGCAAGCAGCTCGTCATCGTGGTGCTCGCCTTGGGCTGGGGTATCGGCTGCACGAGGATCGTGGCCCCCCTGAACGGAGAGTGGCAAGAAGCGTACGGCTTTGCCTCGCTCACCGTCATTGGCGCACCGATCATCGAAGAGTTGATGAAAGCAGCAGTCCTCCCCCTGTTGGCAGCCACCCGGCGGTGCAGTTGGTTCGTCGACGGCGCGATCCTTGGACTGGCGTCGGGCACCGGCTTCGCCATTCGTGAGAACTTGATCTACCTACAACAGGCCTCGACAGGCACTGACGTCTCGCTAGCGCTCGCCCGGGTGACCTCCACCAATCTGATGCACGCCGGTTGCACTGCGATCGTCGGCGCCGGCATCGCCGTCTCGATCGGCCTTCCCTGGTGGCGCCGCTTACTCATCGGGCTGGCCGCACTCTTGACGTCAATGGCACTGCACTCGTCGTTTAATCGCCTGGCTTTGCGCACGGGAACGGCAGCCGCGCTCACCATCATCGGTATCGCGGTGTTCGCCATCGCGGTAGGCATCGTCGCTCTCGGCTCTCCACTGTCGAGGCGGTGGGCGGCCAGCGCTATGGCCGCTCGTGGACACAATGCCGGTGAACGAGCGATGATGGGATCGGCTTCGAACGTGGCCGATCTCCTCGACGCGTTCGAAGCGCGATTTGGCCGAGTTGCGACTGGACTCCTCGATGAACTCATCGCAGTGCAGCGACGGATCGGTGTGCTGTCGCACGTCACGTCTCGCGAGACGAGCCGCGACACATCCTCTGTAGACCTCGATGCACTGATCGACGAAGCAGACCAGTTGCGCCGTCGGATCGGCCTCATCGCAATGGGATGGCTGCGATCACACCTGCCGACCGGCGGCGGCGGCGGTATGTGGGCGTCACTGTCTGAGGCTGCCCCAGCATCTAGCGGACCGGCTGTTGTATCTGGCCTGTGGGCGAGCCTCGCAGACCGAGAGCAGCCAACGACGGATCACGCTCACGACAGCGGCGCATCGAACTCGCCTGAATAGCGAACATGACCAAATCCCGGTCATCACGGACCCCAGCACGCAAGCCGTCAAACCATTACGACTACTGCCCCCAGTGCAAACACTGGGCCGGTTTCTCCAAACAGCGCGTCTGACCCGGACCTAACCTCCGGCGAGGTGATGAATGTCAGTCACCGGGTGGCCTGTCCTGGTCGATTCAGGTCGGGGTGAGCATCCCCGTGAGCATCGCCCGGAGCGCGGTCTCGAAACGACCGTTAGCAAGATCGTCATCGAGAATCGGCGCATGAGCGACCTGCGAAGGCGCGACAACGCGTGCGTCGAGATGTTCGACGCCCTCAATCCCCTCGATAATGGCAGCAGGACCGCGTTGGTGAGGGATCTGATTGCGACGCTGAGCTTCGACCATGGCAGAACCCACAGTGAACGTCAACATCGCGTAGGAGATCTCCGCGGCCCGTTCATGGTCGACGCCGAATAGCAGCGATACCGCAGTCACGATGTTCTGCCGGGTCAAGACCTCGACAGAATCGCCCGTCACCGGCAGTGAGACGAGGGCGATGTCACCGTGTCGACTGAACGCGCGGCGAAGGGCAAGACCAGCCCGGACCGAGAACTCAATCGGGTCCCGGTTCGAGTAGTCCAACTCAGAGATCGCCTCGCGCCAGACCGCTTCCGCTGCGGCATGCAGCACCGCGTCACGGTTGGGAAAGTAGGCATAAATGGCCATTCCCGAACAGCCCAGGTCGGCACCCAAGTTCCGCATTGTCAACCGGTCAACACCGACACGGTCGATGATGGCGAGGGCAGCGGCGGTGATGACGTCTTTGCTGAGTGAGAGAGTCATGTCGAAGCTCCACAGGAGCAGCGACACAAAGGCGTTCGTGAGGCCGTTTGCCCGTTCTGCTCGCAGATGTAAGTGAACTCTGTCATATGGCGCGCCAAGTTAGCCTTGAACGAGTCGACCACCAACGAGTGTCCAGCCGGCGGGCAGCACACGAGGCGTGCCAGAGATACCGCTCGAGATCACACCGGTGAGGTTGGCGCGAGTGAGGTCGGCGTTCGTGAGATTGGCGTTCGTGAGATCGGCGCGAGAGAGGTCGGTGTAGCCGAGGTAGGCGCCGGTGAGGTTGACGCCGGAGAGGTTGGCGCGGTTGAAGCTTGCGAGGTAGCTCCAGGCGTCGGTGAGGTTGGCGCCGGTGAGGTTGACGCCGGAGAGGTTGGCCTGCTCGAGGGAGGCGCCGGCGAGATTGGCGCCGGTGAGATTGGCGCCGGTGAGGTTAGCGCCGATGAGGTCGGCGGTGGCGAGGTTGGCGGTGGCGAGGTTGGCGCCAGGGCATTGGGCCCCGGGGCCGATGGTGCAACCATTAACGACTGTTCCGGAACGACTGTCGTTGCCGGTGGTGGTGGCAATCACGACCACCGTGGTGCCCACCGCAAGAACACCCACAACCGCCGTGGCCATCATGATGCGACGACTACGCCGACGGGAAGAAGTGGGAAGAGGTTGAGATTCCATCAGAGAAAATTACCACGTAAACCCAGGCTCCCCGAGTGCCCTCGTGCGGCCTACGCGCGACCCAACCACCCAACGAATGTGAAAGACCAGGTCATGCTCAGACTTCTGCTGGACTTGCTTGTTCTCGCGTCGTGCGTCAGTCGGTCTTGAACAAGTCAGCCTTGAACGAGTTGGCGATCGATGATTGCCCAGCCAGGAGGCAGCGCAGAAGTCGTGCCCCAAATACCGCTCGAGACCACACCGGTGAGGTCGGCGCCGATGAGGTTGGAACCTTGGAGGATGGCACCGATCAGGATGGCGCCACTGAGGTTGGCATTGGTGAGGTTGGACCCCAGGAGATTGTCATTGGTGAGGTCGGCGCCAGAGAAGTCGACGCCAGAGAAGTCGGCGTCAGAGAGGTCGGCGCCGATGAGGTTGGCGCCAGAGAGACTGGCGCCGGAGAGACTGGCGCTGTAGAGGTTGGCGCCGGAGAGGTTGGCTTTGTTGAGGATGGCTTTGTTGAGGTTGGCGTAGCGGAGGAAGGCGCTCAATAACCGCCGGGGTCTTCCTGGACAAGTTGGCGATCGATGATTGCCCAGCCAGGAGGCAACCTTTCAGGTACTCCGGTGATACCGCTCGAGATCACGCCATTGAGGTTGACGAAGTAGAGGTCGGCGCCGGTGAGGTTGGCGCCGATGAGGCTGGCACCAGAGAGGGTGGCGTAACTAGTGGCAAAGGTGTCGGTGAGGATAGCGCTGTTGAGGTTAGCCCTAGAGAGGTCGGCGCCGGTGAGGTTGGCGCCGGTGAGGTTGGCGCCAACGCATTGGGCCCTGGGGCCGATGGTGCAACCATTAATGACTGTTCCGGTGAGCGTTCCGGAACGACTGTCGTTGCCGGTGGTGGTTGCGATCACGACCACCGTGGTGCCCACCGCAAGAACACCCACGACCGCTGAAGCCATCATGATGCGACGACTACGCCGACGGGAAGAAGTGGGAAGAGTTTGAGATTCCATCAGAGAAAATTACCACGTAAACCTAGGCTCCCCGAATGCCCTCGTTCGGCCTACACGCGACCCAACCACCCAACGAATGCGAAAGACCAAAAAATATTCAGATTTCTGCTGGCCTTGGTCGTTCTCTCGTCCTGCGTCAGTCGGTCTTGAACCGGTCAGCCTTGAACGAGTTGACCACCAACGAGTGTCCAGCCGACGGGCAGCGCAGAAGGCGTGCCGATAATACCCCTCGAGACCACATCAGAGAGGTCAGCGCCAGTGAGGTCGGCGCCAGTGAGGTCGGCGCCGGTGAGATTGGCTCTGTCGAGGACGGCGCCGGTGAGGTCGGCGCCAATAAGGATTGCCTCGTAGAAGCTGGCGGCAGAGAGGTCGGCGCCGGTGAGATTGGAGCCGGTGAGGTCGGCGAAGGCGAAATTGGTTGTTGCCTCCATCAGGTTGGAAAGGTTGGCGCCAGAGAGATTCGCGCCATAGAAGTTCGCGCCATAGAGATTCGCACCAGAGAGGTTCGCACCAGAGAAATTGGCACTGTCAAGGTCGGCGCCGCGAAGGTTGGCACCGCTGAGATTGGCGTTCGGGCATTGAGCACTGGCGCCAATGGTGCAACCATTAACGACTGTTCCGGAACGACTGTCGTTGCCTGTGGTGGTGGCAATCACGACCACCGTGGTGCCCACCGCAAGAACACCCACAACCGCCGAGGCCATCATGATGCGACGACTACGCCGACGGGAAGAAGTGGGAAGAGGTTGAGATTCCATCAGGGAATCTTACCACGTAAACTCAGGCTCAACGAATGCTCTCGTACGGCCTGCGTGCGACCGAACCACCCAACGAATGCGAAAGACCGGGTCATGTTCAGATTTCTGCTGGCCTAGCTTGTTCTCTCGTCCTGCGTCAGTCGGTCTTGAACAAGTCAGCCTTGAACGAGTTGACCACCAACGAGTGTCCAGCCGACGGGCAGCGCAGAAGGCGTGCCAAAAATACCGCTCGAGACCACACCGGTGAGGTCGGCGCCAGAGAAGTTGGCACCTTCGACGAAGACATTCATGAGGTTGGCGCGGTAGAGGTCGGCACCGGTGAGGTTGGCACCGTTGAGCTTGGCGCCGATGAGGTCGGCGGCAAAAAGGTCGGCGCCGGAGAGATCGGCATTGGTGAGGTAGGTGCTGCGGAGGGTGGCGCTGGAAAGGTCGGCGCCAGAGAGATCAGCATTGAACAGCAAGGCGCCGGTGAGATTGGCGTTGTTGAGCTTGGCACCCGTGAAATTGAAGTCCGTGAAGTTGGCGTAGGTGACGTCGGCGCCGCGAAGGTCGACCCCGCTGAAGTCCGTATTGGAGCACACCATCGAGGGGCCGATGGTGCAACCATTAATAACTGTTCCGGTGAGCGTTCCGGAACGACTGTCGTTGCCGGTGGTGGTGGCAATCACGACCACCGTGGCACCCACCGCAAGAACACCCACAACCGCCGAGGCCATCACGATGCGACGGCTACGCCGACGGGAGGAAGTGGGAAGAGGTTGAGATTCCATCAGAGAAAATTACCACGTAAACCCAAGACTCAACTGAGAAAAATGCCTACTGGCTTCTGCCCGGAGTGTCCCCCAATCCGCGAAATGGTGAGTTCTGGAATTCTGCGCCACGGTGGCCTCGAAATTGATGGCGTTGCAAGCATCGGTGGCGTCGAGTCGGGATGTCGAACGCCATGATCAAGTTGAACATTGTCAAGTTGAACATTGGTTAGGCGGGACCGGCTCGAATGGACCAGGTGTGTCCTAGTCCGCCAGTAATGACGGACAGTCGACCCGCCGGTGAGATTGCGTCAGTCTCGAAGTCGGGAATGGTCGTAGCACGAACGCTCATCGCCTGATGGACGGGGGTTCGATTCCCCCCAGCTCCACTGTCTTTCAGTTCGCAACAGCACTCTCGATATTGCGGATGCTCAGCCGATTTCGATAGTGCGCCACTTGATGTTCTCGAAATCCAGGGTCTTGGGGAGAACACCGTTGCTCGCCTCGACTGACAGAAAGATCGTTGCGTCGAGCAGAAGTCCGGCAGCTGCAGCTTCGAGGTTCAAGAGGTTGAGGCGGGGATGGCGTTCGGACAGTTCGGCCATCACGGGCACCGTCGTGCGCGATTCAGGAAGACTGATGGTGTCCGGTAGCGACAACAGGCTCCGTATCGCCGACGCTTGCCGACGCTCATCGAGACCCAGAAATGGGCCAGAGAGGTGTCCCCCAGCTCCGGCGACCGCAGCGCGACAGGCGCGGTAGAACCAAGACGACGTGGTGTGAAGGTTGGCCTTGAATTTCAACCCAACGAGGATCTCTTCGATCAGGAGTCGATCATCGAGAATGACGTTTGAGACGGTGGCCATCTACTGATCGGCGAGATCCGGGTCTTCGATCTGCCCGAGCCCGACCCCATAGCGTTCTTCGAGTACTCGGCGCAGTTCTCGGCGTGCAACCTCGATGCCACCAGGAATGACGAGCGCAGAATCGCCAAGATCGATGATCCCCACTTCGCCGCCCTCGTCGATGCCCCACCGATGTCGTAGTTCGGACGGCAAGTTGGTCTGACCCCGATGCGAAACTTTGGCTGTCGAAATACCGTTCATGGTTGCATTGTAATCATGGCAGACCTACAAAGCGTGCCGGCTTTGGCGTGACGCAACGGCGTGCCACGAAGACATCACTCACAGCCGAACGGGTCTGTTCCCCTAGGAATCTCGTGGTTTTCGATCCCCACAGTTCCTCAGCGAAATGAGCACGCAAACTCGCAGAAAAAGACACGCCTTTTAGACTCCATCCGCCCAACAGATCGGAGCAATCAATGAAGGTCGGATATGTGGTGCTGTACGTCGATGATGTTGAAGCATGTCTGCGCTTTTGGATCGAACAGGTCGGCATGATCGAGAAGGATCGTAATCAAGCTGGCGATTTTTCTGTCGTGAAAGTTGGATTCGCTGATCAAGACTTCGCTTTCGAACTCGTCCCGCTTTCGTTGATGGCCGAGAATCCCGACGGGCTCGATCTCGCGTCACCGTCCATCGCGTTTCGAGTCGAAAATCTCGATGCGACTCGCTCCTCTCTCGTGGCACGAGGTGTGCAGGTGAGCGAGGTGAGCGAACACTCCGGTGTGTCGTCCTTCGGGTTCGCCGACAACAAAAATCGATGGTTCGCAGTGACGCAGCACTGAGAGCAGGGGAGACACCGTGCTGGGGTTCATCCAACTCGTCATCATTCCTGCTGAACTCGTGTTGCCGTGGGTGGCCCACCCGATGCTCGGCGTGATCAGCCTCATCAGTCTCGGCTTGATGATTGCGGGGTCGAATCTGGCGGACACGTGAGAAAGGAGCGTCTTCACAACGTGGGTGGACACTGTGGGACGGATATGTCCGCATCAGAAAATCGACATCGAACTGCACAAGGGTTCATTTCAGTGTGAATCCTGAAGACCTGTGTCGCGGTTCATGCCGGAATGCGACTGCTTCAAAATGCCTAGTCTGAGATCATGTCCTTGCCCGAATCGCCCTTTGATCCCCTGTTGCAAAAATGGCCATCGGATCATTCATCGGACAACGACTCGAGCCCGAGAGATCGACAAAGACGACCATCCTCACAATTGGACGTCGCGCGTCGCCGCAGCACCATCCTCGGAGCCGGCGTCTTGGCAGTAGCCGCAGTGCTAGCTGTCGTGATCCTCACGGGGAACGATGATTCACCCGCCCTTCGACCGGTCATACCCGTCGATGGCTGGGCACCGTACTGGGCATTGGACAACAGTGCCGGTGAAATATCTCGCCGTGCCGGGTCGATGCGCGAGGTCTCACCCTTTTGGTTCAACGTCACTGGCGCAATGCAGATCGAGATCGACAAGAACGCATCGGAAGAACTGACCGAGAAGTTCCTCAAACGAACTCGCAACGCACGGGTGGTGCCATCCATCGTCGACCGTATGCCAGCCGGTGGGATGGCAGCGATCCTCGCCGACCCGATGACTCGGCGCCAGCACATAGAAACCATCATCACCTTCGCACAAGACGGCGGCTACGACGGCATCGACGTGAACTACGAGCAGTTCGCATTCGCTGACGGGCGTGACACGTGGGAAACAACAAGCCCGAACTGGGTGTCGTTCATTGCTGAACTTGCCGCTGATCTCCGCCGTGATGGACGCACGCTGACAGTGAGCATTCCCGTGGTCTACGACGACGGACGTACATCGGAGAGCGGGTATTGGGTATACGACTACGCAGCCATCGCCGAACATGTCGATTGGATCCGCATGATGGCCTACGACTATTCGGTACGTGACCCTGGTCCCATCGCTCCACTCGATTTCGTTCGACGAGCGATCAAAGGAGCAATTGAAGCGACCGGGGCGCCAGACAAACTGGTACTCGGTCTTCCTGCCTATGGGCGCAACTGGGTGGTATCAGTGGCTGGCACATGTCCCCAACCCGATGAGCAGAACGGCATCACGGTGCCGGGGACAACTTCGGTGACGGCGCGCTCCGTTGATGACTTGATCGAACGACGCAATGTAACACCTGTCTACGACTCGACCACAGGAGAGTCGTCGTTCACATACGAGCTGGACATCAGCGACGGCACTACCAGGTGTGTGCAGACGCGCCAAGTGCACTATGTCGACGCTGAGGGCATCCGTGCACGTATGGACTTGGCTATCGATGCTCGGCTCGGTGGTGTCGCCCTGTGGGCTCTCGGCTTCGATGACGATGACGTGTGGGATGCCATCTTGAAATATGGCTCATTGCCCGCACCAGAGAACTGAGCACCGCTCTCCATTCCGATACTCAATCGCCCTTTGTGAAGCGACTGAAGACGGACAACGTTCGGCGATGCACGCTCAGAGCAACGACTGATGTTTCATGACGGGACAATGTCGTGCGGTGCCAATCCCATCAGTTCGGCTTGCCGTTCGACCATTCCCACCATCAGGTCGATCACATTGCGAATCACAGAATCCATCGTCATCCCACTGGGAATTTTCGCCTGCAGAGGTCCGTCGAGGAGCAGTGTGGACAGTCCATGCACCGTCGACCAGAGCAAGGTTGCCCACGTGAACGACTCGTGATCATCACTTGGTCGACCCGTTGTGTGCTCGACCAAATTCATCAACTCTCCAAAGGCCGAGTCGGCACTCACTCTCGTCGCCTCATGAGTCTTGACCCCGTTCAGATCGGATCGGAACATCACACGGAAGTAGGCGGGGTGTCGAAGAGCAAAGCCGACATAGACCTCGAAACAACGGCGAGCCGAACCCGGACCACTCGAGATGGCCTCTTGGAACTCACTCGCCAAAATCGAGAAGCCTTCTGCCGCGACGGCAGCGAAGATGCCGGATCGATCCCCGAAATGGTGGTACGGAGCTTGATGGCTGACTCGGGCCCGACGGGCAACTTCGCGCATCGACACGAGATCAGGACCCTCGACAGCGATGATCCCCAAAGTTGCATCGAGGACTGCTCGTTGTACTGACACACCGCCAGCATAGGCCTTGACAGTGTCAAGGAAATGGTAGACACTGTCAAGTATGTCGAATACAGCCCCACCCTCAGGTGACCATCTTCCACTCGCACATCAGCGTGCCTACGAACGGCGCTGGTGGGTGTTGGCAATCCTCAGTGCCAGCGTGTTTCTGGTCGTCGTCGACAACCTGATCGTGAATGTCGCTCTACCGACTCTGCAGAGGGAACTCGGTGCCTCTGTGACCTCGCTGCAATGGATCGTTGACGCCTATGCACTCGTGTTCGCGTGCTTGCTCCTTGCCGGCGGCGGACTCGGTGATCGCTGGGGACGCAAACGATCTCTACAAATTGGCTTGATCCTGTTTGCGGTCTTCAGCGGATTCGGCGCATTCGCCAACTCGGCCGACAGTTTGATCATCTGGCGAGGGGCGATGGGCATCGGTGCAGCTCTTGTCTTTCCCGCAACATTGGCGGTTATCACGAACTTGTTCATTGATCCCATCGAACGCGCCAAAGCGATCGGTCTGTGGTCAGCAGTGTCAGGTATGGCGGTGGCCTTCGGACCAGTTGCTGGCGGGTTCTTGCTCGAACACTTCTGGTGGGGATCGGTGTTTCTCGTGAACATTCCGATTGTCGCCATCGCACTCGTGATCGGGCATTTTCTGATTCCTGAGTCGCGCGAGCCTCATCGACAGAGTTTCGATGTCATCGGACTCGTGCTGTCAGTGATCGCAATCGGAGTGCTGGTCTACACCGTGATCGAGTCACCGCATTGGGGTTGGGGAAGTACGCAAAGTATGACGGGATTTCTGATCGCAGCTCTTGCTCTTCTCATTTTCATTCGATACGAATCTCGCCGAGAGGAACCTCTCCTCGACGTCAGGTTCTTCCGCAGCGCTCGATTCAGTGCCGCAACCGGTTCGATCGGTATCGCATTCTTGTGCCTCTTCGGATTCACGTTCCTTGTGACGCAATACTTCCAGTTCGTGCGAGGATACGATCCCCTCGAATCGGGTCTTCGCACTCTCCCATTTGCAATCGGGGCCGGCGTCACTGCTCCCCTTGCTGCGCGTGCCGCACTGCGCTGGGGAACCACTCGGGTCGTGGCTGCAGGTTTGTTCAACATGTCAATCGGCTTCCTGATCGTGAGTCGAATCGATGCCGACTCGGCATATTGGGGACCAATTGTGATTTCGATGCTGCTCATTGCCAACGGACTCTCACTCGTCACATCCCCGAGTACGGAGGCCGTGATGGGATCGGTACCCCGCGAACGTGCTGGTGTCGCTTCCGCGGTCAATGACATCTCGCGTGAACTTGGTGGCACGCTCGGAGTCGCAGTCACCGGCTCGATCTTCATCAGCCTGTACTCACCTGAAATCGTCACCACGTTCACTGGCATTCCGGGTCTCGTGGACTCTTTGCCCGAAGGCGTCTTCGAACAAGCACAGGACTCGGTCGGAGTGGCCTACGCAGTCGTGCAGAGCAGCCCGGCAGCCATTCAACAGCAAGTCATCGATGCAGTGAGTACATCTTTCATGAGTGGCTTCAGCACTGCCTGTCTCGTCGTTTCGATAGCAGCCTTCGTCGGCTCAATATTTGCTCTGCGCTTTCTTCCGGCTCGTTCGAACGACAGCATGAAGATTTCGTGAGTGAACGATGTGGTGGATCGACCAAGGCAACAAGGCCGACCTCCGTTGCATCCTGAGGCAAAAGTTGCGCCGTAGCCCATGAACACCCCGCCGATCACTCCTGCGGCAACGGTGCGACCCGGCACCTTCTTGTAGAAGGCGAATCCCCCTGCAGCTGCAGAAGCGACCAGCGCACCGACGATGATCCCGAAGTTCGCAACAAACGTGCTCAGAATGCCTTCGATTGCCGGCGGACGCCTCCGACGAATGATCAGTTCAGCCACTGCCGTGATCAAGACAAGAATTCCGATCCAGGTCAGTTCACATCTCTTCGGCGCTCACGAATCTGTGGTCACATCTGGACTACAGCGTGTCGGGCAGGTCGGACCGCTGGAGGTAGTGATCGAGGTCGATGTCGTACGAGGGAGACTCGCCTCCTGAACTACAACCCGCGAAGTCCCAGTTAACGACGGTGCACGCATCTTCCGCTGACAGATCACCGAGAAGTCCGCTACCTGGTGATGGCAATGACGATGCAAGTGTCGCAGCTTTGGTCGCGACGCCATCGGCCGTGGGATCAATACCGTTGTATACAACCAACCGCCGAGTTTCTCCAGCAGGAATATCCATGAGGTAGAGGTAGGTGATGTATTCGGAGACTGCACCAAGACTCACCGGAGCGCCGGCGCACTCGCCCACGCTGGCCGTCGACTCGGGTGTGCCGGGACCATCTGGCAGGTGGAACACAGCTTTGTAGTTGTCGAAGACGCCGCTGGCAACTCCAGTCTCAGACATCGTGAACCAGTTCCCACTATTGCGCCAGGTTCCTCCGTCAACGGAGCGGACTGTGAAGTTGTCACCATGGTCGT
>JAULYE010000111.1:0-27167 GCA_032118015.1 Ilumatobacteraceae bacterium | reverse complement strand
ACCCCGCGTTTGTCAGTGACCGGACCATGGCCGGGAACGACGACATCGACGTCCATCCCCAGCATCAGATCGCATGCCGCGATCCAATTGGACAGCGGTCCGGCCCAGACGATGGGAGTTCCACCGATGAACAGGATGTCTCCAGTGAAGACTGTGCGGGCATCGGGAACGTGCACGATCACATCCCCCTTGGTGTGCGCCGGACCGACCTCGATCAGTTCCACGACACGACCACCTATGTCGAGGTCCAGTTGGCCATCGAAGGTGCGGGTCGGCAATGTGAGATCGATGCCCTCGAAATCGAAGGCTCCGAAGAAACGTCGAAAGAGTGCTCCGATCTCACCGCTGTCGGCGTTGAGCGCAGCCAGCATCGCTGGAGGAACCTCTGTCATCTCATGGGCGGCTGCCGTCGATGCGATGATCTCTGCATCCTCGACGAGTTGATTTCCGTAGCAGTGATCCCCGTTCGCATGAGTGTTCACGAGCGATCTGATCGGAGCCGTCCGCACGAATGGCTCCAGTGCATCGAGCATCCGCCGCGTCAGGTGCAGATCGAACAACGTGTCCACCAAGAGCGATGCCCCATCACCGATGACGAGACCAGCGTTACTCCATCCCCAACTCCCGTCCGGCTGAACGTAGGCAACGCATCCGGCCCCTAATTCGTGAAGTTCTGCCGGATGAGCCCTACCGAGTCCTGTCATGGATGCATCGTAGAGGGACGCACATCGACGCTTTCGATGAGCGATCCCCGTCGGATCAGTTCGTCACACCCCTGCCCTATGGTCACTACCAGTGCTTGACTCCGTACATCTGTTCGTGAACACTCTGGGGGTGCCCATCGACAAGCATGCGCCGAAATCTGCCGTGCAGAAGTCGTTCGACGACATCGGCACCCCTTTGAGTGACGTCACGTTCTGCGTCATCGACTTCGAAACCACAGGCAGTTCCCCCGATTTCGATCGGATCACAGAAATCGGAGCAGCCAAATATCGAGGTGGCGAGTGTCTCGGCACCTTTCAGACGCTGATCAATCCCGAATGTCCAATCCCTCCCTTCATCACCGTCCTCACGGGTATCACACAAGCCATGCTCCTACCGGCTCCGCGGATCGAGTCGATCCTCGCGACTTTCCTCGACTTCATCGGCGACTCCGTGATCGTTGCCCACAATGCTCGGTTCGACACGGGCTTTCTCAATGCAACCTTGGTTCGCGACGGACGAGAGCCCCTCACCAACAAGGTCGTCGACACCGTCCACCTGGCGCGCCGACTGGTGCGCGACGAAGTGCCCGACTGCAAGTTGGGCACACTCGCATCCCGTTTGCGCCTCGAACATCAACCGAGCCACCGGGCATTGGACGACGTTCTCGCGACTGGTGACCTTTTGCATCTGCTCATCGAACGGGCGGCGGGTTTCGGCGTCCTCGGCCTCGATGATCTGATCACACTGCCACGACTCGATACTCATCCCCTGGCGGCGAAACTTCGCTTGACCGAAGATCTGCCTCGCTCCCCGGGTGTGTACATGTTCCTCGACTCAGGCGGTGAAGTGCTCTACGTCGGCAAAGCGACGAATGTACGCCAACGTGTACGCAGTTACTTCAGCACGTCGGAGTCGCGACGCAAAGTGGGATCGATGTTGCGTCAAACGCATGCCATTGCCCACATACCCACACCGGACCCCTTGACTGCGAGCGTGTTCGAGTCGCGTCTGATCCAGCGACTGCTCCCTCGGTACAACCGCACCGGAACGACCTTCGACAGGTACTGCTACGTAAGGTTGACTCTGGACGAGGAATGGCCGCGTCTCGTCATCTCGAAGAACCCAACGACGCGCGGCGGACTTCACATCGGCCCGCTCACGAGTCGTACAGCAGCTCGGCACGTCATCGAGGCAATCGAGTCCGTGGTGCCTCTTCGACGCTGCACGGCACGTCTCGGTCGCAGCTATGTGCCACCCCAAGAGGCTCCGGTGTGTTCAGCAGCCCAGCTGGGTGTTGCGCGCTGCCCCTGTTCAGGTACTGCTGATCGCGATGAGTACGCCGACATCGTTGCTTTCGTGGTCGAAGCATTGACGACGTCACCCGCGTTGCTGTTCGATCGTCTGTGTGATCGGATGAGTTCTCTGGCGCTGTCACAGCGCTACGAGGAAGCCGCCCTCATGCGCGACCGGATACAAGCCTTGGAAACGGCGCTGGTACGCCAGAGGAAAATTGGGGAACTGCTACAGGCCGGGCGAGTCGAAATGCGGATCGGTGACGTCGAATACGAATTCGAACACGGGTCACTTCGCGAGATGCGAACCTCTGGGCAACTCTTCTTCCCTACCGTTGTTTCCACTGCATCAGCGGGACCGCGCACACCGACACAAGTTCCCGATACCAGTCTCAGCAACTCCGCGATCAATCGTTCCAAACTCGACTTCTCTGAACTCTTGGCGCCCGCAATCACTGTCCAACCCGATCGCCCGATCCCGCGCACCGCTCTCGACGAGTTGCTCAACATCAGTCGATACCTCGAAGAGCACGTTGCTTCTTCGACACTTACGAATTGCACTGGGTCCTGGTGTTCACCGCTGACAACCATGCCCACGTTGCGCGACATCCGTCTTCAACGCGCAGCTTGAAGCCCTGCGAGGTCGATGGTCAAGCGCATCGATCTACCCGCCTGCGACAATCCGTCCTCTGCCAGCGACTGCTCCACGGAGACGAGGTTCTCGACGAAGACGAGAGCTGCAGCAGTCGGACCTGATCCGGACAACCAACATGCAGCTGCTCCCGACTGTTTCATCGTCTCGAGAGCTCGTGCGGTCATGGGAACTCGTTTCAACCGTTGATCCTGGTGGAGTCGATCGTCGAATGCGCTGGCGAGATCATGTCGGTCACCTGACCCGAGTGCAACGACGAGCTGCGCCACGCGCGCAATGTTGTACACGGCATCGACTCGCAGCACATGCGAGTCGAGAGTCGCTCGACTCTCGCTAGTGGCCGTCTGCTCATGAGGGACCCAGACCACGATGTGAGCTTCTGAGACGACCCCGCGGGAAAGCGGCAGGCTCGTCGCAGCGAACTCACCCCCAGATTCGACGCAGGCAACGACACCCCCGAAAAGGCTTGCGGCCGCATTGTCGCCGTGTCCTTCGAGCCCAGAAGAATGATTCAAAATCGCGTGGCGATGTTCCAGGATGAACGCCTGCAGTTCGCCACCAATGACACCGGCACGCTCTGCAAGTCCGAGCGCAACGCCTCCGACTCGCATCGCCCCAGAAAAGCCAAGCCCTCGACCTGACGGAATCGAACCTCGAACCCAGATATCTCCTCGTCCGCCGACCGCCCGAAAAGCGACCAGGGCTGGGTGACGACCCTCGACGATCGACATTGGGACTTCACCCTGGTCAGCGTCTCGATCATCGGAATCGACAACGCCGATCTCTGCATGCACGGACACCGCCATACCCAGCACATCGAATCCCGGACCTAGATTCGCTGACGAACCCGGTACTCGCACACTCAAGGCTTCACGATGCGTCATCCGCACTCCTGCTCGATCCGCAGCGATGACATCCGCAGCACGGCGTTCACGGGCCGACTTCGACGAGAGCGGATTGAGATTCTCGAACGAGGGCTTCCAGGACGCCACGTGCCCGTCCTGTATCGATACTGTCCGCCGCCATCACCACACCATCTTCGAGAGTGCGAGCCGCATCAGCAACCACGAGTCCCGCAGCAGCATTGAGCACCACGATGTCTCGATGTGCACCAAGAGTTCCCTCCAGCATCGAACGCACCACCTGTGCGTTGAACTCAGGAGACCCTCCAACGAGTTCCGCGGAGATCGCTGGCGCCAAACCAAGTGACGCGGGATCGACCGAAAATGAGCGAACCTGCCCGTCGCGCAATTCGAGAACACTCGACGGCCCCGTTGTCGTCAGTTCGTCGAGTCCTTCGCCGTGAACGACCCAGGAAGACACCGAACCGTGCAATCGCAATGAGGCAAGCATGCGCTCAGCGACAGCAGGGTTTGCGACTCCAATGAGCTGGCGACGTACACGGCCCGGGTTCGCCATCGGCCCGAGAAGATTGAACACAGTGGGCACGCCGATCTCCCGGCGCGCAGGAGCAGCGAATCGGAACGCCGGGTGGTAGCGCGGTGCAAGGCAAAAACCGAAGCCGACTTTTTCGACACATCGTTTGACACCCTCGGGCGCCAACTCGATTGCGACACCCAGGGCTTCGAGAACATCTGCCGTACCGCACTGGGATGAGGCTGCGCGCGCCCCGTGTTTGCAGACAGGGACGCCAGCGCCTGCCACAACGAGAGCTGCCATCGTGCTGACGTTGATCGAATGGCTTCTGTCGCCACCTGTCCCGACGATGTCGATGGCACGATCACGGATTGCGTCGTCGAGGGGCACCGTTGTTGCCGCCGCGAGGACTGCATCGAGCAGTCCGGAAATCTCTTGGGGCGTTTCGCCCTTGGCCCGTAACGCTACGACGAACCCGATCAACTGTGCAGGAGTTGCCTCACCGTTCAAGATGTTGGTCATCGCCGCTCGAGCATGACCTGCAGACAGGTCGACACGATCGAGCAGTGCCGAAATGAGAGCAGGCCAGCCACCGATCGATTCGAGTGTCACCTCGCTGGTGTTGGAAATTTCGGCCATCGCACCAGGATACCGACGCACATTTCCTTACCGAATTCGCAAGTGAACCTCTGATCAGCCTTCAGGGCGCGTGCATCGATTCGACGAACTCGAGCGACCCGGGTGGATATCTTCACGCCGAGCGGCGACGCTGGCGAACGATTCGTCGCCTTTCGCGCTCGGTGGTACCTCCCCACACCCCAACCTTTTCCCTGCTCGCCAGCGCATGCTCGAGGCACGCCACTCGCACAGCGCATCCGAAACAGATCGCCTTTGCCTCGCGTACTTCATCCTCGGATTCCGAAAAGAAGATCTCCGAGTCCAACCCACGGCAAGCCCCCATCGAACGCCACCCGATGTCCATCTCCACACCTCTCGAACCAAGACGCCCCCGCGCCCTGTCCACCGGTGAAGAGACTAGAAAGTGACCCTCGTTGTGCGAGAGTCGGAGCGACGAGAAAGTGCAATTCGATTCCCCTGAAAGGGGCGCCTACTGTGCCAATGGTGAGCAGATCTCGGTCCACGCAGCCTTTCGACCGGAATTGGATGCGAAATCGACTGATTGGTGGCTCTGTCGACGTTCTCGTTATCGGAGGAGGCATCACCGGATTGGGCGCAGCTGTCGATGCAGCGTCTCGGGGT
The DNA here is from genome assembly GCA_032118015.1 of Ilumatobacteraceae bacterium. Classification (GTDB taxonomy): domain Bacteria; phylum Actinomycetota; class Acidimicrobiia; order Acidimicrobiales; family Ilumatobacteraceae; genus Casp-actino8. The sequence continues at coordinate 21,881 of JAULYE010000111.1, read as the reverse complement.
CTGCGTACCGCTCTCGTCGAACGCAACGATTTCGCGTCGGGCACCTCATCCAAGAGCTCCAAACTCATCCATGGCGGTCTTCGTTATCTGCAACAAGGAGACGTACGGCTCGTCTATGAAGCACTTCATGAACGCCAGCGTCTGATGCGAAATGCCCGTCACCTGGTCGAGGTGCTTCCGTTCATGATCCCAATCCTCACCAAGGACGGTCTCATCTCGCGCAAGATCGCTCGGGCCTTCGGCTCAGCGCTGTGGATGTACGACTTCACCGGCGGACTTCGTATCGGACGTGCTCACCGCAGACTCCGTAAGTCGAAGGCCCTGTCGCACTTCCCCACCATCGTTCCCAATCGGCTCGCTTCGGCCTATGTGTATTACGACGCTCGGGCCGATGATGCTCGCCTGTGCCTCGCGCTTGCCCGCACTGCCAGTGACCACGGAGCAACTGTCCTCAACCATGCCCGAGTCACCCGCGTCGTGCGCACCGGCGACTCGTATTGCGTCACGGTGCGCGATGGTGAGGGCGATTTCACGGTGACTGCTCGATCGATCGTCAATGCAACCGGCGTGTGGGTCGACGACGTTCTGTCGACTCTTCACAATTCGTCCTCTCTCGAGGATCCAGCAGCGCAATCCTCAGCGAGGATCGGCATCCGGCCGGCCAAAGGTGTGCACATCACCATTCCGTGGGACACGGTCCGAAATGACATCGCCGTCGTGATCCCTGTTCCAAAAGATCGCCGCAGTCTGTTCCTCGTGCCGTGGGGACCTCGCGGCGATGGCACCTTCACCCACACCTACGTCGGAACGACCGACACGGATTACGCGGGTTCACTCGACGATCCGCAGTGCACCAAAGATGACATCGACTACATCCTGCGAGCACTCGACAATGCAATGACCACATCGGTGTCTCCTGGAGATGTCACCGGCACGTGGGCAGGTTTACGACCACTCGTCGTCCCCTCCGAGAAAACAGAATCGGGCTCAGCCCGCACAGCCGATCTGTCGCGACGCCATCGGGTGTCGCTCGAGGAATCTGCATTCGTGACGATCACCGGAGGCAAGCTCACCACCTACCGGGAAATGGCCGAGGACGCCATCGATGCATTGGCTCCATCGCTCCAACTGTCGATCGGCAGATGGGCGAGGCACCGGTGCCGGACCAAGCGACTCGATTTGCACGGATCAGGTCGTCGACCGCGACTCGGTCTCGAATCACGAATCGAAGACCACCTTTGGAGTCATTACGGGGTCGATGCACCATCCATTGCTGAAATCATGCATTCGGATGCATCACTTGCTGAACCTTTGGTGCCAGGTCTGCCGTACGTTCGCGCAGAGGTGATTCACGCAGTCCGTCACGAAATGGCATGCACTCTCGATGACGTCATGTCGCGTCGAACCCGGTCGCTGCTGATCGATCGCGCAGGTTCTCGAGCGGCTGCACGATCAGCAGCACTTCTCATGGCACCACTTCTTGGTTGGAACGACGAGCGCGTCGAATCCGAGGTTCGAACGTTCGACGAAATCTGCGAGCACGAAGTCGTCTGCGCAACCATGACCGAACACGACGTGACTGGATGAACCGCCACATGACAAATGAACCGAACAATTCTCCTGCTTCACCAATCGCGCCAACTCCGCCGATCGACATTGCCGATGTGCATGGTGCGCCTCGTAGTCACTTCATGCACGAGGGATCCCCACTCACAGCCGCACAGATCGACCTGATCGGTGCGATCTGTCCGATCGTCACCGACTTCGATGAACTCGCAGATGTCGGCCGGGACTGGTGGCCGATCTCGATGCATTGGGCTCTGCAAGGTGAGGTACCTGCCATCGCTTCCGTCCTCGCTCGACCCCGTTCGACCGAGGACGTTTCGGCACTCCTACGGGTGTGCAACGATCAACGAATCCCAGTCACTCCAGCTGGCGGGCGCAGCGGAGTGTGTGGGGCATCAGTACCGCTGCATGGTGGTGTCGTGTTGGACATGACATCGATGGCAGGCGTCATGCACATCGACACGGTCAGCAACATCGTCGAAGTTCTTCCCGGAACCTTCGGCCCCGAACTTGAGGCACGTCTCGCAGACGCCGGTCTGACACTTGGCCACCATCCCCAGAGTTTCGACATTTCCACCGTCGGCGGTTGGGTGGCGTGTCGAGGCGCCGGCCAAATGTCGACGAGGTACGGGAAGATCGAAGACATGGTGTGCGGCCTCGAGGTCGTTCTTGCATCGGGAGTGGTCATTCGCACTGGTGTCGCACCGCGCTCTGCCAGCGGGCCCGACATCGAGCAACTCTTCATTGGCAGCGAGGGAACTCTCGGCGTGATCACACGTGTCTGGCTGCGCTGCCACCCTGCCCCTACTCGCCAAGAGCGATGCGCGTATTCCTTCGCCGACCTTTCATCAGGAATCGATGCCTGTCGCCGCATCGTCCAGCGCAGTGCCACTCCCGCTGTGCTGCGTCTCTACGACTCGATCGAGACTCAGCGCAGCCACGGTGGCGATGGATCGTCCTGCGCGCTTCTCGTACTCGATCAGGGAGACCCGGTGACAGTGACCGCAACGATGGCCGTTGTTCATGAGGAGTGCCTGATAACCAACGGGTGTCGACCGATTTCGCACGAACTCGTCGATGCCTGGATGCTCCACCGAAACGACACGAGTGCGTTGCAGGCATTGACCCATAAAGGTTTCGTCGTCGACACGATGGAAGTCGCAGCTCCGTGGGCGAACCTGAGCGAGATCTATGACTCCGTGCGCTCGGCGCTGCTGTCAGTCGAGCACTCGCGTGCTGCGAGCTGTCACCTCTCCCACAGTTACTCCGATGGCGCGTGTCTGTATTTCAGTTTCGCCGCGTCACCGCCGCCCGAATCCGTTGAGCCGACCTACGTCGCCCTCTGGGATGCGGGCACTCGAGCGGCTCTGGCAGCAGGGGCCAATCTGAGTCACCACCACGGCATCGGAATCAATCGTGCGCGCTTCGTCGCTGAAGCTTTGGGCTCCTCATTCGAGGTCCTCTCTGCCCTGAAGGTGTCGCTGGATCCGAATGGAATTCTCAATCCTGGCAAGATGGGTTTTGTGAACCGACTTGATCCTTCTTCTGGAAGTGCCCCATGGCCGATGTGACCTCCGGACACGGTGCGGGTCGCTGGGACGTACCAGCGATTCGCGCGGGTGCTTCTGTTGCTCTCGTATTCGCTGTTCCGTTCTCGATTGCCGCACGTATCGTCTCGGGCTCCGACCTTGCGATCCTCCTCGTCTTTTTGGCAACAGTCGGATTCCTGCTCGGTTCAGCTGTCGCTGCATGGCATCAGCAGCGCGGCACTCCTTTGAGTCATGCGATGGTGACCGCGGCTGGGGCCTACATCATTCCTCAGAGCGTGTTCATCATCATCAAACTTGCGCGCGGCGGTGACGTGACCTGGAGCGGAGTCATTCTCAATCTGATCGTCACGGTGTCCGTCGGAGCACTTGGTGGCATTGTCGGATCCACGATGCAGGCACGAGGCGCGTACCCACGAGGTCGCAGACCACCTCGGAACGATCCATGACATTTGCTTCGGGGACAACCGCTTCGGGGACATTTGCTTCGGGGACATCTGCTTCGGGAAGTTCGACTGCAACGTCGATTCTCGTGATCGACGTCGGCACGAGCGGGCTGCGCGCAGCGATCGTGCGTGAGAACGCACGTATCGACTCTTTGCACTACCGAGCCTTCGCTCCACAAACGCCTTTCCCTGGTCTCGTGGAATTCGATGCCACCGAGATGGCGAACCAGGTTCTCGAGGTCGCCCATGCTGCTCTCGCACAGGGTGGACCCGTGGCTGCAGTCGGCATCACGAATCAGCGGGCTTCCACCGTCGTGTGGGATCGACGCACCGGCCAACCCCTGGCACCAGCACTCGGCTGGCAGGACCTGCGTACCGTCACCGAATGCATCATGGCCCGCGCTGAACACGGCCTTGCACTCGCTCCCAACCAGTCAGCGACGAAGGCTGCGTGGATCCTTGCGACAGCAGTGGGTGATCGCAGTGCCGTCGCCAAACGCGCCAGCGACATCTGCATCGGAACGGTCGAGAGTTGGATCGTCTGGACGTTGACTCGGGGAGCACAACATGTGACCGATCATTCCAATGCCGCAGTGACGGGATTGTGTGAGGTGACTGCGGCGACGGGACCGCGCTGGAACGAACGGGTATGCGACACGCTCGGAATCCCATTGACTGCTCTGGCGACCATCGTCCCCTCCTCAGGGATCATCGCCCCAGCCGTTGCCCTGCCCGGAGCACCCGTTATTGCCTCGCTCGTCGGCGACCAGCAGGCCTCTCTCATGGGACAGTCGTGTGTGCGCCCCAACATGGCAAAGTGCACGTTCGGCACCGGTGGGATGATGGATGTCTGCCTCGACTCTGTTGCGCCGAGAGACTCAGCACGCAGCGCGAATGGAACATTTCCCATCGTTGCCTGGAGCCGCCAACTCTCCAATGGAACCCAGAACGATGCCAGTTCTGGAATCACCCGTTCTGGAATCACCGGTTCTGAAATAACATGGGGCGCAGAGGCGATCATGCTCTCGGCAGGCACCAATATCGAATGGCTGCGCGATGACCTGGGGCTGATCGATTCGGCTGCTGAAAGCCACGAAGTTGCGCGCACGTGCTCGACATCAGAAGGTGTCGTCTTCGTTCCCGCACTCCTCGGACTCGGCACTCCGCACTGGGACTACGGCGCGCGGGGAACTCTGCTCGGCCTCACTCGTGGCTCGACCCGCGCCCACATCGTGCGCGCCGTTCTCGAAGGAGTGGCGCACCGTGGCGCAGATCTCCTCGATTCTCTGTGCAAGGACTATCCCGGTCTCGATCCGCAGGAAATTCGTGTCGATGGCGGGATGAGTAGCAATCCGACATTCATCCAAGCCCTCGCCGACCTCACAGGTCGGCCTGTCTCAGTCTCTCCGGTGACCGAAGCCACCACTCTCGGAGCCGCGTTTTTGGCCGGATTGGCCGTAGGCACCTGGTCCGGCCTCGACGACATCGAAGCCCTGTGGTCGCCGACGGCAACTGTCGAACCGGACTCACTCGCCGCAAGTCCACAGCGCCGTGAAGAGCGCCGGAGTGAATGGCGCAACGCTGTGACCCGTGCCGCCGAGTGGATACCCGAACTGTCATCGCTCGACTTCTAGAGTCGGAGTTGCTCCCGATAGGTCTCAGGCATAAGGCTGATAGAGATTTGGGAAAGGATCACTGTGACGACGCCGATTGAATCGACAACCGAATCCCCGTCCACGACAGCTGCGCCTCGGCGCCCGACATCTGCCGACACCGAACTTCTCGGATTCGCCCAGACTCTCGAACTCGCTGCTCGAGACCTGTATGACCTGGCAGTCGCAGCTGGAGCAGGTGGACAGCAACTCCCGAGTTTGGCTGCCATCGCAGCACACCACGATGCGTATGCACAGGCCATCTCTGCCGTGATTGGCACGTCAGCCCCACAAATCCGGGACGAAGCCCTGTTCTCGAGTCTGCGCACAGCCTTCGATACGAAGTCCAGCTCCATGGCTCGTGCAGCTCACGATCTCGAGAACATTCTCGTCGCCACGCATCAATCGGTGCTCGGTGCACTCGACGGAACAGAAGGTGCTGCTTTGATCGCTTCCATCCTGATCGTCGAAGCCCGACACTCTGCTGCAATGGCCTCTCTTGCTGGTCTGTCACCGACCCAGGACGCCGACGCTTTCTTCACGACCCCGGCCGTTCAGCCGCTCGCCCCCACCCCGAACGCCTGATCACGGAGCACATCATGAGTAACACAGACTCGAACGACATCAACATTCTCGGACAGATCGCGCGTGCAGCCAACGGTTTGTCGCCGAATCAGAGCGCTGCGTTGACTCGCAGGCGTTTTTTGCTCGCGGGTGGCGCGACGATTTCCTTTGGAGCACTTCTCGCGGCATGCGGCGGTGGCAGCAGCGGAACCAGCGGCATCCCCGTCCTCGGAAACTCTCCAACCGCCCAAGATCTCCCAGACGCTCCGATCACCGATGTGACGTTGCTACGAACAGCAACGTCTCTCGAATACAACGCTCTTTTCGTGTACAACGCAGTCGCCAGTCTGTTGAGTGGAGATGCAGCTGTTCTGGCGCGACGCTTTGCGAGCGACCACCGCGCCCATGCTGACGCCACTGCAGCACTCACCGAACAACTCGGTGGTCGAGCGTTCGAAGAGCCGAATCCGCGTCTTCAGTCGATCTACGTGGAGCCGGCCCTGACTCTGATCCTCGGCGACGAGGCTGCAGGTGTCCCCCCATCACAGGATCAAGTCGCCGACATCGTGGCACTCGCCTACGCTCTGGAAACCCTTGCAGGGGCGACGTATCAGGCCTACGTCCCGCTGTTGAACGACAAAGCTCTGCGCGCTGCTGCAATGGGTATCGGCCAAGAAGAATCTCGCCACGCCGCGGTTCTCGGATCGATCATGAACAGCGAAAGGCTCGTGTCCTCGTTCGGGCTTGCCTTGTCGGGCGAGTACGCCGAAACCACCGATGTGCCAGCTCCTGCGTATGCGGTTCCAACTGCGTTCGGCACCCAGTCGCCGATCCCGGTCACCCTTGGTGCTCCAAACGAATCCGGCGTTCGCACTACGGTCAACCTCGAGACCCCGAGCCTCAACTCGATGGTCTATGAGTACCTTGACTCCTGACGCTGACGCGCACGTTTCGTGCGATTCATCAATGGCGAGCAGATCGTTGTCCGAAGAGGTCTAGCCTGTCTGGTGACGGTGAGTCGATCGGGTGACCGCGGCCGAATTCTCGGATTTGGCTGAGGAAAGTCGGGACTCCACAGAACAGGGTGCTGGCGAGAGCCAGGTGGGGGCGACCTCACGGACAGTGCAACAGAGAGAGACCGCCGATGGCCAGTTCGCTGGCACAGGCAAGGGTGAAACGGTGCGGTAAGAGCGCACCAGTATCGAGGGTGACTTCGATAGCTCGGCCAACCCCACCCGGAGCAAGATCGAGCAGAGAACATGGGTGGTTCGCCCGCCTCGTTCACGAGGCAATTCTCGGGTAGATCGCATAGATGGATGGTCACCCGGTCGGGGCGACTCGACCGACAGGATCCCGCTTACAGATCGACTCACCGTCACCACGTTCGACAAGGTTGCGAGTCATGTCGGCCAACGACGATCCGCTGCGCAGATGCGTTCGAGCTCGTCGAGCTGCATTGGATCTCGAATGGACAGCAACTTGGCATAAAAGCGCAATCCGCGCGCCGTTCCCCGAACGCGCACGGGGATGCGATCGCCGAAGTCTCCGCCGAAACCTGTCGGGATCTCCACGCTGACCACTCCGGCTTCGTGCAGATCACTCTCATCCGCTGCGAGTGCAGACGCCTCATATCCCCCGAGGCCAAAGGATTCGGCGTCGACGAAGAACGTGTATTCACGAATATCCGAATCCAACGGCTCGCCGTTCGAGGAGCCACCTTCAGGGAGTCCGCTATCGGAATTCATCATCCGACGATGCTACGGTTCCCACGATGAGCAAGATCACTGCTGACACACTCCCCCACGTCACCCTTGGCGAGATCAACCTTTCGGATCCAGACTTCTGGGTGCGTGACCGGGCATTTCGCGAGGCAGCCTTCAAGACTCTGCGCGATGAATCTCCATTCGCCTTTTTCAAGGAGCGCGTCATCGAGAACGCTCCGTTCCCGCCCGGTCCCGGGTATTTCGCAGTGACCCGTCACGACGACATCTGGCACATCAGCCGTAACCCGCAGTTGTTCTGCAGTGGCAAGGGGTCCAACATCGGTGATCTGCCCCAAGAGATGAATGAGTTCTTCGGCTCGATGATCAACATGGACGACCCGAAGCACTTCCGCCTGCGCAACATCGTGTCGCGAGGATTCACACCCAAAGAAGTGGCGCGCATCGAGACCCAGGTTCGTGATCGGGCGGAAAGCCTGGTCACTCAACTCATCGAACGCTTCCCCTCCGGTGAGTGTGATTTCGTCGAGGAGGTCGCTGCACCGCTCCCCCTCAGCATCATCTGCGACATGATGGGAATCCCCGAAGAGGATCACAAAAAGATCTTCCATTGGACCAACGTCATCCTCGGTGTCGGCGATCCGGAATTCGTCGGCTCCTACGAGGACTTGATGAATGTGGCTCTCGAGATGTTCATGTACGCCCAGGCCCTCGGCGAGGATCGCGTCAAGAATCCTCAAGAGGATGTGACCTCTGCGATGATGAACGCAGTCGTGGACGGTGAGCGACTCACCGCTCAAGAGTTCGGATCGTTCTTCATCCTGCTCGTCGTGGCCGGCAACGAGACCACCCGTAATGCGATCAGCCATGGCATGAGGCTCCTCACGGACAATCCGGATCAGAAGGCCATCTGGTTCAATGACTTCGAAGCCAACACCAAGACCGCTGTCGAGGAGATCGTCCGCTATGCGACCCCGGTCATCCACTTCCGGCGCACCGTCACCGAGGACACTGAAGTTTCGGGTCAGAAACTGTCTGCAGGAGACAAGGTCGTCATGTGGTACTGCTCAGGAAACCGCGACGAGCGAACCTTCGCTGATCCTTTCGCCTTCGACGTTCGGCGCACTCCTGCTCCGGCTCAGATCGGCTTCGGGGCTGGCGGCCCTCACTTCTGCCTCGGCGCGAACCTCGCCCGCCGCGAAATTTCGGTGATGTTCGACGAGATCCGCCGTCGGCTCCCCAACATGCGCATCACTGGTGAACCCGCCATGTTGCAGAGCGCCTTCATCAATGGCATCAAGCGCATGCCATGTTCGTGGACCTGAGAGGGACAGCACTCCTCACCAGTTGACTGTTGCGTCGACTTCATGTGCGACGTCTAGGACCCCGAGAACTCTGTTTCTCCGAAATCCCCCATATCTGCAGATACGTAGTGGCGTCGACAAAGGAGTTCGTATCGAACCACGTCGCCGAACAGGGGGGTCGCCACATCTCCTGTGTCTCCCACCACGACCGTTTCACCTTCGTAGACAAGTACTCCGTTGACGACGCGAGCGTTGTGGGTCGCACGAGCACCGCACCAGCAGCGTGCTTCGACTTGCATTTCGATTCTCTCGTCGGCAACCTCCAACATCCGCTTGGTCCCTTCGAACAGCAGACCGCGAAAATCAGTGATCAGGCCGAAGGCGTAGACGTCGATCTGCAACTCATCCACGACCCGCGCCAATTGGTCGCATTGTCCAGGCGTGTAGAACTGAACTTCGTCGCAGACGACGAAATCCAGTGGGAAACGTGCCGATACGAGATCGAAAACGTCGACATTGGGCGAGACTTCGACTGCCGGTGCCGATACGCCGAGACGGCTCGTGACCTGCGTCCCATCCCTGTCGAGTTTGGTCAACAGAATGCCTCGTCGGCTCCGCACGGACAGATTGTGGTGGATCTGCAATGCCAGCGTGCTCTTACCCGAACCCATCGTGCCGAAGCTGAAGCGCAGAGTCGCCATGCCCCGACGAAACTAGTCGGGAAATCACACATCGACAGGATGCCCAGTCCACGAACGAGTGACAGTGCTAGACAAGACGATGCATGACGAAGCCCTCTCGCCGCATCCACCCCTTCTGGGCAATCGCCATGACATGTCTTGCTGGCGTGATTGCCATCGTTCCACCCGGGCCAGCGGTCCATGGTGCGACCGGTGACGCGCAGCCAGTAAACCCTTCCGAAACGAGTACGCGCACAGTCCTCGATGCCGGCGAGCAAGCGAGGCGCACCGCTGACGATCTCCTGGGCGACCGTCCATTCCAAGTGGTGCTCATGAGCGACCAACGAGCTGTCATGACAGCGAGTTCTCGCGGCACATCGCCCTTCACCGACGTCCCCGTGGCATCGATTTCCAAACTCGTCACGGGACTGACGGCTATGCACCTCGTCGACATGGGTCGTTTGTCTCTCAGCGACACTCTCGGTGACAGCTTCTCTCCCACCCTTCTTCCCGAGCGGTGGCGAGCGGTCACGATCCAGCAATTACTGTCGCACACTTCAGGCTTTGCCGCCGATCGCGACCGATGGTTCAACGACACGTACTCATCATGCTTCGATGCTTTTCGCCAAACCGTCGAACGGGACGCTCCAACGGGAAGTGGTTACGCGTACTCGAATACCAATTTTTGTGCACTATCACTCGTGATCGGCAACGTGAGCGGACCGTCCTACGAAGATGCCGCTTATCGGCTTCTTCTACGGCCGTTGGGCATCGACAGAAAGATGATGGACCCGCAGTACGCCAATCTCGCAGGTGCAGGTGGTTGGCGAATGTCGGCACTCGATCTCGCTCGTGTCGTGTCGGCCCTCGATCCGCAAGCTCGCCTCAGCCCTGTCTCTGCATCGACCCGTACGCAGATGATCCAACAGACGACGTACAACTACGGCCTCGGCGTATGGATCTGGGATGCCGAAACCTTCGGACACTCCGGGAGCCTCTATCGCGCTCGCAACATCGCGGTGCGCCTTGCGTCCGGGCGCGTCGCTGTGATCATGACTCAGGCCACGTTCCCGGAGAGTGGTCTCGATCTGCTCCCGATCGCCAAACAAATCGACGCCGCCTACGCAGAGGCCTGCGCCCCGGATCCGTGCACGTTCGTCGGACGCGACCCCTTCAACGACGTACCCAGTGGTGTGCGCGGTCTTCGTCCTCTCTGAAGGTCGAACATGAACAACCAGATGTTCCTTGCGGTGCAACCATTCACCGTTCGGGCACGCGCACATCGGCGACCACTGCGAAGTGGTCACTCGGCATCACACCGTCGACCGGTTCAGTGCCTGCCAACCAGGTCCGAATCGGGTGCCCGGCTGGTTTGGTGCGCGGCCAGGTCACGAACAGGTAGTCGAGTCGACGATTCGGCCAGTTCGCATCGGCCAGATACGGATTTTCTGAGGACCATGTGTATCCGGGTCCAGTGCCTTGCAATTCCCACATGTCGGCAAAGACGAGATTCGCATGCCGCACTGCGGTCCTGCCCGTCAACCGACGGATCTCATCGCTGTCGGGAACGGCATTGAAGTCCCCGCCGATGAGCGCTGGCAGATGATCGCCAGTTGCGGTCAGTTCATCACGCACGATGTCGGCGAGTACATCCACTTGTTCGACTCGAATAGGCGACGCATCAAAAGCATGGTCGAGATGTGTCGTGGCCACCGGCCATCGACCCCAGGGTGTGTCCAGCTGACAGATCAGCACGGTGCGCACTCTCGGTCGACCCTCCCCCGAGGGCAGTACGACACTTCTCGAGCTGACAATCGGCCAGCGCGACAGGATTGCATTGGCCATCCCTTGAGCCGCCCGACCGTCGATCGAGGACTGGACGACATGCAGACCGAGTACATCGGCTAACTCCAACACCTGCGGGTGACCCGCAATCGTCTCTTGGAGAAACAACACATCGGCGTTCTCACGCACGAGAACCGAACGAATCGCACTCTGACGTTCTTCCCACGGCCCGAAGGTCCACCAGAGATTCCACGCCAGAGTCCTCATCGACTGAGCCCTCATCGACTGAGCCCTCATCGACGTGTCACCCGCCATTGCCGAGCTCATCGAGTCGGCGTAACCACCTGGATCACGGGCTCGACTGGCGACCCGGATTCGGCGGAACTGGGCGCTGTGAAGGCGGCAACGACGATCGTGGCATAGGCGGCCAAGGCGATCAACACCACAAAAGGGGCAAAGCGCAGCGACCGGCGAGGCGCACGACGGGACTGATATTCGAAAACCTCATGGCTCATCATGGTCAAGTTTTCGGCTCTCGCGATCCAAACCTTGAGGAAATAGCGAACATTTCTTACTCGCTACGCCAGCCCTACCCCCACCATGGGGACTCGGTTCCATGGGGTGACGTCCTTTGGCCATCGGTTACCGTCTGGGGAGGTCAATGAAAGGAACGAATACGGTGGAAAATCGCTTCGAAAATGGATTCGGCGGGCGCGTCGCCGTCGTGACGGGTGGAGGGACCGGCATGGGTCGCGAACTCGTTCGACAACTGATCGCCGACGGGTGCGATGTGGCGACCTGTGACGTCATGGACGACACCCTCGCCGAGACCGCTGAGATGTGTGCAGCCGGTGCCGGCCAACTCCTCACACATCTGGCCGATGTCTCCAACGAGGCTCAAGTCCTCGCATTTCGGGATGCCGTTGCTGAATGGCGTCCTCATATCAACCTGCTGTTCAACAATGCCGGGATCGGCGGCGGGGGCAGCATCGTCGACGACAACCGCGCCGAATGGGACAAGACGTTTTCGGTGTGCTGGAACGGCGTGTACTACAACACGCGTGCCTTCATGCCACTGTTGCTCGCGGCATCTGTGGGGCATGTGATCAACACGAGTTCCGTCAATGGCTTCTGGGCATCTCTCGGACCGAACATTCCCCACACCGCGTACAGTTCGGCAAAGTTCGCCGTCAAAGGTTTCACCGAAGCGCTCATCACTGATTTTCGGATGAACGCACCGCACTTGAGAGCTTCCGTCGTCATGCCCGGTCATATCGGCACATCGATTGCCATCAACTCTCGTCGACTGCTCGGGAGCGACCCCAAAGAAATGACCGAAGAGCAGATCTCCCAGGTTCGGGAGAGACTGACTCGTGCCGGTCTCGATGTGAGCGGTGCAAGTGATGAAGATCTACGCGTCGGCATCCAGGCACAGGGCGAATCCTTCCGAGACAACGCTCCGATGACTGCTGCTGAGGCTGCCACCGTCATTCTCGCGGGTGTTCGTAACGACACATGGCGCATCCTGGTCGGCAGCGATGCCGTGATCTTGGACGAAATGGTGCGCGCCCATCCCGAAGATGCATATCGTCCGGATTTCATGGATCGGGTTCATGCCCGTGGCGCGCTCAACTTCACTGCAGGGTGAGCGGCCTGGCAAACAGTGACCCTGGTGAACAGCGTCAATGACACTCGTCATGGATCGAAGAGGCACGTCGACTCCCTCATGCTGATTGACTGAAGGAAACGAAGTCAAAGGAGTCATCATGTCGGCCACCTGGGACGCACCGCAGACGATCGGGGTTCTCAAGGAAGTCAAACCCCATGAGCGTCGAGTTGCCATGACACCGGCGGGAGTCGCCGTCCTCGTCGCAGACGGACGGTCTGTCATCGTCGAAACAGGAGCCGGCCAGGGATCAGGTTTCCCCGATGCTGAGTACGTCGCGGCCGGCGCGCATATCGCCCCGTCTCCACAGGCAGTAGCCGACGAGGCAACGCTGCTCCTGCATGTCAAGGAGCCACAAGAGACCGAGTTCGGTCTTTTTGCTCCTCACCACACACTGTTCACATACCTGCATCTCGCGGCAGCGCCAGACGTGGCACGTGCATTGCAGGCGTCTGGGTGTCGCGCCATTGCCTATGAATCCGTCGAAGTCGACCGCCAACTACCTCTGCTCGCTCCGATGAGTGCTGTCGCGGGACGTCTTGCGACCCAAGTCGCCGCATCGCTGCTCGAAGCACGCAACGGCGGTCGTGGCATGTTGCTCGGCGGTATTCCAGGTGTGGAACCATCGACCATTGTTGTCATCGGCGCCGGCGTCTCCGGACGACACGCTGCTCAGGTCGCAGCTGGTATGGGAGCCGAAGTTCTCGTAGTGGATCTCAACTTGGCTCGTGCCGAGTCCGTTGCCGCCCTGTGCGGTTCGGGTGCGCGTGCCGTGCAGTCGGCTCCGGGTGTCATCGATGAATTGGCCCCGACAGCCGAGGTCATGATCGGTGCAGTTCTGTCTCCAGGACACCGGGCACCCACCGTGATCACTGCCAAGACGCTGGCGTTGATGCCAGAGGGTTCCGTCATCGTCGATATCGCTATCGATCAAGGTGGGTGTGTCGAAGGTGTGCAGTCGACGACGCACGCCGAGCCAGCGCGTCTCATGGGCCATGTCCGCGTCTCGGCGACACCCAACATGCCCGCGGCCGTTCCGCGCACATCCACGGCCGCTCTGACCGCCGCCACCCTTGCCTATGTGCGATCACTAGGCCGGGGATGGACGCAAGCCATTGCGGAACACCCCGAACTCGTCGGTGCGGTCAACGTCGAATCCGGTGTGATCGTCCACGAAGCCGTGCGCCAGGACTTGGAGAGCAAGAAAACCTGAGCTGTTCTGATCGAAGTCGGCGAGGGCCTTTCGCACTACGGTGAATCCGGGAGCTCGAGTGCCCCGGCACACCCGAGCAAAGAGTTCGACCAACGATGAAAGGCTGACCATGACCCTGACACAGGCAACAGCAAACACCGACACCGCGCGAGCAGCTGTCGAAAAGGCCATTGATGATCTGTTGGCCCAGCACGATCCCAAGACCCTCGACAACGTCACATTCCGCGGTCTGCGGTACGACTTCGGGCTGGCCTGGGTGCACTTTCCTGTCGGCCATGGTGGGATCGGCGTGCGACCAGAATTGAATCGTCTCGTCGAGGAGCGCCTACGCGCTGCTGGTGCCCAGGCCCAAGATCCGTCGACGTTCTTCATGGCTCTGGCAGGGCCGACCATCGTCACGCACGGCTCACAAGAGGTCAAGGAGCGGTTCCTGCGACCGATGTTCACCGGCGAGGAGCGCTGGTGTCAGCTGTTCAGCGAACCGGGGGCCGGGAGTGACTTCGCCGGTCTTGGCACGCGTGCTGTACGTGATGGCGACGAATGGGTCGTCAACGGTCAAAAGGTATGGAACACTCTCGCTCATCTTGGTGACTGGGGCATGCTCGTCGCCAGAACCGATCCTGATCAGCCCAAGCACAAAGGCATGACGTACTTTGCCATCGACATGCGCGCACCGGGCGTCGAAGTGCGACCGTTGCGGCAGATCACCGGGGAAGCCGAGTTCAACGAGGTCTACATGACCGATTCCCGTGTTCCGGATGCCCATCGCATCGGAGACGTTGGAGAAGGATGGCGAGTCGCCCTGACGACACTGATGAACGAGCGCACCGCTATTGGCGGCGGAGGCGGAGGCACCGCTCGACGTCGCGGTCCGATCGACGAGGTGATTCGCATCTGGAAGGATGGTGCATCACAAACGTCTCCTGCTGCGAGCAGGGATCGCCTGATGCAACTGTGGTGCCGTAGTGAGACATTGCGGCTCACGAATATGCGGGCGTCGGAAGGCGCCAAGGCTGGCAACCCTGGACCCGAAGGTTCGATTGCCAAGTTGATGCTCGCTGAGTTCAACAAGGATGTCACCAGCTTCGCCGTCGAGTTGCTCGGTGCCCACGGCATGGTCGACTTCGATTTCACGTTCCGTCGGCCGGAGAACTTGTCCGTTGATGGATCCGATGGCGGTGTGCGACATTCGTTCTTGCGATCACGGGCGAACTCGATCGAAGGAGGAACGAGTGAGATCATGCGCAACATTCTCGGCGAACAAGTCCTCGGTCTGCCCGGTGAGCCTCGTGTCGACAAGGACCTCCCGTGGATCAAGGTGCCGCGTAACTGATTTTGCTGTCCGTACTGTCGCCACATCTGATGAGACAATCGATCGATTCATGACACCACGCATCGATATCGATTCCGACATCAAGGCAGCGCGCGGTGTGACCATTCCTGTGGGCGCTCTCGAATGGTCGTTCTCCCGCTCCGGCGGAGCAGGAGGTCAGCACGTCAACAAGACGTCGTCCCGATCGACGTTGAGTGTGTCGACCGCCCAGATCGTCGGACCGGAGGATGTTCTCGAGCGGATCCGCACCGCATTGGGATCGACGATCGTCGTCGTCAGCCAGGACAGTCGCAGCCAATGGCAGAACCGCCAGACATGCAGGTCCCGTCTGATCGCTCTCGTGGATGAGGCTGCTGCTCCTCCTGCTCCCCCGAGGCGCAAGACCAGGCCCTCCAAAGGTTCTGTCGAGAGGCGTCTCGTCGGGAAGCGATTGGCGAGCGCGAAGAAGGCAGGGCGCCGCGGCGAAGGTTGGTGAGCGAACTACTGTCGGGTCGTGCCCAGTGATTTCGTCCTCAAGACCATGAATACCGTGCATCGCACGATCATTTCCTTGTCCGGTCACCGCCTCGGCTGGCGGGCCGGTGGTATGCCGGTTCTCAAGCTGACCACCACAGGACGACGTAGTGGACAGCCCCGCACGGTGATGCTCACTTCTCCCGTTCAAGAAGGTCCGGTCTGGGTCCTTGTTGCATCCAAAGGTGGAGACAATGATCACCCCGCCTGGTATCTGAACATTCTCGACAACCCGGCAGTCATGATCGAGACTGGACCCGGCAAGGTCACATCTGCAACAGCACGGGTGGCCGACTCGGCTGAACGTTCACGGCTGTGGCCCCAGATCGTGTCGGCATATGCCAACTACGACGCGTACCAGCGGCGCACCCGCCGCGAAATCCCCCTCATCATCATCGAACCCTGATCTGCGTCTCACAGGCTCGACAGACCTCGTCAGTGGGGTGAGGTCACGAATCACCTCACCCCACTGCGCGGGTATGTATCCGATCAGCTGCAGCCGCTGGTGTTCCCACACGACGGGCAGGCGTGACACGATCCGGCGCGGATCATCTGCACACCGCACTGCATACACATCGGTGCGTCACCGTGACGCACCTCGGGACGGGCGATTTCAGCTGAGTGGTCGCTGATCGGAGCCGGCGGAGCGATGCCGAGTTCCATCTGCGTCATCAACTCATCGACCGACGGAATGCTCTTGGGATCTGCAGCAAACTCGCTGCCGATGGATGTCACGATCCCGGCCTCCTCGACACCTGGAAGTGTCGGCTGAAGACGCTCGTCGATCGAGAAGATGCCCAGTTCCTGGCGCTCGTCGTACGACAAGTATTCGAGCGCCAAGCGCCGGAACAGATAGTCCATGATCGAGGCTGCGAAGCGAATGTCCGGGTCGTCGGTCATTCCTGCTGGCTCAAAGCGCATGTTGACAAAGGCCTCGACGAACGCCCGCATCGGCACGCCGTACTGCAGGCCGTAGCTGATGCTCTTAGCAAAGGCGTCCATGATGCCCGACAAGGTGGATCCCTGTTTTGACACGGTCAAGAAGACTTCACCTGGACGACCATCTTCGTATTCGCCGATGGTGGCAAAGCCCTTGCAGTCCGCGACGCGGAATTCGAAGGTTCGTCCTCGACGGCTGCGAGGCAGCTTCTGGCGAACCGGCTTGGTGACGACTCGCTCGACGATGCGCTCCACGGCGCCGCTGACGGCCTCAGCAGGAGTCGAATCTTCGGAGACTTCCTTCTTCGCCGTCGACAGGGGCTGACCCACTTTGCAGTTGTCGCGATAGATCGCTACGGCCTTGAGACCGAGCTCCCACGAGAGCATGTGTAGCGCTTCGATGTCTTCGACCGTTGCTTCCTCGGGCATGTTGACCGTCTTGGAGATGGCACCCGAGATGAAGGGCTGTACCGCGCCCATCATCCGCACGTGACCCTCGTAATGGATCGTGTTGTCACCCATCGAGCAGGCAAACACCGGAACGTGCTCGGACTTGAGATGCGGAGCACCGAGGATCGACTTCTCCGTGTCGATGTAGGCGATGATGTCAGCGACCTGCTGGGTGTCGTATCCGATCTTGCGCAAGGCCATTGGAATCGTCTGATTGACGATGACCATATTGCCGCCGCCAACGAGCTTCTTCATCTTCACGAGTCCGAGGTCCGGCTCGATGCCTGTCGTATCGCAGTCCATCATCAAACCGATGGTTCCCGTCGGAGCGAGCACTGTGGCCTGGCTGTTGCGCACGCCGTACTCCTCGCCATCGCGCACGGCGATCTCCCAGGACTCCTGGCCGGCGCGCAGCAACTCACCTGGGACGACGGTCTCGTCTGCGATCTGGTAGCTCGCATCACGATGCATCCGCAAGACGTTGAGCATGTATCGCTCATTCTCCGAAAAGCCGGAGAACGGTCCCATACGGCTCGACGTGCGAGCGCTCGTGGCATATGCATGACCGGTCATCAGACTGGTCAATGCCGCTGCCCATGCCCGACCATTGTCGGAATCGTAAGGAAGACCCAGCGCCATGAGCAGCGCCCCGAGGTTCGCATAGCCGAGACCGAGCTGGCGGAACTTGCGGCTGTTCTCCCCGATCATCTCTGTTGGATAGTCCGCACGACCCACGAGGATCTCCTGTGCGGTGAACATCGTCTCGATCGTGTGCTTGTAGGCCTCGACATCAAAGTTCCCTTCTTCGTCGAGGTACTTGAGCAGGTTGATCGATGCCAGATTGCACGCCGAGTTGTCGATGTGCATGTACTCACTGCAGGGGTTGGAGCCATTGATCCGTCCCGTTGCATGAGCTGTGTGCCACTTGTTGATCGTGGTGTCGAACTGCAGACCCGGATCTGCACACTCCCAGGAGGCCTGAGCAATTTCGTGCCACAGGTCGCGAGCTCGCACGGTGCGAACCGGCTCGCCAGTGGTCACAGCACGGAATGACCAGTCGCGATCTTCAGCAACGGCCTGCATGAAGTCGTCCGTGACGCGCACGGAGTTGTTCGCGTTCTGGTACTGGATGCTGAACGAGTCGGAGCCGTCGAGATCCATGTCGAAGCCGGCGTCGCGCAACACGCGCGCCTTGCGCTCTTCTTTGGCCTTGCACCAGATGAACTCTTCGATGTCCGGATGGTCGACGTTGAGGATGACCATCTTGGCTGCTCGGCGAGTCTTGCCGCCGGACTTGATCGTGCCTGCCGATGCATCTGCACCACGCATGAAGCTGACCGGTCCCGACGCTGTTCCACCACCCTGGAGCAACTCAGCGCTCGATCGAATCTTCGAGAGATTGATACCTGATCCGGAACCGCCTTTGAAGATCACGCCCTCTTCGCGGTACCAGTTCAAGATCGCGTCCATCTTGTCCTCGACAGCGAGGATGAAGCATGCGCTCGCTTGCTGAGGAACACCCTTCACACCGATGTTGAACCACACCGGGCTGTTGAAGGCCGCTCGCTGGGTCACCAGGATGAACTTGAGTTCGTCACGGAACGCGTCAGCCTCTGCCTGATCCGCGAAGTACCCGCCCTCGACACCCCAAGTCGTGATCGTGTCCGCCACACGATCGATGACCTGACGCAAGGACCATTCACGCTCTTGGGTTCCGGGCGTGCCGCGGAAGTATTTCTGGGCGACGATGTTCGTCGCGTTCAACGACCATGTCGTTGGAAACTCGACTCCGAGCTGTTCGAAGGCAACCGAGCCGTCCTTCCAGTTGGAGATTCGGGCATCCCTCTTCTCCCACTCCACCTGGTTGTAGGGATGGGTCCCCGTATCGGTGAAGTGACGGCGGATTCCGATGGCGAGACGGTCCGGTGCGAGAGACATATAGGGATTCCTTTTCGTTGATGGGCTGGCGGATGGCTGAACACCGGATGAACCGGCAGTGAATATTGGCGTCTGGCGAGGCCAGGCTTCGGGGTCTCCGAAGCCGTGTCACGTCAGTCAGGGAGACACAACATGTGGTGTCTGCGGCCCCCTCCCGCTTGTGTCACCACAAGAGGTTGTTAGATTACACCAATGTAGTTACACCTCTGTCAACGATTGTTCGCTATTTTTTTTTCGGGTCGACATAGTCGGAACCCTACGGCCCAAGGCCTGTGTGGAGGAAGGGGACAACCCTGTGAATTGGGCGGTTTCTTCGGGGAAAAGCCTGTGGATGAGCCTGTGGACATGTCGCCTGATCTGGGGATGACCACCCCTGTCACGGGAATCGTGTGACCCTTCAACTCGCTGGCGACACCGTCACTGGAATCCCGTTGAGAACCGAAGTGCCCGAAAGCGGATCGAGGGCTTTGTCATCGGACAGCACATTCGAATTCACTCCTGGCTTCTCAGCGGCCACCCGCATCGATGTGCCGGGGACGCCATGACCCCATCCGTGCGGCAAACTCACGACACCAGGTCGGATGCCATCGGTGATTTCCACGGGCACGACGACCGATCCGACGCGCGATGCCACTGTGGCGTGTGCACCTTCGGTCAAACCCAATGAAGCCGCATCGTCGGGGTGCACCTGCAACGAACACGTCATCGAACCCTTCGTCAGAACCCGGATGTTGTGCATCCAGGAATTGTTCGATTTGAGATGACGTCTACCCACGAGCAACATGCCGCGGTCCTCGGCTCGAGTTGCGAACGCGAAGAGACGGTCGACATCGGCAACGATTTCCGGTGGAGCCAATTCGATCGATCCCGAACGTGTACGCAACGCATCAGGAAGTCGCGGCTCGAGAGCTCCGAAATCGACACCGTGCACGTTCTCGAGAAGAAGGTCGAGGCATGCACCTCCAGGATTCGCTCCGAACGCCTGACCGTATGGTCCGGTGTGCAACATGAAGTCGAGCATGCGTGCTGGACCGCGCCGTCCGCTGCGGTCGAGCTCGGCGCGGATGTCATCAGCATTGCGACCATGAATCGGAGACGATGGATCACCGACGCCGTGTCTCACCAAGCCCTCGATTGCCGCGTCGTCAACCATCTGTGGATCTGCATCTGGGCCGAAACCCTGTGCGATTGCTCCGAGTTTGGCGAGAATCTCCCATTCGTCGGGTTGACCCTCGTCGAGCGGAAGAACTGCAGAGCTGTAATTGGCAACATTGCGGATGGCGAATTGCAAGAGCAAAACGTCGTAATGGTCACGCTGCAATTGCGATGGCACAGGCAAGATCACATCGGCATGCCGGGTCGTCTCATTGAGATACATGTCGATGCTGATCATCAACTCCAGCTGATCGAGGGCCTCGGCCAACTGCGCTGAGTGGGGTGTCGACAAGACCGGGTTCCCTGCAACCGTCACGAGCGCCGCAATGCTCTCATCACCTGCTTGGGTGATTTCCTCGGCAAGCGCAGCAGCCGGAAACTCCCCCATCACCTCGGGGTAGCCGCTGACTTTGGTGCGACCACCTCCGCGTCCGATCCGAAAACCCGAGCCCTTTCCGCCTGGACCGCGTGTGGTGGGATTCCCCAAGACGGGCCGCGCAAACATCGCGCCGCCACGCTCATCCAGATTTCCGGTCAGGGTGTTGACGACATCGACCAGCCACGATGTCGTCGTCCCGAATTCGGTCGTCGTCGTCCCGATCCGTCCGTACACAACGGCGGTCGGTGCTGCACTCAATTCTCGTGCCACACGCTGAATATCCGCCGCCGCGATTCCTGTGGGTCCCGAGACGAACTCGGGCGTGAACGGTCGGCAGAGTTCTTCGACGATGTCCAGCCCGGCAATGAGAGGCTGCAGACGTTCGGTGATCGACACCAACCCCTCGGCAAACAGCACGTTCACGATCCCCATCAAGAACAAACCATCCGTCGATGGCGTGATCGGCAGCCAACGATCCGCTTCTTCGGCGGTTCGGGTGCGACGAGGATCGACGACGACAATTGTGCCGTTGCGAGCACGAATCGCTTCGAGACGTCCCGGGAAGTCCGGTGCGGTGCACAGACTTCCGTTCGAAGCGTACGGATTCGCCCCAAGCATCAACAGATAGTCCGTGTGGTCCAGATCAGGAACGGCAACGCTGACACCGGTTCCGAACATGTAACCCGCTGCAACTTGCTTGGGCATCTGATCGACAGTCGACGCGCTGAAACGACGCCGAGTCCCCAGACCCTGGAGGAGCATTCGGTTGTAGAGCATCGCCGACACACTGTGCGCTCCTGGATTTCCGAGGTAGACCCCGAGCGACTCACGTCCTTTGCGTTCGATCACATCGTGCAAACGTCCAGCAATTTCGGTCCACGCTTCATCCCATTCGACTTCCACATGTCGTCCATCGCGTTTGATCAACGGCTTGCGCAAGCGGTCAGGATCCTCGTGCAACTGCTTGAGGGCTGAACCCTTCGGGCAGATGAAGCCGTGCGAGAATACGTCCGCAAGGTCACCGCGGATT
>JAULYE010000110.1:0-6154 GCA_032118015.1 Ilumatobacteraceae bacterium | reverse complement strand
GTCATCGCTCTGCCGAAGCCCTTCATTTCGAAGGAACCGTTCGTCAAGAGATTTCGCTCAGCACCGTGCACGAATGATGCATTTGCGCGCACCGGTGCAGGGGTGAGTGACGTCGCCACACCGACGACGAGCAAACCCTTGAGAACGTTCCGCCGCGAGTACAAGGTATGAAAAACTACCACTTACATCGTTGGTGTGGACCAGCCAGCCGAATGGGAGTGTCGATGGAACTCGAAGAGCAGTCGATCTGTATCGACTGTGGTCTGTGTTGTGACGGAACGATGTTCCACGCGATCGATCTTGAGTCGTCAGATGACCTCGATCCTCTACGGATTCGAGGTGCCGTGCTCATCAGCGACGGTGGCTCTCGCCGGTTTCAGCAGCCGTGCCCCGCCTTTGATGGAACATGTTGCTCGGTATACGAGGCTCGCCCTTCGTCATGTCGCTCCTATGTCTGTGGCCTCCCATACCTCGGCGTCATGAAGAACCAATACGAACCCGATCGACTTGCTGTCACCTTTCTCGAAGCGGCTGAGTTGATCGACGTACTTCAACAAGATTTCGGGTGGATCAATCGAGTCATCGGTCAACGACCAGCTGACTCAGGTCAATGATTCACTGTCGACACTGTATTGTCGGTCGCAAAGGTCGGTCACTGTGTCGAACGATATTTGCTCTCGGATCCTTAACCTCGTAGTAGCTGGTGGCGAGTCGATCCAGCGGAGTGGGATCGGCTCACGCGCAAAGCAGTAACTCAGGCATTTTTTGATTCATGGTGGAAAGAGTTCGAAAAAGTGCCTAGTAGTCAGTCCTGGAAAATTGAAAAAGTGCAATCGAATTGAGAAATTGCTTGTGGTTCGGAATCTTCAAGTACCAATAGCGCGACGTTCCATCACCTGAGAACACTGTTACCGTGGGGGGTATGAGCAAATATTCAACCCCCAGAATTTTGACGCTGTCAGCATTCGCAGCAACGGCGGTCGTGACCTTGGCAATGTCAACGTCTGTTTCTGCTGCCACGACAGAAGAGATCGCCGGCGGGCTTCTTGAGCAGGCTGCTGGAGTCCTCGACATCGAGATCACTGATCCAGAGCTGCTCGAAGAGTTGTCCGATGGACTCGAATATGCGATCGAGGATGGCGTGATCCCCGAGGAGATCACCCTTGAAATCGGCGAAGGTCTCGACACCGGAACCGATCCAGATGGCATTGAAGCAATTCTCGAAGTGAACATCATCGATCAGATCGCCAACTGGGAAGAGTACGCACCGATGTATCGCGTGGCGTTCGAGACTGTTCGTGCTGAATTCCAGACATGCCGAGCGGCGGCCGGATCGGCCCGTAGTTGCGCTCAGGGTCTCGGCTTCAAGATGCAGGTCGCCTCGGCCAACGACGCTTTGACGCGACTGCAGTTATTGGAACAGCAGCTGACGGATTCGGGTGTCGTTCTGACGGATGAGGAGCGTGCACTTCTCGAGACTGAACGAGCAGAGTTGCAGGCCAAGATTGAACGAGCAGCAGCCAAGTTGGAGGGTCTCGACAGCAGCGATCCTTCGGTTCAGAACGCAAAGAAGGACATGGTCCGCATTCGTGAATCGGCCGGAACAGCAGACGGATCCGACGCAACAGTTCAATCGAATGGACCGGGAAATTCCGGTAACAAGGGCAACTCTGGTGGCAATGGCAATTCCGGGAATAACGGTGGCGGCAATGGAAATGCCGGTGGAAGCAATGCTGGCGGCAATGGAAAGCCCAATGGCAACGGCAATGGATCGGGCAAGTGATCGAGATGCGCAACTCATTGCGAATGCGCACGAGCACAGCCCTTCTTCTTGCAGTTGCCCCGCTCGTCGGCGTTGCATGTTCGGATGATTCCGATCCAGTGATGTCCGTGCCAGATTCGACCGTTTCACCATCCACGGAAGTGCCATCGGACTCGACGGCTCCTGAGGAGACGTTGCCCGCTGATGTCAGTGCGTCCGGGGTGCTGTTGGCTGCGACATTGATTGCCAGTGGCAACGTGGATGATGCTGTGGCCTCGGGCCTCGTGACACCTGCAGAGGTGGACGAAGCTCGCGCAGCGATCGAGAACGGAACTCTTGATCGTTGGGTGGCTCTCGCCGAAGGCCGCTAGGCGGAATCAGTTTCCGGCCGAAAAGGGCTTGGGCAAACGATCCCTCTAGGATGTCGATAGGCGTTCGTAGCTCAATGGATAGAGCATCTGACTTCGGATCAGAGGGTTGGGAGTTCGAGTCTCTCCGAGCGCGCAAAGTTCGTGCTGTGTCGTTGCTGAGTCTGAACTGCTTCTAGTGTTCCTCCGGTGAACGACTCCGGAGATCAGTTGACGACCATGTTTCGTGCCGAGCGATGGAATGCCATCGCTCTCGTCGTTGGCGTGTTCCTTACGTTTGCGGGTGTCATGCACTTCGTGAACCCGGAGTTCTTCGACGAGATCGTCCCTCCGTGGTTACCGCCGAACGAGCGTTTCTGGACGTATTTCAGTGGTGTGGCCGAACTCGTCGTCGGTCCGCTCGTGATCTGGAGGCACACACGTGCCCGAGCCGCAATCGCGGCAATCATCGTGTTCATCGCTGTGTATCCAGCGAACATCTACATGGTGTGGGATTGGCGAGACCGGGAGTTTTCCGAGCGACTCGTGTCGTACGTGCGGTTACCGCTGCAGTTCATTCTGATCTGGATCACATGGAGGATTCATCAGACCGCAGTGATGAACCACACCGAGTCCGACTCGGCTCAGACCCCCGAACCAGCCTGAGGCTGCTCAACCCCAGGCGAAGACCGGTTGTTCGAGATGATGCACGCGTTCACCGATGCGTCCCTCGATCCCGACCCAGCGCATTTGCAGTAATACGGCCCCTGTGGGTGCATGAATCAGATCGCCACCGAGGGGGAGCTGCACCACTGGTCGATCACTTTCGGGAATCGTGACGAATCGAGGAGAATCCGTGCGACACAACTCGTGCAGTCCGATGCGGTAGGTGTGAGCAACCTCGTCAGGGTTGGGAGTGATCTCGGTGTGTGATCCGGCCCAAAGAACGACAGGTGTCATGAGATATCCCGATCGGGTGGCGTAGTCATCGAGATACCCAACGAGATGCTGAGAACTGAGTGACAACCCGAGTTCTTCATCGAGCTCGCGCAATGCGGCATCGAGAACGGTCTCGTCGGCATCGAGACGGCCACCGGGCAGCGCCCACTGGCCGGCATGCCGGTTCATGCGGGCCGCACGCCGACACAACAAAAACGATGCTCCGCCAGCTACACCGCGCATGCGACCATCGAGGCCGGTGACATTGCCCGGCACGCCTCGCAGTGGTTCGTCGCCAGGTTCATAGGGATCGACAGTGTCGTTCGGATCCGAGTCGACGAGAACGATGGCCACAGCGGCTCGTCGAAGATTCGAGTCGTCGAGGGTCAGGCGCGAATGAGCCGATAGATGCGTGTGGATTCGATTCTTGAGCTCATCGTCATACGGAAGCATGGTTCACAGCCTCATGAAGCGGACATCAACGTACGCAGACGTTCGATGCCGTCCCAGACATCGGTGAAACGCGTGGTCAACGGACTCAATCCGAGGCGAACGATGTCGGGGGGACGAACATCCGCGATGACGCCGTGATCATGGGCAAGATCCCGCACCAGTTGCTGGGCTTGTGGGTGATGAATCGCGACGTGACACCCGCGTTGGTGAGGATCTCGCGGTGTCGACGTCTGCAACTCGAAGTGATCGATCACATCCATGGCAAATGCGGTCAGAGCCCGACCTTTGGCGGCGATTGCCGGCATGCCAACTCGGGCACTGAGAGCGATCCCTTCGTCGGCGGCAACAAGGCTCAGAATGTGCGGTGTTCCGAGAAGCACACGACGGATGTCGTCATGTGGTTCGAAACCACGGTCCATCTCGAACTGGTTCTTCTGGGCGAACCATCCATGGATGGGCTGATGAGCCGCAGAGTGAAGTGGCTCAGCAATGAACGTCCACGCCGGAGCCCCTGGTCCACCGTTCAAGAACTTGTAGGAGCATCCAACCGCCAATTCGACGCCGAGTTCGTGCACGTCGAATTCGATGGCACCAGCGGTGTGGGACAGATCCCACAGAACGAGCGCTCCTGCCTTCCTGCAGCGTTCTGTGAAGCCGCGAACGTCGCACACTTCTGCAGTTTTGTAGTCGACAACACTGCGCACCACCACAGCCACGTCATCGAGCACCATGTCGTCGGTGAGCGAGCGGACTTCGAGGCCGAGCGAATTGGCGATACCCGCGACAACGTAGCGGTCGGTAGGGAACTCGTGATCGCCCACTGCGATGACACGGCGGTCAGGACGCAGACCGAGAGCAATATGCACGCCCTGGTACACGTTGAGCGTCGTGTTGTCATGAACAGCAACTTCGCCGGACCGTGACCCGATGATGTCCGCCATACGATTGCCGACTTGTCGGGGAAGATCCAGCCACTGTTCCCAACTGCGAATCAGATCGCCTGCCCACTCGTGTTCGATGACCTGTTGGAGACGAGCGATCGTCGCTTTGGGTGTGCGGCCGAGTGAGTTGCCGTCGAGGTGGACGAGCGACTCATCCGGGATCAGGAACTCGCTACGACACGAGCCAAGGGGATCCTGTTCGTCGAGGTCCTGTGCTTGTCGACGAGAAATCACCCACCCATCCTGGCTGGACGAACGCCTTGAAGTCGAACCTGGAGGCCCAGGACGACTTCAAGAAGAGGTTCAGTTGGTGGTCGGAAGTGCGGTCGTCGTCTGAGGATCCTCAGGGAGCGGAAGCAGAGGTCGTGGCTGGACCCTGGGCAACCTGATTCCTGCGACATCCTCGACGTAGAGCAGAAGATCCGATGCCGATTCGATTGCCGACAGCCCATCACGCAAGAGACGGCTGTTGAGCGCACTAACGGCCACGACGTTGAGAGTTCCGAACCCGAGAGTCTCATAGAGCGAAGCATCGGGCAGGTACTCATCGGACCCAGTCTCGATGTAGTCGCGTAGCTGCTGATACGCATCGATGATGGCTTGCACCTTGGGGAGAGTGTCGACATCCTCCCCAGAGAGACCAGCAAGAGCCAGGAACGTATTCAGAGCCGTGGCGAACTCTTCGTCAGACAGACTCATGACACCCACACCTGTTGTCATCGCATTCGGCTGAGCTGATGGAAGAGTGGCCCCGGTGTTTGTCCAGGTTTCTGCATCGGGTGACGACGGGAATGCCGGCGTCGTGCCGTTGTTGTCGGCATAGTCCATCAAGTGGGCATGACGCGACGCCACAGTCAGTTCAACGTCGAGAGTGTCGTTTCTCGGATCATCGGTGGAGTCGCTGCTGTACTCGACGAGAACACGGTGGGACGTTCGTTCATCTCGGTCGTTCCACTGGCCATCGACGGCGTCGAACGTTGCCTCGTCCTCTCGCTGGCAGAAGATGATGTCTTGACAAATCAAGTCGTTGCTTGGCTCACTGTTCTTCCAATACGAGAAGCGTCCAAAAGCATCTGTCCCACGAGAACCCGTGCCGTTGATGGCATCGTCCCAAAAGACATCACCGTCTTCGGGACCGAAGTCCCAAATCCAGGTGCCGCCGTCAGTCACATCCCCTGAGGTGTCGCGGGCACCGATCCACCATGTGTTGCTGTCGATTCCATCCGCGAGGAACGTGTTTTCGCTAAGCGATGTGATGGTGGCCAGATGAGGACTGATTCCCCACAGGTCATCGAGACCAGAGATGTACGTCGAAGCTCCTCCGAAATTGCGAGTGACATCGGGGTCAGCGAGATACAAGTGCCCGTTGGTGGAATTGAAGATCACGTGGTCGGGGAGGTCCTGTGTGACTTCGACGGACAGATCGACGGTTCCCGGTGACGCCGGCGTTTCCCATTCCAATTGTGATCCGAGAGCAGTGACGATGTCCGAAGCAGAACCAGACATGACAATCGACGTGTCGGTCTCCGTCGTGACGGTGAGAGTGAGACCGGACCGATCCAGGACGAGTGCACCGGGATCGGACCCTGACAGGGTGATCTCCGCTGTGAGGTCGAGGTCGGTGTAGTAGTCGCTGACCACAATGTTGAGCGACGAGGTGACGGGATCGTTCGGATCGATCGTTGGGAGTGCTGTGACAGCAGCGGACTGGC
>JAULYE010000109.1:0-4410 GCA_032118015.1 Ilumatobacteraceae bacterium | reverse complement strand
AAGTCGGAGTTCTCTTCATGGCGATCTCTCTGATCACAGGAAGCCTCTGGGGCCGCTTGACCTGGGGAACGTTCTGGACGTGGGACGCTCGGCTCACGACGACTGCATTCCTGTTCGTCACCTATGTCGGGTATCTCGCAGTGCGCGGGCTCGGAGGCACACACCACCAGCGTGCTCGGCGAAGCGCAGTTCTCGCTCTGCTCGCAGTTCTCGAGATTCCACTGGTTCATTTCTCTGTGGAGTTGTGGAATTCGCTGCACCAGGAGGCAAGCGTTCTGACGCGGAATTCCGATGTCGAAATGGACGGTCTGATGCTTTTCAGTCTCTTCTTCGGTGTCGTCGTCTTCACCATGATGTACATCTGGTTGGTACTGCATCGTCAGCGGTCGCTGACCCTTGCAGACCTCATCGATGACACCGGACTCGATCTCGCGCTCGAAGAGCGCCGCAGGGAAACCGCCAGTACCAAAGGTGTGAACTGACATGGATGACATCGGATTCATCCTTGCGAGCTACGCAGTGACCCTCGGCGCAGTGGGTGCCTATGCATGGTCTCTTTTGCGTCGATCACGTCGCGATGGACAGCAGATTCCTCCTCGGGAGAGGCCGTGGACATGACGAACGAGAAGACAACGGGTAGCGGAGACGATCGCAATGGTCGCTCCTTCGAATACGACGACTCGATCGGTACCTCTGCCGATGCCCTCGATCTCTCGCCGCGACCCCGGTCTTCGGGACGAGCTCGTCGGCGCAAGCCATGGCTTGCAATGGTGGTTCTCGTCGGTGTAGTCGCAGCAGGCGGCATCGTCCTGACCCAGTTCCTGACATCAGCCATCGATTACTACTGCAACGTCGATGAAATCGACAACAAGGAAGGATGCGAAGCAGGGCGTCGCTTGCGCATCCAAGGGGTTGTCGATGAAGGATCGGTGCTCGATGATGGAACGGCGACTGCATTCTCCATCTCGTTCGGGGTGAAGACGATCCCCGTCCGATACGAAGGCGACCCTGGAGGAATCTTCAAGGAATGCATCCCTGTTGTCGTCCACGGCGTGTTGTCCGACGGAGTATTTCTCGGTGATCGAATAGAAGTCAAGCACTCGAACGAATACGAGGCGGAGAATCCCGATCGAGTAACGGACGGTTCGTCAAAGACCGAGGGAACGGAATGCTCGCCGTCAGTCTGAACGCGGCCATCGGCCGTGGTGCAGTTCTGTTGGGTCTTCTCGCGTGTGTCTTCGGTGCTGCGATCACCATTGCGGCCATTCGCAACCGCGACCAGCGGGCCCTGAAGTCCTCCACGCGCTATTCGTATCTGGCACTTTTTGCTGCTGTGGTCGCTGTTGTCATCATGGAGCGAGCACTGATCACTCGCGACTTTTCTCTTGCGTATGTGCAGCAGGTGGGTTCGACGGCGACACCGACCATGTACAACGTGACAGCGCTCTGGAGTGCTCTCGAAGGCTCGATCCTGCTGTGGATTCTGATCCTGACTGGATTCATCGTTGCTGTCGCTCGCAAGTTTCGGGATCGTGTCGGAGATGAACTCCTTGGCTGGGCGATGGTCGTTCTCTACACCGTTGGTCTGTTCTTTTTTCTGCTGGCATTCGGGCCGGCGAATCCGTTCGAACTTGGACCCAGTGGTGTCACCGACGGACCGGGGCCGAACCCTCTGTTACAGAACCACATCCTGGTGGTCTTCCATCCACCGATTCTCTATCTCGGCTACGTCGGCTTCACCGTTCCTTTCGCTTTTGCGATAGCAGCCCTGATCACGGGCCGTCTCGGCGAAGGCTGGCTGCTCGAGACTCGGAGATGGACTCTGTATGCCTGGGGATTCCTCACGATCGGCATCATCTTGGGCAGCTGGTGGAGTTACGAAGTGCTCGGTTGGAGCGGAGTATGGGCATGGGACCCTGTCGAGAACGCGAGCTTTCTGCCGTGGCTGACAGGAACTGCATATTTGCACTCGGTTCTCGTCCAGGAACGGCGTGGCATGTTGCGCGTCTGGAACATCAGCCTTGTCATTGCCACGTTCAGTCTCACGATTCTCGGAACATTCCTCACTCGCTCGGGCGTCATCAACAGCGTGCACGCATTCGCCGAAGGTGCCGTGGGCCCGTGGTTACTCGCGTTCTTCGGACTCATCGTCGTGGTGTCGGTCGCATTGATCGGCTGGCGCGGTGATCGACTCCGCTCTGCGGGAGCGATCGAATCTCCCATCAGCCGCGAGGGGGCGTTCCTTGCGAACAATTTCCTGTTCAGCCTGTTCGCCTTTGTCGTTTTGCTCGGAACTGTGTTTCCGCTGATCGTCGAAGCGGTGGACAATCGTCGGATCGTCGTCGGTGAGCCCTTCTTCGACACCATGACAAAGCCCATCGGATTGACGATGCTGTTCTTGATGGGGATTGCGCCAGCTCTGCCGTGGAGGCGGGCC
The DNA here is from genome assembly GCA_032118015.1 of Ilumatobacteraceae bacterium. GTDB lineage: Bacteria > Actinomycetota > Acidimicrobiia > Acidimicrobiales > Ilumatobacteraceae > Casp-actino8. The sequence goes on along the minus strand of JAULYE010000109.1, from coordinate 1,973 downwards.
AGCGAAGAAGTTCTGCGGGTGCGCTTGTTCTGGCCGGCTTGGACTGGAGTCATCGCTCTTGCGCTCGCCCTCGTGTGGGGAGCAGACGGCTGGATGTCGCTCTTGGCATTCGCGTTCGGAGGGTTCGCCGGAGGTTCGGCGTCACGGCAGATCGTGCTCGCCTGTCGGCGGCAGGGGTGGCGGGGCATCGTCGGCCGAGCCAATGGTGGGATGGTCGTCCATCTCGGTGTCATCGTGCTCTCAATGGCTCTCGTTGCGTCTGCGTCGTACACGCGCTCACAGGAGTTCGTCATGAACGAGGGTGACACTGTCACTTTCTCCGGACACACGTTCACCTTCGAGGGACTGTCGCTGGAGTCGGACTCGGTCAAGACCAGTGTCGTTGCCGCAGTGCGTATCGATGGTGAGCAGGTGTACGAACCTTCCCGGAGCAAGTACCTCGCTCAGGGGATGGACATCGGCACACCGAGTGTGAAGACGGGCTTGCGCCATGATCTCTATTTGACGCTCGAAGGAAATGTTCGACCAGACGACTCTCAGGCGCGGATCAAGATCTTCGTCAAGCCGCTCATCTTGTGGTTGTGGATCGGTGGAGGGTTGATGGCTCTCGGTACTGTTCTCGCAGCGATGCCGAGCCGACGCAAGACTGCACCAGGCCAAGGACGTGCCGAATCTGCTCTGGTTGCACATGGGGAGGGCTCGTGACGACGAGTGATCTCGAACGCGAAAGCGACCAGATGATCGTTCCACAGCCGATTGCCCGTCGCGTCTCGGTCGTGGTCGGTGTGGCCGTGGTCCTGCTCCTGGGGGTTCTGATCATTGCTTTCACGCGCGACACCCAGGATGCTCAGTCGCCTCTCTTGTCTCGTCCAGCTCCGGAGGTGTCGAGCACGACCTTCGACGGCGACCCTTTCGTCCTCTCGCGTCGAAAGGGATCGTGGGTGGTCCTGAATTTCTTCAACTCCACATGTGTTCCGTGCAAGCGTGAGCATCCCGAGCTCGTCAAATTCGCCGAAGGTCAAGAAGAACTCGGTGCGCAAGGCGCAGAGCTGTACACGATCGTCAACGACGACAGTGAGGAAGCGGTACGAGCATTCTTCGACGAGTTCGGTGGAGAGTGGCCGATCGTGCGGGATGACGACGCCCGGATCGCAGTCGACTACGGCATCGCCAAAGTTCCTGAGACGTGGCTGATCAGCCCGACGGGCGTCGTGGCTCAGCGATTCACGGGACAAGTGACCGCTGAGCTCCTCGGCACAGCTATTGCCTCGATGAGTGGATCTCGATGATGTCCCGACCGTCGTTCACACGGGCATCGACCGTTGGCTGGTCGGTGATCGTTGCTTCTTTCGTCGTGTTGATGCTCATTGGATCTCAACGTGATTCGAGTCCGGCGACGCCGCAGGAAAGAGTCGAGGCGGTCTCGCGCCGCTTGGCTTGTCCGACATGTGATGGAGAAAGCGTGGCGGAGTCACGTGGCACTGCGTCCCAAGCGATCCGTCAGGAGATTTCACGGTTGGTCGCAGAAGGTCAGTTGACCGATGACGGGATCGTGACGACGATCGATGACAGCTATGCGGAAAGCCTGCGACTGACTCCCGGATCGTCGGGCATCGAATCCGTCGTGTGGATCCTTCCGATCGTCGTCGGCGTCGTGGCGATAGCGGGGCTGGTGTTCGCTTTTCGGCGATGGAAGAGCCCCTCGGGTGACTCTCCTGAAGCATTGACGGATGCGCCAAGGACATCGTCACACGTGTCGACTGCAACTGGCTCACGCAGGCCTGCCCGCACTCGACTCATCATTTCCATTGGTGTGGTCGCAGTGCTCGCCGTAGTGGCAGGGATCGCAGTGGCCAGGAACAGCGGTGAGCGGCGACCAGGTCAAGTGATGACAGGTGGCTCCGGAGAGGCGAGTATCAGCGCTCTTCTCGTGGAGGCGAGATCTCTTGGTTTGGGTGATCTACAGACCGCAC
>JAULYE010000108.1:0-5492 GCA_032118015.1 Ilumatobacteraceae bacterium | reverse complement strand
GTGGGGTTGGCGAGATGTCGACACTGCTCACAGCACCCCCGGTGCAGCGCACATTCGGTTTCGACGAGGATGTCGTCGCGCGCATAACGGATTGGTCCGATGCACTTGCAGTGCGTTTCGGTCTCGACACCGAACATCGCACGGCATGGAATGTGCCTGATTCGATCACTGCTGGCACGTGGGATGTGGCCCTCGACAGATTGTTCATGGGCTTTGCCGTGCCGGCCGAAACTCCATTCTCAGGTCCTGGCGGAATCGTTCCATTCGATGATGTCTCGGTATCGGATGCGCCAGAGCTTGCACGCCTGGCTGATTTTTTGACCGAGATCAAACGACTCGTCGCGCAGCTCGCTGCCCCCCACTCGATCGGGAAGTGGGCGGACATCTTCGAATCAATCATCGAGGTGTTCTTCGACGATTCCGATGAACAGGATTTCGCATGTCGTGATCTGATCGAGGCAATCAGCCGTTTGGACGAGGCTGCTCGGGCTGCGGGAGTTTCCGATCAGCAGGAGTTCGCGTTCGAAGAAGTCTCGGCGCTTCTCGAGGATCTGGTGACGTCGGCGGGAAGCAGACCGCGATTTCGAACCGGGGCGATCACCGTGACCGAACTCTTGCCTCAGCAGGGTGTCCCGTATCGCGTGATCGCACTTCTTGGAGCGAGTGAAGGACTGTTCGCCTCTGGAGGAGTGCGGGGAGACGACGTGTTGACGTTGACTCCCTGTCTTGGCGATCCGATGCCCACGGCGTCGGGCCGACTGCAGCTACTCGATGTTGTGTTGGCCGCACGTGACGCCGTCATCATCACGTGTGACGGTGCCGATATCAACAACAACAAGCAGATCCCGCTGCCCGTCCCGATCCAGGAATTGCTCGAGGCAACGGTGTCGATCATCGCATCACGAAGTGAGAGGGAAAAGCCAGCGTTCCGGGTTCTGACCCGTCACCCGCGCCAGCACTTTGCATCGCGATCACTCGTACCAGGACTGTTTCACAGCGATCGCCCCTTCACGTTCGATCCAGTCGCACGAGAGATTCACACACTGATCAGTCTGCCCCCCGAACCGCTGCTCGATGGTCGCAGACTCCGTCCACCGGTGACGTCACCTCCATCGCCTTCGTCAAGGTTGGGCACTCCTGGTCTTCGACGTGCCCTGAGTCGCCCGGCTGACCACTTCGTGCAGGACGTTCTCGGCATGCGGATTCCGGGATCAGAATCGCAGTCACGCAACGACTTCGTCGACTTCTGGCCGAGCAGCCTCGAGTACGCGAGGGCCGGGCGGGAACTGCTCGACAGTGTCCTGCGCTCACCAGAGGATCCCGAGGCGGTTGTGGATCAGATGGTGCAGCACATGGCATGGAGTGGAGTGCTACCGCCAGGCAAACTTGGAGAGAAGGTCGCTGTTCAGATCCGTGCCGAGGTTCTGTCCATCCTCGAACTCCTTCCACAGGATGCACGTCGTTTCGAAGAGTATCGCTCGATCGACATCGACGATCTCGTCGTTCCTGTTGATTCTCGACGAGATGATCTCGTCATCGACGGAACTGTTGACAATGTCTTGGGTCTCGAACTCATTCGTGCCTCGTTCACAAAATTTCGCGACGACTTGGTTCTCGAGCCATGGATCGATGTGTCCCTCGCAACATGTTGGGATCCCGAGCAGATGTGGACAGTCCGCATTGTCGGACGCGGATCCAAGGGTGAGGGAGTTGCGCATGCGTTCACCCTCGCTGGAGCAGATGCCGATGCGCGGCATGCGAACGCACTTCGTGTGCTCGACACAGCCTCGACGATGATGTCGTGCATGGCGTATGGCCGTGTGCCCTACCTGCCACGGACATCCGAACGACTTGCCCGCTCGACGCGCGGCGCGGCCCTTGCTGTGTACGAGCGCGAAGGGGAGTACTCGACAGCGACCCAATTTCTGTTCGGCCGCGTCACATGGGACGACTTCGTCGGTGAGAAACCCATCGACGGTGACCCGCAAGCACCAGGACGCAACCGTGCCGAACGGTTCGCCCGTTTCGTGTGGGATGCCTTCACCGAGACGACCGTGAAACTGTCGGGAAAGCAGTCAGCACCCGATGAGTGACGTTTTCGATCTGAGTGGGCCTTTGCTCGATGGGGTGTTCGCCATCGAAGCCAGTGCTGGCACCGGTAAGACCTACTCGCTCACCGGATTGGTGGCCCGCCACGTAGCTGAACGCGGACTGCGACCGGAGCAGCTGTTGATGGTCACATTCACGCGCGCTGCGACTGCTGACATGCGTGACCGCACACGCACGTCTTGTCGCACTTTGCTCGGGGTCCTCGAAACGGCTCCAGCACTGCGAGCAGACCTTGGTGCCGATACTTGGATTTTGGAGTGCTTGTCCGATGATGAATCGGAGAACGATCAGCGTGCTGACCATCTGAGGTCGTTTCTTGCAATGTATGACGAGGCGATGATCACGACGATTCATGGGTTTTGTCAACTCGTTCTCAATCGTGCCGGGTTGTTGAGTCCGTCGATCGGTGAGGTCTCTCTCGTTGCAGACGCGAGTGACACGATTGCACAGGTGATCGCAGATCTATTGATCGGTCCACTTGCCAAGCATCCGGATCTGTTCGGTCATTTGCCGAATGGCAATGAGCGTTCGATCGCTTCGTCCCTTTCCGATCTGAAAAGGATCGTCAAGGCAGTGATGGGAAATCCGAGTACGGTCCGAATCCCTCAGCGGTCGTCCACCGATTTTCTCGTCGACCTGGAGAGTGCAGAACCGCAGGTGCGCTGGGCAGCGATCGTCGAGCACATCGTCGAGGTAGTACATGAACGTCGGCGAAACGCAGGTGTCATCGGGTACGACGACTTGATCCACGAGGTCGTCGCGATGCTTCTCGGCTCAGAAGGTCAGCGGCTCGCTCGTTCCTTGCGCGAGCAGTTTCGCCTGGTTCTGATCGATGAATTCCAGGACACAGATATCGGACAGTGGACGATCTTCGATCAGGCCTTCATCCAGTCGCTCCCTGCACACGGAGAGACGGCTGCACCAGTGGTGTCGTTGGGAGTGGTCGGGGACCCCAAACAGGCGATCTATCGATTTCGTGGAGCTGACATCGATGCCTATCGGACGGCAATCGACAGCATCGAATACAAAGTTGAACTGCTGACCAACTACCGCAGCACGTCGCGTCTGATCGATGCCGTCAACGAGCTCTTCTCTGGAGTGACCTTCGGTGATCCAACGATCAGGTATCGCCAGGTTTCTGCGCGCCCGGGTGATCCGGCTGAGGGAGTCGTCGGACAGATACCCGTCGACATCCGTTTCGTTCCGTACGGTGTCGAGGCGGGAAGTTCGGTCACCAAGTCGGGTCTGAAGAAGGCCGAGAAGATCGAGTTCGAAAACGGCACTCTCGACAAGTGGAATCAGAACACCGATCTCGCTCTTGAGATCATCTACGCCGACATGGTCGATTCGATTGCTGCATTGATTGACCACGGAAGGATCATCAACAAAGCCGGTGAAGAAGTTGCAGTGCGCCCGGGGGACATCGCTGTTCTCGTGCGATCCCACAGTCACGCTGCACGTATTCGAGATGTGTTTTCGCGCGCAGGCATACCTGCTGTTCGTTATCGGGCGCGCAGTGTGTTCGAGGCACCGGCCGCTCTCGAGTGGAAGATCTGGTTGGCTGCTCTTGCTGCACCGAATCGTATCGATCGAGTGCGCGCGGCGGCGTTGACAGTCTTCGGAAGGACAACTCTGTCTGCCATGCTCGATGAGGATTCGAGCGCTGCGGGTATTGAAGCATGGCAACGACAATGTGCGGAATGGTCGGCCGATGTGTTGCGCCTCGGTCTGGCGACGGTCTACTTCCGAATGCGGTCTGATGCCGTGTTCATGGCGCGAGTGATTCGAGAAAATCAGGGTGAGCGACTGTTGACGGATCTCGATCACATCGCCGAGGTGCTGTCTGGCGTCCCAGAGTTGGCTCGAGGTGCCGGTGCTGCGGACTGCTTCCAGGTCTTGGAGCGTCTCATGGACGAAGCCGGAGAAGAGGACGAGTTCCAGCGACGTATCGAGACGGACGATGAGGCAGTGCACATCGCCACCATTCACCACAGCAAAGGTCTTGAATTCCCCATTGTCTTCCTGCCGACCCTGACGAAGATGTATCCAGGGGACGAGATCCCTTATGTGTTCTCCAGCAATGGGCGTCGTGTGATCGACATGGCTTCGCCGGTGCAGTGGGAGTGGTCGGAGGGTCTCTACGCCACCAGTGAAGAGCGTGAAGCGGCCGCGGATGCCGATATCACCGGCGATCTGATGCGCATGTTGTACGTGGCTGTGACACGAGCGGAATATGGCGTCATCATCTACTGGACGCCGTTGCGCAAATCGGCGGAGAGTTCTCTTGGGAGATTGATGTTCGCTCCTCAGGTCGATGGTCGACCAACGATCGATCCGGTCAGCGGTGTGCCAGAGGCGAGTGTTCTGACGAAGTCCAATGCCGAGATGCGTGACGCACTTGCCGCGATTGCCGCGCGATCACCCGACATCTCTGTGACGCAAGTCGATCCCGCGCCTGTCGGGCGCCCGGATGTACCCGTGCGTGAGCGTCCGAAATCCGTTGCAGAAGTATCCGTCTTCGCGCGCACGACACCGATTCGTCGACCTGCATGGGGTAAGTGGTCCTATTCGGGACTGGCCAGCTCACTCGGGACAGTGCATTCATCGTTGGCTGAACCGTTTCTGCCGGGCGCTGATGAGGGACGATCTCGAGTCGAGACGAGCATGACGTCCTCACCAGATGGCAGCCCGTTGCTCTTTCCCGATCATCTCTATGGAGCAGTTTTTGGCAGCCGGATTCACGAGATCTTCGAGGCGATCGATCCGTCGGCTGACGACCTCGACGAATCGATCCGTGAACAGGTGGAACAGCGCTTCTCCCGACGAGTCGAGCCTCAAGTGGTGTCGGATCTGACTCGCGCGATCGCTGCCGCGTGCCACACGCCTTTGGGTCCGGTCTTCGCCGGTGCACGGCTCGTCGACATTGCTCGACCTGATCGACTCGCAGAGATGATCTTCGATATGCGGATATCGGACACTCCGATGCCCGTGTCGCGAATCGGCGAACTGTTGACCAAGCACCTCGATCCAAAGGATCCGTTCTCTGCATATGGCTCCTCGCTCATGAAGCGAGCAGACCGGTTGCGGATGGCGGGGTACGTATACGGTGAAATCGACGCTGTATTTCGCATCCGTCGACATGACGGCTCATGGACTGGTGTCGTGTCCGACTACAAGACGAATCTCCTGCACGAACCGAGTTCGATTCGTGCACACGACGCGTATCGTTTCGAGAATCTGGCTCGGGTCATGGCTGAGGATCATTACGTCCTTCAGGCACTTCTCTATCAAGTTGCACTGCACCGCTATTTGCGTTGGAGGGTTCGCGACTACCTACCTGAACGACATCTCGGAGGGATCGCGTATCTCTTCGTGCGCGGTTT
>JAULYE010000107.1:0-2773 GCA_032118015.1 Ilumatobacteraceae bacterium | reverse complement strand
AGAAGGCCACGACCGAATTGCACGGGCCGGAGCAGACCAAGATCTGGCGGCGCAGTTTCGATGTTCCGCCACCTCCTGTGGGTCTCGACAGCGCCGAACACCCAGCAAACGATCGTCGATATCGCCTACTCGACCAGAGTCTGTTGCCGTCGACCGAATGTCTCAAAGATGTCGTCCAGCGAGTCCTGCCGTATTGGAACGACGTCGTCGTACCTCAACTACAAGAAGGCTTGACCGTGCTGCTGACAGCACATGGCAATTCGCTGCGGGCGCTCGTGATGCATCTCGAGGGGATCTCCGAGGCCGACATCGCAGAGTTGAACATCCCGACAGGGGCGCCGCGGATGTACAGCTTCGATTCGACCATGAAAGTTACAAGTGCCCGATACCTCGGGGACCAGACCGCAATCGAAGCGGCAGCCCGCGCGGTTGCCGGTCAAGCCGGGGCCTGACGTCTCCATTGTCGGCGCCACGGCCGCTGTGTGCCCGTCGGCTCACAGAAGTGACGACCGGAACAGCGCTCGGAGCCGTCACTTGTTCACGAGCGTCATATAGTGCTCCCCATGGCCAGCAAAAAGACCTACCTCGAAAGTCTCCGAAACGTCTCGCTGTTCTCGTCGTGCTCGACCAAGGACCTCGAAAAGATTGCCAAGGCAGCTGACGAAGTCACCGTCGCCCCTGGCGCTTTGATCGTGGATCAGGGCCAGACAGGGCGCGAAGCCTTCGTCATCATCAGCGGAACAGCCAACGTCAAGCGCAACAGCAAGAAGGTTGCCACCCTCGGACCGGGCTCGGTCGTCGGTGAATTGTCGCTCCTCGACCACGGCCCGCGCACAGCGTCGGTGATCGCCGAAACCGAGTGCGTCCTTCTCGTCATCAGCCAGCGCCAGTTCCTCGCCGTGATCGATGCAATTCCGGCACTTTCGCACAAGCTGCTTGCGACTCTCGCAAGTCGCATCCGCGAACTCGATCGCCAGTACTTCGGCTGAGGCTGCCAGCTCCGCGGCTGAACCGGTTCACTCGGATCAGCTGAACCAAAGAGCGGGTGCAGTTCCCAAGCCTGACCTACCGGGGAGTAGCGTTCTCGGTGCATGAGCACGCACACTGACGCTTCCCCGGCCACGACCACCCGTCGTCGTCTCAAGCCGTACCAAATCTCGATCGCCATCGGATCGTTCATGGCGGTCTTCATTGTTGTATCGGGCATTCTTCCCCTGCTCACAGGCTGGGAAAGCGACTCGCCGATTCACCGACCTGTATTCGGCGGCATTCCCGGTCCGCTCAAGTTGGCGTTCTACACCGTGATCCCTGTGCTCGTGCTCTGGGGATCGTTCCGTTTCGCCGACCGAATTCGCAACTGGGAACGCGGAGCCCCAGATCGTCGCAAGACCACGACGAAGAATGCCATGAGGCGTATTGCAGATTTCCGCGCCGGTGTGTACATGCGGACACTGCTGCGCGATTCGGCTGCCGGGCTCATGCACTCGCTCATCTATTTCGGCTTTCTGATTCTGTTGGGTGTCACGACCGCACTCGAACTCGACCACCAGTTACCCGAGAGCCTCAAGTTTCTTCATGGTGACGTCTATCGCGGGTACGTTTTCGTGGGTGACTTCGCCGGTGTGATGTTCACTGGCGGTGTCGTGTGGGCCATCCTTCGCCGGTACGTGCAGCGGCCGTATCGCATTCGCATCAAGTCCAAGCCCGAACATGCAGTCATCCTCGGCGTGTTGCTCAGCATCGGTGTCACCGGTTTCGGCGCAGAGATGTTCCGCATCGCCGAGAACCAGGCATCGGGTCAGAACATGGACCACGAGAAGTGGTCATTTGTCGGCTACCCGCTTGCACAACTCGTCAACGGATCGGCCCAGCGCACACTCGAGTTGTGGCACCAGGGATGGTGGATCGCCCACGTTCTGACCTTCGTCGCCTTCCTCGTAATCCTCCCGATCACGATGTTGCGCCACATTTTCACGTCACCACTCAACATGTATCTGCGTGACCGTGATCGACCCAAGGGTGCGATGAAGGCAATGCCGAATCTCACCGAGACCTCGCTCGAGACCTTCGGTGCTGCCGTTGTCGAAGATTTCACCTGGAAGCAGTTGCTCGACACCGATGCCTGCACGATGTGTGGTCGTTGCACCAGTGTGTGTCCTGCACACGCAACCGGCAAGCCGCTCGACCCACGTGAGATCGTGCTCAAGACCGGCGAGGTCATGGCTGCAACGGCCGCTCACGCTCCCGGTGGCAAGGTGACTCCACCCCTCGGCACCGATGCCGACATCACGATCGGTGCGAACTCGCTGTTCGAGCGCATCACCGCCGAGGAAGTGTGGGCGTGCACGTCCTGCAAGGCCTGCGACGAGATCTGCCCGGTCAATATCGAGATCCTCGACAAGATTCTCGACATGCGCCGCTATCTGTCTCTGATGGAGAGCAACTTCCCGCCCGAACTCGGCAACGCCTATCGCGCCATGGAGAACCAAGGCAATCCGTGGGCAATGAACCAGGGCGAGCGCGGCGACTGGGCCAACGGCCTCGACGTCGACATCGTCGATCCGGGCGAAGCGCTGAGCCACGAATACCTCTACTGGGTGGGTTGTGCTGGATCCTTCGACGACAAGAACAAGAAGGTCACGCAGTCGATGGCCAAACTGCTCAAGCGGGCCGGCATCGATGTTGCGATTCTCGGACCGAGCGAAATGTGCACCGGTGACTCGGCGCGCCGCTCGGGTAACGAGTACCTGTTCCAGATGCTGGCCATTCCCAA
>JAULYE010000106.1:0-5025 GCA_032118015.1 Ilumatobacteraceae bacterium | reverse complement strand
CGGGATCCTTCGGTCACTCGAACTCGATGAAATTCTCATCTCGCGGGGCAACCTTTTGGATGGCATCTGCCACGAACTTCGCGGTTACATCTGAGAAAGCCATTTCCGACGTGAAGCACTTCGACGCCCACCCAGCCCGCCTTCCAGCGAACACTCGTCTTTATGGGCGTCGCGTCCTGCTTCGTCCTCTCGTTCCCCCGGACTTCGAGGCATGGTCCGAAGTACGACATCGCAATCATGATTGGCTCACCGTCTGGGAGCCGCTGCGACTGGCTCATCTGCCGGATCCCACCTACGACCGCGACGCATTCAGTTCACGTTGTGCTCAACGAGACAGAGAACGCCAGAACGGCATCGCCTACGCATTCGGACTTTTCATCGACGGCAACTTCGCTGGTGAAGTCAACTTGAACATGGTGAACCGCGGGGCGCTGATGTCTGCAACCGTTGGATATTGGATCGATGAAATCCATGCAGGTCAGTCCTATGTAGCCGAAGGCGTCATCGTCCTGATGCGATACTCGTTCGAGGAGTTGGGTCTGCACCGCCTCGAAATCTGTGTCGTGCCACGCAATTCGAACAGCCGTCGCGTGATGGACAAGTTGTCGATTCGCGACGAAGGCATCGCTGTTCGCTTCCTCGAGATCAACGGGGTCTGGGAGGACCACGTTCGGTACGCAATCACGGCCGAGGAATGGGAACAGCGCAGGGATGCCTATGGGCGCGTCTGGCTCTGATCGGGAACTACCAGCTCGTGATGATCGACCCGGGCTGAGCGGGACGTTCGATCAGAACACATCGATCACGACAGGTGGGTCAACTGGCGATACGCGGCAACTCGCTGCTGACGTACCGTCGTACGACGCTTCCATTCCTTGACCTTCCAGTGCCGCAGATTGCGCGTACCCGTGGCTTTCTTCACTGCTCGCTCAGCGTCGTGGTGGTGAACGGGCTTCCAGGCCGTACCCGGCTCGATCGCATCATCGGGCTCCAGTCCGTTACGTACTTGCGTGGCGAGCTCGTGTAGTTCACCCTTCACTCGATGGCGCTCGTTGTGGGCGTGTGCCCTCAACTCTGCCCTCGGCAACGGCACTGAGTCCTCGCTTCGATGGCGCTTGCTCATCGGCCCTCCTTCACAGGTTCCGTGAACTCCCCCTGATGCCACCGTACTCCGAGAAACAGAAACGTCAAGTGAATTTTTCGTCGCGATCGACTCTCACTTCTTCGAGGAGATCTTTGCCTGGAGAGCAGCCAATCGCTCGGCGAACCACGGCTGGCGGGTGCTCCACAATTGCGGCGTCAACTCGCGATCAACAGCTTCGACGTGCGTCGCGACATCAGCCATCGCAGCAATTGTCTTTTTGGTTTCGATCACCAGCTCACGAGGTGCCGAGGCAGCACGCCGCGCCATTTCCATGGCCACTGTCATCAATTCAGCGTCATCCACGCAGCGATGCACGATGCCCAAACGTTGCGCCTCGTCACCGCTGAAGATCTCCCCGAACAGAACACCCGCCATTGCTGTCTGTGGTCCGGCAATGCGTCTCAGCATCCATGTGTGCCCGCCACCCGGATGAATCCCGATCTGCAAGAAGCGTGTGTCGAATCGAGCACTACGCGCAGCAATACGGACATCGCATCCCAACGCCAGGTTCATCCCCGCACCCACTGCTGCACCATTCACTGCAGCAAGAGTTGGAAGAGGACTCCGTGCGATTCTCAGAAATCCCTCGTAAATCTCCCCCAGGCTCTCAGCAGAACTGTTCTGAAGATTTCCAAGATTCGCACCTGCGCAAAAAGCTGGAGGTGTTCCCGTGACCACGAGCGCTCCCACGTTCAGATCGGATTCGATCGTGTCCATGGCCGATGTGATCTGCTCGACCATCGGAGCCGTCAACGTGTTGCGTTCACTTGGATTGTTCAACGTGAGGGTGGCCACACCATCGGCAATGGCGACGATCACGAGCGGAGAAGAGTCAGCGATGTTCACACAATCATTGTGGCATCCGAACAGCATGGGGCACCTTCCGTGTGCCAATGAGTCCCGGCTGTATCGTCAGAGGCGATGCTCGATCATGTATTCACAGATGTCATCAGCGCTCTGCGTGAAGCATTCGAGCGGGCCTTTCTCGAACGCCAGGCATTCGAGGAGCATTTTCACGTCGATGTGCTCCTCGGAGACTTGAGTTGGGAGACCAGTTACGGACTACCCGGCGAGGATCGACCTCCGAGAGTCCTCGCACACATCACCTTCGATTGGCCATCGTGGAGTCAAACGGCCTATCGCAAGTGGTATCTCGAAGAAGAGCTCGACGATCGCCCAGCGATCGAGATCGAAATCGTCCTTCGTGTGCAGCGGATCGGTGCAACGCCGGACCTGACGGCGATTCGCAGTCTCCTTCCCCAGGCCAGTCCCTCGATCGGAAACGGCGTTCTCGAGCGGGCAGCCATCACAGTTGAAACGATGTACACGACCGACGAGGCCGATCCCGAACATGCAATCGAAGCCACCTATGAGGGGTTGTACGAATTGTCTGAGGACTCCTTGGCCAATGGGGCGAGCACGGTTCTCGACGATCATTTCGGTGCTCTCGGGGGCTGGATTGCAGCGATGCTGGTGCGCATTGCCGACCTCGATTTCCCTTTTCTTCCACCGGGCGAATCCGACTGAGCAGGCACTGCTGGCCCGTCGTGTGATACGACCCCTACATGGCTCTTTTGACTCCGCCGGACAGCGTCGTTCTTCTCGATGTCGCAGACCGAATCGCAACAGTCACCTTGAATCGGCCGGCTGCGCGCAACGCCTTGTCGTCCGAAGTGCTCTCGTTGCTGCCTCGACTCATCGAACAGGCCTCGAGCGACGATGAAGTCGACGTCGTGGTCCTCACAGGGGCGGATCCCGCATTTTGTGCAGGTCTCGATCTCAAGGAACTCGGTTCGACGGGCGGCAACATCCGGACTGCTTCTGAGACATCGAAATCGCCCGAGGTGTCCGCCCCCGGCGACAACGACATGCCGCGCACATCGCGGCGCGGTCCATTCCCTCACATGGACAAACCCTTGATCGGAGCAGTCAACGGCGTCGCCATCACCGGCGGCCTCGAACTCGCACTCAACTGCGACTTCCTCGTTGCCTCTGAGAACGCCAAATTCGGCGACACTCACACTCGGGTGGGCGTCATGCCAGGTTGGGGTTTGACGGTTCTCCTGCCACAGGCGATCGGTATTCGTCGGGCACGGGAGATGAGTTTTTCCGGCAATTTCCTGTCAGCACACGAAGCGTTGCACTTCGGTCTCGTCAACCATGTCGTCCCACATGAAGAACTCATGCCCTTCGTTCGACGTCTCGCACTCGACATGTGCGGAAACGATCAGGCCGGCGTGCGCCAGATCCGGCGAACCTACGCCGAGATCCATGCCGACGAGGACGCCTGGGCGATCGAAGCACGAGATGGCCGACTCTGGCAGAAGCAGCACTTCTCCCCTGACGCAGTTGCTTCCCGCCGCACGGCAATCCAAAAGCGTGGACGAACCCAATAATTGCGCTGGTGTAGAGTTGGGCAACCACTCGCCGAGCATTTGGGCCCGGCGACTCAGGGGAGGAATCAACACATGCGCAAAAATGCACGAATGCTGGCGGCATCGCTGGCCGCACTCAGTCTCGTGGTAGCTGCCTGCGGCGGCGACGACGACGGCGGCTCGAGTGGATCGGGTGACGGCATCAAGGCCGGTATCGCCTTCGATACCGGTGGTCGCGGTGACGGAACGTTCAACGACTCGGCTGCGTCAGGCGGCGAGAGGGCTACCAGTGAACTGGGCGCCCAGATCACCGAACTGGAAGCAACGGTCGACGAAGACCGCAAGGCGAACTTGGAACTTCTCGCTGGTGATGGCAATGTAGTCATCGTCGGTGTCGGCTTCATGTTCACCGACCCGATGGCCGAAGTCGCTGCGGCGAACCCGGACATCACCTTTGGCATCGTCGACTCCGTTGTCGAAGCCGACAATGTCAAGAGCCTTCTGTTCGCCGAAGAGCAGGGTTCGTTCCTCGTCGGAGCCGCTGCTGCTCTCAAGAGCGAGACCGGCATCATTGGCTTCATCGGTGGTCAGGAAATCGACTTGATCAAGAAGTTCGAGGCTGGGTACACCGCTGGTGCGAAGTACATCAACCCGGACATCGTCGTCGAGGTCCAGTACCTCGGACCAGCAGGTGACAACTCAGCTTGGGGCAACGTTGCCGGAGCCAAGGAAATTGCCGCTGGCTGGTACGCAGCTGGTGCCGACGTCATCTACACCGCTGCAGGCGGCTCGGGTGCAGGCACTGTCGAAGCTGCCATCGAAGCTGGCAAGTGGGCCATCGGTGTCGACAGCGACGAGTACATCACTCGTGGTACGCCTGAGGCTCAGGCGGTCATCTTGACCTCGATGATCAAGCGCGTCGACGTCGCCGTGTTCGAGACGGTCAAGGCCGTCGCCGATGGTGACAAGACGGGCGGCATCAAGGTGTTCGATCTGTCCAATGACGGTGTCGGCTACGCCACCTCAGGTGACTACCTCACGGACTTCATCGAGCAGCTCGAGGAGATCAAGGCAGCCATCATCAGTGGTGACATCACTGTTCCGACCGCTCCCTGATCACAACAGATCACAGCATCATCCGCCCGACGGGCGAATGTTCGAGGAGGAGCCCGGGCCAATGGCCCGGGCTCCTCTGCTATGCGAGGAGTCCTCTGCCACAACTCCTCTGCTACAACTAACGAATGGATTCGAGCGGACAGCACGGCGCGGGTGCGACGACAACAGATGCTCTGGCGGTCGAACTGAGCGGGATCACGAAGCGATTTCCGGGCGTCGTGGCCAACTACGACGTGGATCTCCGAGTACGACCCGGCACGATTCACGCCATTGTCGGCGAGAACGGAGCTGGTAAGTCGACGTTGATGAAAACGTTGTACGGGATGCAGCGTCCCGATGAAGGCACGATCCAAGTGCATGGCAAAGAAATGAACTTCAGATCGCCAACGG
>JAULYE010000105.1:0-7266 GCA_032118015.1 Ilumatobacteraceae bacterium | reverse complement strand
CGTTCACGTGCCGAGCGAGGGGTGATGACTCTCTTCGACGGAGCTGAAGGCGACACGAGCTTGGACTTCGACGGCGTCTGTCTCGACATTGCCATACCTGAGAACGATTACGACAAGTCGTTCAAGTTGAAGATGGAAAAGGAGGTCCTCGGTTTGTACCTGAGCGACCATCCTTTGCGCGGGTATGAGGGCTCCCTACGAAGATTGGCCACTGCGACGACTGCCGATCTCGATGGTCTCCAATCGGGATCGATCGTGACGTTTGCTGGGATCCTCGCCAAGGTCGAGAGAAAGATGACGAGGAAGGGCGATCCGATGGCGGTCCTGCAGTTGGAGGATCTGCACGGTGGTGTCGAGCTGACAGTTTTCTCCCGAACTCTGCAGCAGCACAATCACAAGCTTCACGAAGATGCGGTTGTCGCCGTCAAGTGTCGTGTCAGCCGCAACGAGGATCGACTGAGTATTGCGGTATTGGAAGTGACTCCAGCTGTGTTGAGCTCGTCGGCGCCGGAGTTGCGCCTGAACTTCCCAGCCCATGCTCTCGATTCGGACAAGGTCACCCGCTTGAAGGACATCCTGACGGAATACCCGGGTCCTGCTCAGGTGTACCTCCATGTCGGGGAGTCCAAGGTTCTGAGGTTGGGAGACGACTTCGGAGTCGACCTGGATCGGGTCATCCCGCAGTTGCGGGTGACCTTCGGTTCCGGGGTGATTCGCTAGGGATTCTGATGGTTTCGTTCGCTCATGGTTCGAGGTGGCACAATGGGTCAGCCACACAAGTCGGCTGCAGAGCCGGCACCGGTCCGGCAGATGTCCGTGCAGGGGAGAAGACATCCAAATATGGCAGTAGACGTCGAGACGAAGGATTGCTCAGCGATCACCGAGGACGAACTCGAACAGATGGCGGCGATGGGTGGGTCTTTCGACGTGGATCGTCTGCTCCGAGCCAAAGAGGATTGGGTTCTGTGCACCCTTGCTCGTGAGAGTGGGAAACTGCACGGATTCACCTTTTCGACTCTCGAACGAATCGGGGGCACTCCATGTGTGCTTCTTGGCATGCTCAGTGTGCGCCGTTCATCCAAGCGTGATCAAGTTCTCAAGGGTCTGATGTCGGAGGCTTTCCATCGCGCCCTGATGGCGTTCCCCGATGAGGACGTTGTCGTCGGAAGTCGTTTCGTGACACCCGGGGGACTGGAAGCTTTCAAGTCGCTGACCGAGTTGATACCGCGTCCTGGTCACCGTGCAGTGGGCGAGGAACGTGCATGGGGCCGACGTCTCGCCCGTCGTTTCGGAGTGGATGCCCAGTACGACGAAAAGACCTTTGCAGTTTCCAAGAAGGGACGCTCCGGATTTCTCGACCATGAGACGTTGAAGCCGGACAAGGTCAAGCCCGAGATTGCCTCGTTGTTCGCAGTTGTCGATGCTGCTGGCGATGGGTCGTTGATCGTCCACGGTTGGACCATGGCAGAGGATCTTCTCAAACTCGGCTCTCGATGATTTCTCCGATGCAAACGGCTCACAGCTCGTCTTCCCGGCGCCGTGTCGACTGAGGACAGCACTCTTGTCGAGCGGCTGTTGCGTCGCAGGCGGATGACACGTACCTTTCGAGCAGGCCCATCTCTCGAAGAGGTGGTACGGATCGCTGAAGTCTCGTTGCGAGCGCCTTCAGCGGGCTTTTCTCAAGGTGTTCATCTGCTGGTGCTCTCGGGTGAAAACCTTGAGCAGTTCTGGGAGCGATCGGGAGCTGGCGCCTGGTTCACGGGTCGCTCACCTGGAGTCCTCGAGGCTCCTCATGTCGTGCTGGTTCTTGGGGACCGCCAGGCCTATGTGGATCGCTACTCCCTCGAGGACAAACGTGAACTCGGGTTCGCCGAAGCATCTCGATGGCAGACGCCGTATTGGCTTGTCGATGCGGGAATGGTGGCGCAGAACGTATTGCTCCTGGTTGAAGAACGCCAATGGGGAGCGCTCTTTTTCGGAGTCCACGGCGATCAAACGGAGTATTTCGCCGACCTTCTCGTTCCTGCGTCAGCCCATTGCATCGGAGCGATTGCAATCGGGTTCCGAGATCCATCGGACCGCCCGTCAGGTTCGCCCACAACTCGTCTGCGACGAGCACCGCACGAGACCGTTCACGTCGGTACATGGTAGGAGGGCTCTGTCACGGAGTTCTTCTCCGCCGGGGTCCAGGTTTAGGGTAGGGGAGTCCAGTTGACTCAGTTGTGGATCGAGGTTTGAGATGGCCGCCCAAGTACCCCATGTCGATTATCTGGAGTTGGGCGATTCGCCGCATCTCGTTGCCAACGAATGCTCGTCATGTGGCGCCCGCTATTTCGATCGTCGGAACGCGTGTGCCAATTGCTTTGGCACGTCGTTCAAGAAAGCTCCTGTCGTCACCGAGGGCATTCTCAAGTCGTTCACGATCGTCGCCTTTGCTGCACCGGGTGTGCCAGTTCCTTTCGTTGCAGGCATCGTGGATTGTGCAGGCACCAGTGTTCGAGGAAATGTGATCAATGTCGAGCCTTCGCCTGAGCACGTCACCCTCGGTATGAAGGTGCGTTTGACGACGTACAGTCTCGGCACGGACGACCAGGGGACCGAGGCCATCGGATTCGGCTTCGAGCCGGTGCGATGAAGGCCGATCGAATGAGCAATCCGACGATCACGACACGAACATTGAAAGAACAGATGGGAGAAGATCATGGCAAGCGATGACATTTGGATTCTTGGTATCGCGATGACGAAGTTCGGCAAGCATGCTGACAAGGACATCGTGGATCTCGGGGCTGAAGCGGCAATGGCGGCGCTGGCCGATGCTGGTGTGACGATGAAGGACATCGGCG
The DNA here is from genome assembly GCA_032118015.1 of Ilumatobacteraceae bacterium. Taxonomy (GTDB): domain Bacteria; phylum Actinomycetota; class Acidimicrobiia; order Acidimicrobiales; family Ilumatobacteraceae; genus Casp-actino8. The sequence continues at coordinate 4,423 of JAULYE010000105.1, read as the reverse complement.
TATTGGCGGCCGGAAATCTGATGGGTGCCAGTTCCGGTTTCGGTCAGTTGCTGCAAAAGCAGATCGGACAGACGGGTATTCCCGTGTACAACGTCGCCAATGCATGTGCGACGGGAGCCACCGCACTGCGCACCGCGATCATGGCCGTGAAGTCAGGCGAAGTGCGTATGGGCCTTGCCGTCGGGGCGGAAAAGTTGGCCGGAGCTGGACTGCTCGGCGGCGGGGGAACCGCGAAGAAGGATGGGAACACATGGGAACCCAAGGGGCGTTTCGGAAGCGTCGCTCCAACTGATGGCCGCATCGGAACGGACACGATGCCGGGAACGTTCGCCCAAGTCGGCATGGAATACGGACACAAGTACGGAGGAGTTTCTTTCGAACTGTTCGCCAAGATCTCGGAGAAGAACCATGCTCACTCGGTTCTGAATCCTCTCGCTGCTTACCAAAAGCGATTCACGCTCGATGAGATCATGAACGACATGATGATCGCGTATCCGAACACGCGCCCGATGTGTTCAGCCAACTGTGATGGTGCTGCAGCGGCGGTCGTCGTATCAGGAGAGGTGCTGCGCACGTTGTCGAAAGAGCAGCAGCGACGGGCGATCAAGGTTTCGGCCTCGGTGCTCACGACGGACCCGTATCAGGAGTCATGCCAGGTCCTGCCCGATGTCAACACGTTGACCCGAAATGCAGCGCGCATCGCCTATGAGCAAGCGGGGGTGACTCCAGAAGATCTCGATCTCGTCGAGCTTCACGATTGCTTCGCAACTGCCGAATTGGTCCACTATGACAATTTGATGCTCTGCCCTGAGGGGGGAGCCGTCGACTTCTTCTTGAGTGGCGCTTCGTGGCGTGACGGGTCGATGCCTGTCAACGTGTCGGGAGGACTGCAGTCCAAGGGTCACCCGATTGCGGCAACCGGCATCGCCAACATCTGGGAAGTCTGTCACCACTTGCGCAATGAGGCAGGAGATCGACAGATCGAAGGCGCCAAAGTCGGACTCGCGCACGTCATCGGTTTGGGCTCGGCGTGCGGGATCCACATTCTGGAGCGCAGCGGACTGTGACATAGTTCAGTTATGTCACGAGGAATCGATGATCATCGACGACCTCAGATCCTGGTCTGAATTCATGTGTGAACGGCTACCCACGCCGGGCTGGTCAGCGCCCGGTTTCAGGGGTTACAGACCGTTTCCAACCAAACGCTGAAGCGGTCGGTCGCTTCGGAGAAGGTTTCGTCATCGAAGACCGAGGAAAACCTCTCGAGGGCGGCTGGATCGGCCATCATCGCAGTGAAGTCGTTTCCGAACTCTGCAAGAACTTCCAGGTACTCGGTCATCCCTTCTTTGACGATCTCGACGTCGCCTTGAAGATCACCGGGCGCCATATCCCTGATGGCATCGAAGCTTTGGGCGAGGGCATCACTGTCGATACCGGTTTCATCCGAACCCGGAACCATTCCCCCTGATGCTGTAGCCATGGCCAAAGAGAGTTCCAAACAGGCTTGTGGCACTCCTGCAGCATCGGCGATTTCTTCGACCATGCCAGAGTCAGCGAGATCCTGAATCTCTTGTGCCGACAATGGATCCGATGATGCGGCTGTACTCGATGATTCGCTGGATCCGCCGCAGGAAGTCGCGGTCAAGGTAGCTACTGCGATCGTCAAAAAGATTCGTCCACCATGCTTCATGTCTCGTCCCCTTTTCGAGCGCCGATATCAACCCGATGTGAACCCGGGATTGGCATACCACAGATTAGCCAGAGAGTTGGAGGCCAAAGGTCAGTCCGCTGTCAGGCACCGGTGGTGTGATAGCCGCCGTCGACGTGGATCATCGATCCGGTCGTCGCAGGAAACCAATCCGACAGGAGGGCGACCACAGCACGAGCAACTGGTTCGGCATCATTGACGTCCCATCCCAAAGGAGCGCGGTCATCCCACACGTCTTCGAACATCTTGAATCCGGGAATCGACTTGGCAGCCATTGTTTTGATCGGACCGGCAGCGACGAGATTCGAGCGAATGCCACGAGGACCGACTTCACGTGCCAGGTAGCGATTGATGCTCTCGAGTGCCGATTTTGCGACTCCCATCCAGTTGTACGCCGGCCAAGCCACGGTGTTGTCGAAGTCGAGACCGACGAAGGATGCGCCCCGACCCATGAGAGGGAGGAAGATGTCGGCGAGATGCTTGAAGGAATAGGCGCTGATATGCATCGCAACGGCCACATCCGACCATTGCGCCGCCAAGAAGTCATCACCCAGACACACTTCGGGAGCGAAACCGATCGAGTGCACGACACCGTCGATCGAGCCCCACTTGTCGGTGAGGCGATGACGAACCGACTCCATGTGCTCGTTCACGGTGACATCGAGTTCGAGTACTTCGACTTCTTTGGGAAGTTTGCGCGCCGTTCGCTGAGTCAGTGACATCGCTCGACCAGCACCGGTGAGCACGATCTCGGCACCCTCGTCCAAACAGAGTCGGGCGATTCCGAATGCCAGTGAGGCATCAGTGAGAACTCCGGTGACGACGATTTTCTTACCTTCGAGCAGACCCATGACTTCAACCTAGTGGCGACTGCAGGACCCTTGAAGTGCCCATGGGACGTCACAGGGCAGGGAGGACACGGTTGGGTCACCTGAGGACTTCAGGGGTGGATACGGTAGTCCCACCCCAGGGTGTGTCAGTCTTGAAGGATGCAGATCGGAATCCTGGGCGGCACTGGTCCTGCCGGAACAGCACTCGGACTCCGACTGGCTTCTGTGGGATACGACGTCGTGATCGGCTCGAGATCTGCAGAACGTGCCGCTGAGGTCGTGGCACACGAGTTGGAGAAGTTTCCCGAGCTCGCCGACCGATTTTCCTCCGGCGACAATGCCGCTGCTGCTCGATGTTCGATCGTTGTCATTGCCACTCCGTGGGATTCGGCTGCAGCAACGGTTCAGGAGAATGCCGCTGAATTGCAGGGCAAGATCGTCATCAGCATGGCCAATGCTCTCGTTCGTGTCGCCGGCGAATTTCAACCCCTTCTTCCGCCGCGGGGAAGTGTCGCTGCGCATGTCCAAGCAGCTGTACCGGGGTGTCGTGTCGTTGCTGCTTTTCATCACCTGCCTGCCAAGGAACTAGGTCATCTCGGATCTCCTATCGATTCCGATGTTCTGATCTGTTCCGATGATGCTTCCGCTCTTGAGGAAGTGTCCGAGATCGTTGCTCGCATTCCGGGTTGTCGTCCTCTCGATGCAGGCCAACTGTCCAATGCAACAGCCATCGAGGCTTTCACTGCAGTGCTCTTGCAGTTGAACGTGCGATACAAGACGCGCGTCGCCCCGAAGTTGACGGGAATCAAGACAATCGCTCAGGGATGATGCAGCTTTTCGACACAGCGCGCCAAGCCGTGGTGCCATTCGAACCCGATCACGTGGTGAAGATGTACACCTGCGGCATCACACCCTACGACGCGACCCACATCGGGCACGCTGCAACATTCCTTGCCTACGACGTGTTGCAGAGACGTCTCATCGACATGGGTCACGAAGTGAGGTGCGTGCGTAATGTCACCGATGTCGATGATCCATTGTTTGCCAAAGCACGCGAAATCGGCGTTCACTATCTCGACCTTGCCGCAGGAGAAGAAGCCCGATTCGATCGCGATATGGAAGCGCTGAATGCCCTCGCGACGTACTCGTCACCGCGTGCATCATCGGCGATTTCCGACATCAGAGGTTTCATCGGAATGGTTCTCGAGCGGGGCTTCGCTTACGAGGCGCATGGATCCGTGTATTTCGATGTCAGCAAGTTCGAGTCTTTCGGTTCGGTCAGTCACTATTCACCGGAGAAGATGATCGCTCTTGCTCGCGAACGCGGCGGAGATGTGGACAATCCCAGTAAGAGACATCCACTTGATTTCGTTCTCTGGCAGCCATCGGCTGACGACGAGCCGTCCTGGGATGCTGTCTGGGGTGCAGGTCGTCCCGGGTGGCACATCGAATGCTCAGCACTTGCATTGCGCGAACTCGGAGAAACCATCGACCTGCACGGAGGCGGTTCGGACCTGATCTTTCCGCACCACGAATGTGAACGAGCCCAGAGCGAGGCCGCGACCGGGCGTCCGTTCGTCAAGCACTGGATGCACGTGGCGATGGTTTTCATGGATGGAACCAAGATGTCGAAGAGTCTCGGCAATCTCGAATTCGTCGATGCCCTGCGCAAAACATGGGACCCTCGGGTCATTCGCCTCGCGATCACGAAGAATCACTATCGGCACGAATGGGAGTGGTTCTCGACTCTCCTTCCCACCGCGCAGCGGCAATTGGAGACATGGGAGCAGTCCACTGCAGACGCGTCGGCCCCCGAGGCCCCCGAACTATTGGATGATGTGCGCGCTTGCCTGGATGATGATCTGGACACCCCCGGCGCTATCAG
>JAULYE010000104.1:0-2526 GCA_032118015.1 Ilumatobacteraceae bacterium | reverse complement strand
GAAGTCATTCACCCAATCAGCTGCCAGGTCGAAGTCCCACGTGCTGGGGGCCTCACCGGAGCCTCCCAATCCTGGGTAGTCGAAGACGATGACTCGATGCTGTGCGGCAAGTTCGGCCAGGAAGGCGGGATCCCACTCGTTCATCGGTGAAGCAGTGCCGTTGAGAAGCAACAATGGCGAACCGGACCCGAGTTCCGCCCACGCAAACGTCGTTCCAGCAGCGCTAATGGTTTGAACGTCCAGCTGAACCGAGTTCCAGGCGAGTGGCTCGGCATCCTGTGGTTGCGAGGCGACGCACCCGCCGCTGATCAGTGTTGCGGCAGCAATGCACGCAGCTCCGAATGTTGTTGCCATGTGCCGCACTCGAATCACAGATGCTCAGTATCCCCGAAAGGATGGCGCAAAATACTGCGGTTTCTTCGTCGATGCGGACCGCCTCCGACGTCGGATCCGCTTGGGACGACTGACTAGGGTACGGATCAAGTCGTCAGTATTCGAGGAATGAAATGGCCAGAGCGAGAATTGTTGTCCCTCTCCTTGTCTTGATGTTCGGTGTGGTCGGGTGTGGCAAACAATCGTCGACATCGACCGAACCGGATTCGATCTCATCCACGTCCGCATCTCAAGTCGAGGTGGCGACGAGCCTGATGCCGACAACTTCCACTCCGGTTGAACGCGTCAATGTCTTCTTGCGTTGGATCGGGAGTGGGGGTGGGAATGTCAGCGCAGATCCACCGCTGCTCTCGTGTGGACCAACACAAGATTCAGTCTCGTCGTGCACCATCACCAACGGTGTGACGGTTCGTTTGACCGTCGATCCAATCGACGGCAACGAATTTCTTGGCTGGGGTGCCGCCTGCTCGGCGGCAGGATCAGCGCGGACATGTGAACTCACCATCGATGGTGACACGAACATCGACGTGACCCTTCGTTGACACCTCGTCTGATGGGGACTCACAACGTTCTGGCGAAATGCGATCACGCAGAGCGAAGGAGTTGAAAGTGCCATCATGACCGATCAGACGTCGTACGACAGGTTGTTCTATGAGAGGCATCGATCCGAATCTCTGCAAAGTGCCGAGGTGATTCTGCCCCTGTTGACCCAGCTCGTCCGACCCACAACATGTATCGATATTGGCTGCGGGATCGGTACCTGGTTGTCGGTAGCGCAGAAGTTATGGAACTCGGAAGTTGTGGGAGTCGACGGGAAGTACGTCTCCCATGAACAACTTCTCATTTCTCTGGGAGACTTTCACCCCCACGACCTGACGACGTCATTGCCGGTGAAGGGCAGGTTCGATTTGGCGATGTGCATGGAGGTGATCGAACACCTGCCCCCAACTCGCGGGGCAAGTCTGATTCACGAGTTGTGTTCTCTGAGTGATGTCGTGCTGTTCTCCGGAGCGATCCCGCATCAGGGAGGCACAGATCATGTCAATGAACAGTGGCCATCGACGTGGGTCGACGAATTCTCACGAAACGGGTATCGGTGTTTCGATCTCATTCGGCCATTCGTTTGGTCGGATGAACAGGTGGCCTTCTACTACCGCCAAAACTCGTTCGTCGCCGTCAGAGAGTCGAACACTCGCCTCTTCCATGTTGCTTCTGAAATCGCGTCGAAGGCCCCGGTCCTATGGAATGTGGTTCATCCGGCGCAAGCAATTCGACTGATTCGACAATCGTCTGGACCGATCTCATTACGTCGAATTCCGCAACTGACCCTTCGATCGTTACGGGCTGCAGCGATGCGCCGAGTTCGGCGAGCGAAGCCCAACTGAATGATCTTGGTCGTGACCGATCTCGCCGTGAAGTTGGAATTTGGTGTTCCAATCGATCTGGCGATGCGGGTGTAGGCGGATCTTTCCGCATTGCGATAGCTGGGGTCATGTTCTGTATGGTCATTGATCGTGTCGAATGAAGTTCGCGACAAGATCCTCGATCTCGCCATAGCTGCCATCGACGGCGGTGGAGAGGCGGCGGTCCGAGTGAACGACATCGTCGCAGAAGCTGGGGTCACCCCCCCGACGCTGTACTACCACTTCGGCAGCCGCGATGGATTGGTCATCGCTGCGCAGGTGGCGCGCTACACCCGCCGAACGTTCGAGGACATCGCTCGGATCGGTGAAGCCGTCGCCAGGTGCACTTCGAGCGACGATCTACGTGCCGTTCTCACGATCACGTGGACGCGCTCACTGGCCGAACGAGGTCCGAATCGATGGGTGCGAACGAGCGCTCTCGGGAGTGCCTATGCCCGCCCCGAATTGGAAGTGGCCATTGCTCGGGCACAAGACGAGGTCGTTGCTGAACTGTGCAGGATTCTCGAGCCCTGTCGAGAGCGTGGATGGCTTCGTTCTGGAATCGATCTCCCTTCCACAGTTGCATGGCACCACAGTCTGCTCATTGGTCGCGTTCACATCGAACGCGGTCAGACGAACGTTGATCCCGCTGAGTGGGATCGTCTCACGCTCGAAGCACTCGTTCATGCGTTCTTCGACTCTTGACGAGTGACAGCATCCGACCTGAGTG
>JAULYE010000103.1:0-4590 GCA_032118015.1 Ilumatobacteraceae bacterium | reverse complement strand
CCCGAAGCGCTCGAGGCGAACTTCCGAGCCGTTCTCGATGAGATCCAGCGCGCCAAGCCAGCCTCGGCCAAGGGTCGCTACCTGAAGAAGATGACGGTGTCCTCGACGATGGGACCAGGAGTCAAAATCGATCTCAGCCGCCTGCGGCCCGAACAGGACTGAGGAGCCTCGGAGAGATATGAACTCGAGCCGATAGGTTCGGGACGAGAAACGTACACGTTCTACAACTGTGCTTGCCAGAGACAGTCGGTCCGCCTCCGGGTGGCTAAGGGGATCATGATCCCGCCTACCGAGGCGAAGACTGCACGGAGCTCTTTTCGCTCCTCGTGGTGTTCGCATCTGCGAGCCCCGAGTCGAAGCGAAAGGAGGAAAATATGGGAAACCCCCGTCCGGAAAACGTGGCGAAGGTCGAAGAGATCGCAGGCAAGATGTCCGCGGTCGACATGATCGTCGTGTCGGAGTACCGAGGATTGACGGTCGGTGATCTCGCTGTTCTGCGCACGTCTTTGCGCGGCGTCGAGGCTGAGTTGAAGGTGTACAAGAACACCTTTGCTCGTCTTGCTGCCGAAAAGGCTGGCAAGCCAGCGCTCGCCGACATGCTCGTCGGACCAGCGTCGTTGACGTTCGTCCACGGCGATGCGGCAGCCACCGCCAAGGTGCTGCGTGAATTCGCCAAGACGAACGCACTGCTGGTGCTCAAAGGAGGCGTGCTGTCCGGAGCGACCATGTCTGCAAAAGACATCGAAGCTCTGGCCGATCTGCCACCGCGCGAAGTTCTGCTGGCCCAGATGGCAGGCGCGATACAGGCACCGCTCGTCAAGACTGCAGGACTTCTCCAGGCTCTGCCACGTCAAATGGCATACGGCTTGAAGGCCCTCATCGAAAAACAAGCTGCGTGACAACCACAAGGTCGAATCGAAGACCGAACGGCTGATCCAGCTCGAAACAACTCACAATCACATTCACGAACTGAATATCAACAAGGAGAAATCATCATGGCTCTGTCGAAAGACGAGATTCTGGACGGCATCGCCGCCCTCACCGTTATTGAATTGAAGGAACTGCTCGACGCATTCGAAGAGAAGTTCGGTGTCACGGCCGCAGCCCCCGTGGCCGTTGCTGCTGTCGCCGCCGGCGGCGGCGCTGCGGCAGCAGGCGCAGCAGAGGAAAAGGACGAGTTCGACGTCATCTTGTCCGATGCCGGCGCTCAGAAGATCCAGGTCATCAAGGTTGTGCGCGAGCTCACCAACCTTGGTCTCAAAGAAGCCAAGGACCTCGTGGACGCCGCTCCCAAGCCCGTCATGGAAAAGGTCAGCAAGGACGATGCCGACAAGGCAAAGGCCAAGCTCGAGGAGTCCGGAGCAACCGTCGAAATCAAGTGACGGATTGTCCCCATCAGGACGACAGAACGGGCACCCGCGGATTTTGGCGGGTGCCCGTTCTGCATTTTCCGGCCTGGGCCGACACGGTGCCCGAGTGAGCCGCTTGCGGTTTTCAGTGAGATCACAGTGCCCGAAATTGAGAAATTCTGGACCTGAGGTCCTTGACCAGGGGGTGGTTCAGTCTCTACCTTGTCCTTGCCTCCATCCCGTCCGGTGAATTGCCGGTCACGGTTGATAAAGGGTGCCCTGACTCGGTAGTCTCGTCAGTTGCCGTGCGTCGCCTCTGTCTTTTTCGTTCCCTGAATTCGGTTCGGCGTATCCCTGCACATCTCGACTGCGGTCAGGTGCTCGCCGAACAGACGCCCACTTCAGTTTTTTGTCATTCGTATCCCACTTGCCGCCCCACCAGCCTCTAGGAGTTCACCTTGGCCTCTCGAACCTCTTCACGCGAGCGTTATTCATTCGCCAACCTGGATGAAGTCCTACAACTCCCCGACCTGCTGGCGATCCAGCGGGAGAGTTTCGAACACTTCTTGAAAGTCGGACTCGCTGAGACCTTCCGTGACATCTCGCCGATCGAGGACTTCCATGGCAACTTGAGTCTGGAACTCGAGTACGACCCGACGGATGAGGACCTGTTCCCCGAGCCGAAGTTCACCGTCGAGGAATGCCGCGAGAAGGGGCACACCTATCAGCGCTCGATTCTCGTGCGCGCTCGGTTCAGCAACCGATCCACTGGTGAGTTGCGTGAGCAGCTGGTGTTCATGGGCGACTTCCCGATGATGACACCGAAGGGAACCTTCATTGTCAATGGCACTGAGCGCGTCGTCGTGTCGCAGCTCGTTCGATCCCCAGGCGTCATCTTCGAACCTGGTGAGCGTTTCCGTCTGCGTAACCTTTCCAAGCATCAGCTCGTCAAGGGCACGATCCATCCCCAGCGCGGTGAGTGGCTCGAGTTCGACGTCGAGCAAAAGCCTGGAAAGGACGTCACAGCCGGCACTCGTGTGGCGCGCAAGCGCCGTATGGGCGTCTTCGTCTTGTTGCGTGCACTCGGCTACGACGAAGATCACGCACCTGGCTTCCTCGAACGCTTCGTTGCCCATTTCGATTTCCTCGAAGGTCAGTGGGAAAAAGAGCGCCATCTCGCCGTGACGCAGAACGAAGCACTGGTCGAGATCTACAAGCGTGCACGTCCGGGCGAGCCGCCATCGCTCGAATCCGCACGCGGGTACTTCAAGAACGCCTTTTTCGATTCCAAGCGCTACGACTTGTCACGTGTCGGTCGCTACAAGCTCGATCGCAAACTCGGTGACGAAATTGCCAAGCTCGACTCGATGTTCGGTGCGGGAACGCGCAAGATCGGTTCGAGGTTCGACGTCGACATCGACGACCCGAACAAGCGCCCGATCGAGAGCGATCCGAACGACACCAACGTTCTGCGCCCCAATGAGATCCTGGCCTCGGTTTCGTACATGTTGCATCTCGTCAAACAAGAGCCCGGGTACCGTCTCGACGACCAGGACCACTTCGCCAACCGCCGTATTCGCTCGGTGGGAGAACTGATCCAGAACCAGGTACGAATCGGCCTGTCGCGTATGGAGCGAGTGGTCCGCGAGCGAATGACGACTCAGGATCCGGAATCGATCACACCTGTCACTCTCGTCAACATCCGCCCGGTCTCGGCTGCGATCAAGGAGTTCTTCGGAACCAGCCAGTTGTCCCAGTTGATGGACCAGGTCAACCCGTTGTCGGGTCTCACGCACCGTCGTCGTTTGTCGGCTCTCGGTCCGGGAGGTCTGAGCCGTGAGCGTGCCGGATTCGAAGTCCGTGACGTCCACTTCTCGCACTACGGACGTATGTGTCCGATCGAGACACCGGAAGGTCCCAACATCGGTCTCATCGGAGCCCTGTCGACGTACGCCCGAGTCAACGAGTTCGGCTTCATCGAGAGTCCGTATCGCAAGGTCGAAAACGGTCGGGTGACCAACAAGGTCGTCTACATGCCAGCCGACGAAGAAGAGAAGTACGTCGTCGCTCAGGCCAATACCGCCATCAACTCCGACGGCTCGTTCAAGGACACAAAGGTTCTTGTGCGCCGTTCACCGCAGGCGGCAAGCCTCGAGGATCTGCGCAAGATGCTTGAAGCTGAAAGCTTCTTCGGTGCCACGACCGACATTCTCTACGTGTCGCCGAACGAGGTCGACTTCATCGACGTGTCACCGAAGCAGATCGTGTCGGTGGCAACGGCGTTGATTCCGTTCCTCGAGCATGACGACGCCAACCGTGCATTGATGGGCGCCAACATGCAGCGACAGGCCGTTCCACTGATTCGCACCGAGGCGCCGTACATCGGCACCGGCGTGGAAAAGCGCGCTGCTGCCGACGGAGCAGATCTCATCCTCGCCCTCGAAGAGGGAGAGGTCACCGAGGTCGCAGGCAACCTGATCATCGTGCAGTACAAGACTCTCGGTAAACGCACGTATCACCTGTACAAGTTCCGCCGCTCCAACCACAACACGTGTGTCAACCAGATCCCGCGGGTGACCGAGGGTCAAAAGGTTCGCAAGGGCGACTTGTTGGCCGATGGTCCGAGCACCGACTTGGGCGAACTCGCGTTGGGCAAGAACCTGCTCGTGGCGCTCATGCCGTGGGAGGGCTACAACTTCGAAGACGCCATCATCTTGTCCGACCGCCTCGTACGTGACGACGTTCTGACGTCGATCCACATTCACGAGTACTCAGTCGACGCCCGTGACACCAAACTCGGTCCGGAAGAGATCACACGAGACATCCCGAATCTTTCCGATGACATCTTGCGTGACCTCGACGAACGCGGCGTGATCCGCGTCGGCGCCGAAGTCGGTCCGGGAGACGTCCTTGTCGGCAAGGTGACCCCGAAGGGTGAAACGGAACTGACGCCCGAAGAGCGTTTGTTGCGGGCCATCTTCGGCGAGAAGGCGCGCGAGGTTCGAGACACGTCTCTCAAGGTGCCTCACGGTGAGAGCGGCAAAGTGATCCATGTCAGCATGTTGGATCGCAACGAAGGTGGCGAACTTGCCCCTGGTGTGAACCAGATGGTGAAGGTTCTCGTCGCCCAGAAGCGCAAGATCAGCGTTGGCGACAAGCTCGCCGGCCGCCACGGCAACAAGGGTGTCATCTCCAAGATTCTGCCCGAGGCCGATATGCCGTATCTCGCAGACGGAACTCC
>JAULYE010000102.1:0-2574 GCA_032118015.1 Ilumatobacteraceae bacterium | reverse complement strand
ACTGTTGTCGACGTCGATGTCGATGTGGTGGTGGACGTCGAGGTGGTCGTTGTGGCAACTGTCTCCACGACACCGATCACACCGAGATCGACGACGTTCGTGACGTCCACAACCGCCGCAGCGGCGACCAGGCTGGCTACAGCCACACCCAATCCAATGAGCACAGCCCTCCAACGGCGTGCCGGACGACGGTATTGCTCATCGGACTCGTAGTCCTGTTGGGGGAATGCAGCGAACATCGGCATCTCGCCGGTCGAATCACTCCCTGGTGCATACTCCGAGATGATGGGCTCGCGTTCGACATGAACCGGTGGGACAAGAGGAGGTGCCAGCGGCATGGAAACCGGAGTCGTGTCTCTGGGCCGAAGATCGCCGAGGCGTGGGATGGGCTGAGTCGCCTCGCTCGATCCACCCGAAGAAAAGAATGTTGCGAGTGCTCCGAGTGTCGGTCGCCCCTCGGGATCCATGGACAGGCATTGGGAAATGACATCGTGCAACGGGGATGGAATCTCGTCGATGCTCGGTGAGGCGTGGGAGATGCGATACATCATCGCCTCAGGACGACCCGAGCCGAGAGGTTCCACTACCCCGGTACCTGAACTCGGGGATCCGTATGGATGGCGACCAAGAGCGATGTAGGCCAGAGCAAGACCGAGATTGAAGATGTCGGTGCGCTCGTCGACTGGAGCACCCGTGATCTGCTCTGGGGACAGCCACGCAACGGAACCCATCAACGTTCCGGTGCGGGCGAATCCACCTTCCTCGAGAATGCCGCCGAGACCGAAGTCCGTCACTTTGACCCCTTCGGGTCCGATGAGAATGTTCGACGGTTTGAGATCGCGATGCACGATGCCCGCCGCATGGATTTCCCGTACAGCATCGACAAGCCCCGCTGCCATGAACCACAGCAGCGGCCCTTGGATCCGGCGGCCGTTGGCTACGAGGTCTTCCAGGGTCTCCCCTTCGACGTGATCCATGACGAGATGGACGAATGGCCCGTCGTTGACGATCTCGTGGACTCGAGCCGTATGGACACCTGCCACGGACATGATCCGCCCAGCTTCTCGGGCGAGCCGATTGCGAAATCGCTGCTCATCGGCCAGGTGAGGTCGCAGGACCTTGATCGCGAAACGCTCTCCCTGGGCGTCCTGTGCCAAAAAGACAACGCTCAGTCCTCCGGCTCCGAGTCGCCCCAGCACGCGATACGCGCCGAGTTGCGTCGGATCACCCGCTTTCAATTCCTCCACGTGCCGTCTCCCGTCCAATGAGTACTGGCTGTGCACCGACCGGCATCTGCTGACCGGCAATCTAACGGTTCTGCACTGAGCGGGTTACGATTTCGTCATGCCCAGTTTCGACATCGTCTCAGAAGTCGACCATCAAGAGGTTCGCAATGCGGTCGATCAGGCACAACGCGAGATCTCGACCCGATTCGACTTCAAAAACACTGATTCGTCCATCGAACAAAAGGACCTGGCGATCACTATGCGCTCGGTCACAGAGGACCGGCTCAACGCGCTCAAAGTTGTTCTCGAAGAGCGTCTGGTCAAGCGTGGTGTCTCCTTGCGGGGACTCGACTACGGAAAAGTCGAAGAGGCCTCGCACAATTCAGTGCGTCAGACAGTGGTCATCACAGTCGGTATCTCATCGGATAAAGCTCGCGAGATCAACCGCTTGATCAAGGAAAAGGGACCCAAGGGCCTCAGCAGCCAGACGCAGGGTGACTCGATCCGAGTCACGGGAAAAAAGCGCGACGACCTTCAGGCAGTGATGAGTCTGCTCAAGGCCGAGGACATGGGTATCCCCCTGCAATTCAACAATTTCCGCGACTGACCTCGGAATCGACGGACACGGTCCTCCTCAGTCCTCCGTTGGAGTGTGAGCAGCTCTCTTTTGCAGTTCGGTGACGACACTGACATCAGCCAACGTCGTGGTGTCCCCCAGATTGCGGCCTTCGGCCACATCGCGCAACAGCCGGCGCATGATCTTGCCGCTCCGTGTCTTGGGGAGATCTGGGGTGAAATAGATCGTCTTGGGTTTTGCAATAGCGCCGATTTCCTTGGCGACGTGGGCACGCAAATCGCCTTCATCCACCTCGGAGCCACTGCGCAGAGTCACAAAGGCAATGATCGCTTGTCCGGTCGTTGCATCGTTGGCGCCGACGACTGCTGCCTCGGCGACTGCGTGGTGGGACACGAGCGCACTCTCGACTTCGGTGGTCGATATGCGATGCCCGCTCACATTCATCACGTCATCGACACGACCGAGGAACCACAGGTAGCCATCCGCGTCGAGTTTGGCTCCGTCACCGGCGAAATACCGATCAGGGAATCGATTCCAATACGTGTCCTGATAGCGCTCGGGATCCCCCCAGATGCCGCGCAACATACCGGGCCATGGATGGGTCAATGTGAGGTAGCCACCGCCATGTTCGACGCGCTGGCCGGCATCGTCCACAACTTCGATCCCGATACCAGGAAGAGCGAACGTGGCCGAACCCGGTTTGAGAGTTGTTGCTCCCGGGAGCGGGCTGATCATGATCCCTCCCGTTTCGGTTTGCCACCAGGTGTCGAC
>JAULYE010000101.1:0-21624 GCA_032118015.1 Ilumatobacteraceae bacterium | reverse complement strand
GTCACCGTCAGCTCAGAAAACACCCGCTGCAGTCCCCGGACTGATGCAACAGGTCCCGCTGTCGATCCTGCACATTTTCGACCGAGCGGAAAGGTACTTCGGGCACAAGTCGATCGTGACGTCCACGGGTGCCGGTGTCGAGCGCACGACATATGCCCAATGGGCACGTCGGACGCGGCAGGTGGCAACAGTGTTCGATCAATTGGGAATCTCGAGCACGGGACGTGTGGCGACGTTCGCTTGGAACTCGGCTCGACACCTTGAGTTGTACTTCGCAGCGCCATGTTCGGGCCGAGTGCTGCACACGTTGAATATCCGGCTCTTCCCCGAGCAGCTGACCTACATCGTCAATCATGCTGAAGACGAAGTGATTTTCATCGACCGGTCTCTCGTGGCCCTGATAGCCCCGCTCCTGCCGACATTCACCACGGTCAAGCATCTCGTGATCATGGACGATGGCAAGGGTGAGATTCCGAGTGATCTCGCCGGCATCCCTCATCACGACTACGAAGAGTTGCTCAGCAAAGCGGAGCCGGCACGGTTCACCGAGACATCGGAGCTCGCGGCGGCGAGTATGTGTTACACGAGTGGCACGACCGGTAACCCCAAGGGTGTGGTGTACACGCACCGCAGCACGTTCTTGCACACCATGGCAGCGATGACTGCTGATGGTCTCGGTGTCAGCGAGCGCGACATGATTCTCCCAGTCGTGCCGATGTTCCATGCCAACGCTTGGGGCTTGGCACACGCCGCAGTGGCAGCGGGCTCCAGCCTCGTCATGCCTGGACCCGATCTGTCGGGGAAGGCGATCGCGGATCTGATCGTGCAAGAAAAGGTGACCATTGCCGCCGGAGTGCCGACGATCTGGATGGGAGTCCTGCCGGAGTTGAAGGGTCGCGACACCTCCAGTTTGCGAGCGATCCCATGTGGTGGTTCGGCAGTGCCGCGGGCTCTGTCCGAGGCCTATCGCGAGCAGACCGGACTACCGATCCTGCAAGCCTGGGGTATGACTGAGACCAGCCCACTGGCAGCGGTGTGCAATCTCGACGGAGATGAATTGTCGCTCGATGTCGAAACGCAAGCAGACCTGCGAACCAAGGTCGGGCGCACGATGTTCGGTGTGGAATGCCGAGTCGTCGAACCCGATACGGCAACGAGCGTCCCGTGGGATGGAGAGTCCAGCGGTGAGTTGCAGTGTCGTGGTAGTTGGATCGCGGCGACCTATTACAACGACGACCGCGCCGGAGACAGTTTCACAGCGGATGGCTGGCTGCGTACGGGAGACGTGGCTGCAGTGGATTCGCGTGGGCGTATTCGACTCCTCGATCGCACCAAAGATCTGATCAAGAGCGGTGGGGAGTGGATCAGCTCGGTGGAATTGGAGAACGAATTGATGTCACACCCCCAGATCCGCGAGGCCGCGGTCATCGGCGTACCGCATCCGCGGTGGTCCGAGCGACCACTGGCTTGTGTGGTGCTCGAGAGTGGTGAGACGTTGGAAAAGCAGGCGATTCTCGACTTCTTGTCGTCGAAGGTCGCCAAATGGCAGTTGCCCGATGATGTCGTGTTCATCGATGAAGTTCCCAAGACCAGCGTGGGAAAGTTCTCGAAGAAGACTCTTCGAGAACGCTTTGCTGACTACCAGCTGCCGACGGACTGAGGCAATACTGGAAGCGTGACTTCATCGCAAACTGGAACTGAGCGCCCCACCTCTCGTTCGACATCGTCTCGTCATGTCGCTGTGCTCGCACTCGCTGCTCTCGTCGCCCTTGCCGCTTGTAGCGGCGACGGGGACGCGACCGATCCCGAGGCAGTCGAGGCCAGCGGCGTCGTTCTGAACGTGCCGGAGGATTACCCAACGATTCAGGCTGCTGTTGATGCAGCCAAGTCCGGGGATCTGGTCCTCATTGCTCCGGGCGTGTATCGCGAAGAGGTCGACGTCACGACGGACAACATCGTCATTCGCGGTCTGGATCGCAATGAGGTCATCTTGGATGGCCAATTCGAGCGCCAGAACGGCATTCGCGTCATCGGCGCCAACGGTGTGAGCGTCGAGAACATGACTGCGATGAACTATCGGCGCAACGGTTTTCTGTGGACCCAGGCCACTGGTTACCGCGGCTCCTATCTGACGGCCTGGCGTAATGGGGACTACGGCATCTACGCCTTCGATGCCGTGGGTGGCGTTTTCGAGCACTCGTACGCAGCCGGGAGTACCGATGCCGGCTTCTACATCGGCCAGTGCTATCCGTGCGATGCCGTGGTGACCGATGTCGTCTCGGAGTACAACGCTCTGGGTTATTCCGGCACCAATGCAGGAGGCAACATCCTCGTGGTGAACTCGACGTTCCGTTTCAACAGGATGGGCATCGTTCCCAACAGTGGAACATATGAATTGTGCTATCCGCAACGCGACACTGTGATTGCAGGCAATCGCGTCTATTCCAACAATCAAGACGACACTGCCTCGTTCAGGTGGGCTGTTCTGTTCATGGGTTCGGGCATCTTCGTCTCGGGTGGTATTCAGGACACAGTGCGCAACAACCGCGTCTGGGATCACGATCAGTTCGGTATCGCTCTCGTGCCGTATCTCGAGTGGAGTCCGAGCGATGTCGTGACACCGCGCGAGAACTGGTCGCTGTCGTGCGATGAGTCTCGCAAACTGGAAACGGTCGCACCCGAGGGGTCGATTCTGTGGGAGCCGTACGAGTCACGTGTGTTCGACAACGTCGTCGAGGAGAGCGGACGCGCTGATCTCGTGGTTGCTTCGACAGGCATCGATGTATCGACGCTCGGTAACTGTTTTTCGGACAACGAATTTGCAACGTCTGCACCGGCTGATATCGAAAGTCTTGCACCGTGTACGAAAGAGGGCGTGGGAGAGGGCCGTGGCGACTGGCTGACGAACGCTTTGGACATGGACGAATGGTTCGATCGTTACCAGGACGCTCCGCGCGGACGCCCGTATCAGGAAGCTCCGCTCCCCAAGCGTCCCGTCCTGGACAACATGTCCGATCCGGCAACCGCACCGGCTCGTCCGGCGAGCAAGATCCCACCCAAGATCGACATCGATGCAATCAAGGTCCCGGATCGTATTTCCTGACGTGGGATCAACTGGGCAGCACGAATCGGGGGCACTGTGATGTTCCGGTCATCGAGTCGCCTGGTCAGCACAGCGGCAATCGTTGCGATGTTTTTTCTGACGGCCTGTGGAGCACCGTCGGCGGAGAACCTCAGTAGCGGTTCTGGGAGCACGAGCACCCATGCTGATGGGGGTGCCGGGAGCCATTCAGACCACGGCGATCTCGTTCTCGAACCGGCCAAGGTGATGGGGAAGCCGGATCGCATCATTGCCGGACCACAGGGCAACGATGGTCAGTTCATAGTCGAATGCGAACTCAGCCACATTGCATCCGACGACCCAATCTTGTATCCCGGTCGCACAGGAGCGTCCCATCTGCATGCCTTTTTCGGCAATGTCGAGACATCGGCAACGAGTGCATTATCGGAGCTGCTCGGAGCCGAGACCACGTGCGACGACAGGCGGGACACTGCGGCATATTGGGTTCCCGTGCTCGTCGACGGGGCAACCGTCATCGAACCCGTGTATGCAGTCGCCTATTACCGCGCAGGGACCGAGATCGATCCGATATCCGTCGAGCCATACCCTCCCGGACTCACCATGATCGCCGGTGATCCACTCGCAGTGGATGAGCAGCCCGTCGAAGTCGTGGCGTGGGGTTGTGGAAGTGGTGCGCGCCGTACCGCCATGCCCCCTGTCTGCCCCTCAGGCTCAGAACTGGCTCTTTCGGTCACTTTCCCCGATTGCTGGGACGGCAAAAACCTCGACGCTCCGGGTCATCGGGGGCATCTGAGATACTCCTCGAGCGGCGACTGTCCGAGGACTCATCGGGTGGCGATTCCTCAACTGGTCTTTTCGGTTTTCTACCCGGTCAATGGTGATGTTTCGCATCTGCGTCTGTCGTCGGGAACCTTGGGAACAGGACATGCCGACTTCATCAATGCATGGGATCAGGGTCACCTCGAACACGAGGTCGACTTGTGCATCAGACGGCAGAACGTCTGTGGTATCTCGAGCGGTCGTCGACCAGCGTGAGGGTCGTGTTCACATCCGACCGGATTCGGTGACGCGCTTCAAGAAGAGCCGCGTTCGTTCGTTGTCCGGTGATGTGAAGAACTTCTGCGGTTCGGAACACTCGAGAACCTGACCCGCGTGCAAGAAACAGACGCGGTCCGCGATCTCGCGGGCAAAACCCATTTCGTGGGTGGCCAACATCATTGTCATCCCGGAGTCCTTGAGTTCGCGTACGACATCGAGCACTTCTCCAACGAGCTCCGGATCGAGGGCCGATGTGATCTCGTCGAGCAACATCACTTCCGGAGTCATCGCCAGACAGCGGGCGATGGCAACTCGCTGCTGTTGCCCACCGGACAGCTGGTCCGGATAGCTCTTGGATCGATCGGCCAATCCGAATCTGTCGAGAAGTTCGAGTGACAGTTCGCGGGCGGCGCTCGGCGATGTGCCAAGGACGCGACGCGGCCCAATAGAGACGTTGTCGAGAACCGACATGTGCGGAAACAGATTGAAACTTTGGAACACCATGCCCACACGACGACGCACTGGATCCACCTTGAAGCCTGGTTGGCTGATGTCGACGCCGTCGAGGGTGATCGAGCCGGCGTCGATGCTCTCGAGGAGATTGATGCAGCGCAAGAGCGTGCTCTTGCCCGACCCCGACGATCCGACGAAGGCGACCACTTCGCTGGTGGCCACGTCGAGAGTGATGCCGTTGAGGACACGGCTGTCCCCGAAAGCCTTGTGGACTTCGGAGATCGAAAGTTTGGGGTGGCTCTGGGTGTTCATGTCGAATTTTCTCCGCTCAGCGGATTGTCGTTCCGGATGTACGACGGCGTTCGCGTGTCATCAAATGGTCGACGAAACGAGTCTCGGGAATGGTCAACAGCAAAAAGATGATCGCTGCTCCGACGTAGGGGGTGAAGTTCGCGTATTTGGATTTGTCGATACCTGCCTGTCGAAGAATTTCGATCGGCCCGATGAGACTGACGAGAGCGACGTCTTTTTGCAAGCTGATGAAATCGTTCATCAATGGGGGAACGACTCGGCGCACCGCTTGGGGGAGAACGACGAACCTCATCGTCTGGCCCGATGAAAGACCGAGGGATCGGGCAGCAGCGCGCTGGCTCTCGTGCACACTCTCGATACCTGCGCGGAACACCTCTGCCACATACGACGAATAGGCCAGCACCAGGGCCACGGATCCCCACAAGTAGGGGCTGTTCCACGGTCGGGACATACCTAGCCCTGGAACACCGAATCCGATCAACAAGATCGTGAGAATGACGGGGACTCCGCGGAAGATGTCGGTGTAGGCAGCGGCGAACAGGCGCAGGGGGAACAATGCAGGTGTGCGCACGCTGCGACACACGGCCAGAATCATGCCCAGGATCACGATGCACGGTGCACACCAGGCGAAGATCTGGATGTCCTTGACGAAAGCGCTGAGCAGACCGGGGAACGTGTCTGCGAAAACCTCGCCATTGAAGAACGAGCGGCGTACCTTGTACCACCCCGGAGTGCGCGGGATGAAGATGATGAGAAGAGCGACAACGATTGCCGTCGATGTCCCGGCGATGAGGCCTGAGCGCCGCTTGAGCCGCTTTTCGAAGGCATGGCGCTGGAGCCGTTGGGCATCGGCCGACGTATCGGCGATCATCGCCACATCGCTGGTCATGGAGGATTCGGCTGCAGACGCGACAGTGCCCGGGTGATCGCTCATCCCGGGCACCGTAGCGTCATTGCAGTGGAATGATCAGCCCAGGCTGATGACCGGTACGCCGGTCTTGTCGCTCAGCCATGTTTTCTCGAACTCAGCGAGAGTGCCGTTCTCGGTCAGAGTCGCAAGAGCGGCATTGACGCAGGCCACGAGCGGGCTGTCCTTTTCGAACAACATGCCGAACTCATCGGACGTCGTACCGGCATCGTTCGGGAACTGGCCGATGACAGAGGCGCCTTCGATTTCCACGGCGGCGATGTAGAAGCCGGTCGGCAAGTCGACGACGATGGCATCGATCTGGCCTGCTTCGAGAGCGGCCTTGGCACCCGCGTTGTCGTCGTAGGCGAACGGCTCGGTGTTCGGCTTGATCACGTTGGTGATGAAGTCGAGGCTGGTGGTGCCGGCCTGGGCACCGAACTTGACGTCGACCAGATCGGCGACCGTTGTAGCGCCGGCGGCAGCGGAATCAGCGAGAGCCACCACGGCCTGATTGGTGCGGTAGTACGGATCGCTGAAGCTGACCGTCTCGGAGCGCTCCGGCGTGATCGAGTACTGCTGAATGTTGAAGTCGAAGTTCTTGGCACCGGGCTGAATTGCCTGGTTGAAGTCCGTGCGGACCCAAACGACCGCGTCGCTCTCGTAGCCGAGCTCAGTAGCAACGGCGAGGGCAACAGCTGCTTCGAAACCCTCACCGCTTTCGGGGGCGTCGTTCTCCACCCACGGAGAGAATGCTGGGGCACCCGTGGCAATGGTCAGGGTGCCTTCGGTGATGGTCGGGCACTCGGTGCTCTCGCCGGAGGCATCGCCTTCAGACGTTGAACCGGAGTCGTCTCCGCCACAGGCGCCGAGAGCGAAGGTGGCTGCGAGTGCGGCCACCGAAATCAAGGAAAATCGACCAAGTCGACGATTCATAAGGGTCCTTTCGGGTTGGTCGGGCTTCGCGACGGTCGACCCGACACGAATGCTCCGATGGACAGAACGGGCACTCTAGCGGTGAATCTTGAGGCGACAGGTCGGGAATTGAGATTTTCACCCAGGTGCGTTGACAATGAGACATGTCGAGCCATAGTGTCTCACTCGATGGTGACAGTTGACACTTCCCCGGAAGAGCGTGTTCTCGTCGCCGCGCGCCGGTGTGTCGATCGCTGGGGTCTCGGCAAATTGACCATCGATGATGTCGCACTCGAAGCAGGTGTCTCTCGGGCGACTTTGTATCGATTGTTTCCGGGTGGCAAGGACGTCTTGTTCGATGCCCTTCGGGTGCGGGAGTTGACCGAGTTCTTCCAAGGAATGCGCGACAGCATTATCGAGGTCACATCCCTGCTCGACTTCGCTGTCCACGTTTCGGTGTATGCAACGCGCGAAATGCGCAACGATGAGCATCTCGCCATCATGTTGGCAACCGAAGAGGGGGCCGCCCTCAAGTCGTTGACCGTCGAAGGACTCCCGCGCATTTTGCAGGTGGCGTCGGAATTCATGACTCCGCTCGTGGGTGACTTCATTGACGCCGACGAGGCTGAGGTCTTCGTCGAACTTCTCGCACGCCTCGTGATTTCGCACTTCCTTGCCCCCAGTCCACATTTCGATCTCGCGGATCCAGACTCTGCGCGACGGCTGTTCGCACCCTTCGTTGCTGCCCTGATTCCGACAGTAGGCCAGCACACCACACTCTCGACATGAAAACGATCTCGACATGAAAGGGACAACCACATGAGCATCACCGAACACGAGAGCCAAGACCTCATCGGTCGCGGCGAACTGAATGACATCGAGGCGATTCTCGCCGTGACGAACACAGATGTCGATGAAGTCCAGCACATTGTCAAAGACAATGCTGATGCAATCTTCACGTGGGACTACACGCTGTCGCGTCCGGCCTTGCGCAAGTTGTACGAAAAGGCCAAGACCGGCCAGTGGAATGCAACTACCGACTTGCCCTGGGACACCAACGTCGATCTCGAAGAGACGGTGACGGCGGACCAGGTTGCATTTTCTGCCGGACTGACCCCCAACCACTACGACGGCACCGTCGTGTCCAAGTGGGGCGAAAAGGAGTGGATGGAGTTCGGTATCGAACAGCGTCGCTGGAGCCTGTCGCAGTTCCTTCACGGAGAGCAGGGAGCACTGTTGTGCACCGCCAAGATCACCGAGACAGTGCCGTGGTACGACGCCAAGCTCTATGCCAGCACACAAGTCGTCGACGAAGCTCGCCATGTGGAAGTGTTCGCCCGCTATCTCGAGGAAAAGCTCGGTGGTGGCTACCAGATCAACGCTCACCTGCGCATGCTCCTCGACGACATCGTCAGCGACAGCCGTTGGGACATGACCTATCTCGGAATGCAGGTCATGGTCGAAGGTCTTGCGCTGGCCGCGTTCGGGTACATGTACCAGTTCACCAGTGAGCCGCTGCTCAAGCAGCTCCTTCGCTACGTGATGAGCGATGAGGCGCGCCATGTTGCGTTCGGCGTGCTCTCGTTGCAAGAGGTGTACAAGGAAATGAGCGACGCCGAGATCAAGGAGCGTCAGGAATTCGCCTACGAAGCTTCGGTGCGCATGCGTGACCGCTTCATCTCCCAGGAAGTGTGGGGCCGGATGGGCGTCAATACCCGTGACGTCATTCCGTTGGTTCTGCGAGACCCTACGCGAGCCGTCTTTCAGCAGATGCTCTTCGCCAAAATCGTGCCGAACTGCAAGAAGCTCGGACTACTCGACCGCAACGATTCGTGGCTGCGTCGTCGCTACGAAGAGATGGGTGTGATCCAGTTCGAAGACCTGGACGACACTGGTGACGAGTACATCAAGTTCGAGCTCGGAGAAAAACTCGAGTCCGACGCCTGATCCCGGGCGTCGACGGGCACTACCGTCGTCAACATGAAGTGGCTGGCGAGTGAACTGGCTCGCGCCTTGACCGAATGGAGTCTCACTGCCGAGACGTCATTTCTCTTCGGTCCTGATGTGGAGATCACCGGCGCTCATTTCGATTCCCGGGAGATTTTGCCTGGCCAGATGTTTTTCCCCCTCGTGGCAGACCGCGACGGCCACGATTTCGTGGAACAGGCGCTTCAGGCGGGGGCTTTGGCCTATGTGACCTCACGTCGCGATGTCATCGATCGGGTCGGGGGGACTGCGATCGTCGTACCTGACACGGCGATCGCCTTGCGGGATGCCGCAACGTGGGTGCGCACGAGGTTGTCGGTCTCGACGGTCACAGTTGGGATCACCGGTTCGGTGGGTAAGACCTCGACGAAAGATTTTGCCGCTGCCGCTCTTGGTTCTGTCCGCAAGGTGGCAGCAAACGAGCGCAGTTTCAACAATGAACAAGGGCTTCCGATCACGATTCTCAATGCGCCACTCGATACCGATGTCCTGGTATTGGAAATGGGCATGCGCGGGTTCGGGCAGATCGCCGATCTGTGCCGCATCGCACGACCCGCAATCGGTGTCGTGACCAGTATCGGGGAGGCGCATACCGAACTCGTCGGGGGTATCGAAGGTGTTGCACAGGCCAAGGGCGAACTGATCGAGGCTCTGCCGCCTCAGGGAGTGGCAATTCTCAACGCCGATGACATGCGTGTTCGAGCGCTGTCCTCGCGATCCGTGGCGCCGGTTCTCACATATGGCGAGGATCCAGACGCCGATGTCTGGATCAGCGACGTGAGATTCGATGACACTGGCTGCGCTCGGGCGGTCGTCACTGCATCGGGTGAATCCGTCGAGGTGGTGCTGTCCGTACCGGGTCGGCACATGATGTCCAATGCAGCGGCGGCTCTGGCGATCGGTGTAGCGATCGGCGTGCCGCTCGAGCCAATGGCCCGAGCGCTGTCACAGACGCAACTCTCAGCGCATCGTATGCAATTGATTCAGGCACGGTCGGGGGCCTTGCTTCTCGACGACTGTTACAACGCGAACCCCACCTCGATGTCTGCGGCACTGGGGACACTTGCCTCGTTGGATGCGGTGCGGCGTGTGGCGATTCTCGGTGTCATGGCCGAATTGGCCGACCCTGAGTCGGCGCATCGGGCTATTGCCGAACAGGCGCGTCGTGACGGCATTCGTGTGCTTGCGGTCGGGACCGATCTCTACGGCACCGAAGCCGTGAGCATCGAGGCAGCGATCGACGAGGTTGGAGAGATGGGTCCTGACACAGCTGTGCTCATCAAAGGCAGTCGTATCGCCCAACTCGAGCGCGTTGTCGACGCCGTCACTGATTGAGGAATGCCGATTTGGGAAGTCGGTCGAGGTTTGCGTACCGCGACAGGAACACGGCGAATGCGGCACCGAACAGCATCACCCATCGGCCTCCGATGGCATCGATGATCGGGCCACCGGCGAGTCCTCCAAGCGTCACGGTTCCACCAAACGCCATGAACCACAAGGGCATCACGGAGACGCGTTCGGTGTCCTTCAGGTTCTGCTGAAACACGGTGACCATTGCGTTGGCTGACATGAAATAGAACGCGCCGAGAAAGAAGCCGATGGGAAATGCAGGGGCAGGATGCCGGACCAGAGCGAAAGCTGCCAGGCTCACTGCAAATCCGAGGAAGCCGAGCCGGATGACGCGTGGCCGATGGGACTGCGAGAGGAACGTTGCCGTCGACAGCGCTCCACTCAGGGCTCCGAATCCCCACACCGCGTAGAGCCAGCGATACGTCGGCCCCACCGGATCGATGCCGAAGTTCAGGCGAGCGATCGAGGAGAACAAGGCGACATACACGAGGCTGAAGAAGGAAAAACTCGCCATCGAGACGAGAAGCCGTGCCAGCACTGGACGTTCGCGACTGATGCGCAAACCTGTGAGTGCCCGTCGCCATCCTGTTTCACGATGCGTCGCGTGTACCTCGGGTAGCGCCACTCGGGTGATGGCAAGGATCAAAAACAGGTACGTCCCAGCGTTGATAACGAACAACTGCGATGTTGTGACACCTCCGAGGGCGAGCAGAGCGGCGAGCGTCGGCCCGAGAACACGACTCGCGTTCAACTGAACAGAGTTCATGCTGATCGCTCCTGCAAGATCGCGTCGGTCCACGAGAAGGGGAACAGTCGCCTGGAACGCAGGAGCGTTGAGGGCGTTACCCGTGCCGATGGCGACCTGTGCGAGAAACAGTGCCCAAATCGGACCGTCGACGCTCACAATCGCAGCGAGAACGAGAGAAAAGACGAGCTGCACCCACTGCATCCACAGAAGGAACGTTTTGCGGTTGACTCGGTCGGCGATGATCGCCCCCGGGATGGCCAAAAGCAGCAACGGACCCAATTGAGCAAAAACCAGGAGACCGACGACTTTGGCCGAACCCGTTCGATCGTCGATGTACGCAGGCAGGGCAAGATTTTGCATCCAAGTTCCGATGCTCGACAGGAACAGTCCCGACCACATCAGACGGTACGGGCGATACGACAAGGCGGCCCGCGCGGTTCCGGGTCGATGGGGGTGTGGGAGGGGGGATGCGGTATTGGCCATGGTGGGTACGAACGGAGCGGACGCCTATGGATGAGTTGCCGCCGTTTGAGCCCGCCGCACGATCATAGTGATGGTCACTCGAGTCGACCGGTGGGCATGCCACACTTGGCGTGTGACGGCGAACTCGAACCCCGGGACCTCAGTCGAGACAGCGATCGAGAAACCGGCCGGGAGCCCGATTGAGATCATGGCGGGCAATGCCTGTCGTTCACCGCTCGGGACGTTCGCCGAATGTCCGCTGTGCGGGGGCGATCTCGCACCGGAGCACGCCCATTTTCGGTGCGGGTCGTGTGGCTGGCGCGATTCGTGCTGTGACTGAGCAATTGTTCAGGTGAGCGCGTCCGCGCTCCTCAACTGAGCAATTCGGCATAGATGGGCAGAACCATGGCTGGACCACTCACGAGGAACGTCGTGATGCACGTTTCCTTCCACTGAGCAAGTTCGTCCTTGATCTTGTCCATCGGTCCAACCAGGGCGACATCTTCGACCATGGCCAAGGGGATGGCCGCTGCCGCCTCGGCCTTTTTGCCTTGGAGATAGAGATCCTGGACTTTCAGCGCCACGTCTTCGTATCCCATGCGAGCAAAGACCTCGAAGTGGAAGTTCGCGCCGCGAGCACCCATGCCGCCCGCGTACAGGGCAAGAAATGGCCGCACCATGTCCGCGCATTTTTCGGCATCGTCTCCGGGGATGATCATCACCGTCGAGACGACTTCGAAGCGATCGGACTTGTTCGCCTCGCCGGACTTGGCGAAACCCTCTGCCAAGCACGAGCGATAGAACGCATCTTCTTTCGGAGAGAAGAAAAGGGGCAGCCATCCATCGCAGATCTCAGCAGACAGAGCGACGTTCTTGGGTCCTTCTGCACCGAGAAAGATCGGAATATTGCTGCGCAGCGGATGTACGGTCGGCTTGAGCGGTTTGCCGAGACCTGCTCCATCGGCACCTGTGTACGGGAGGTCGTAGAAATGGCCGTGGTGCTCGACGGGCTTTTCTCGGGCGAGAACCTGGCGCACGATGTCGACGTATTCACGGGTCCGCGCCAACGGCTTCGGATAGGACTGGCCGTACCACCCTTCGACGACTTGGGGGCCACTCACCCCGAGACCGAGAATGAAGCGACCATTGGACAAATGATCGAGGGTGAGAGCGGCCATCGCTGCTGCGGTCGGCGTACGGGCGCTCATCTGCATGATCGCAGTCCCGAGGCGAACCTTTTCGGTATTGGCCCCCCACCACGCCAAGGGTGTCAGGGCATCCGAACCGTACGCCTCCGCAGTCCAGATCGAGTCGAAGCCGAGGCGTTCGGCTTCCTGTACGGCTTCAGCGGCCCCAGCAGGAGGACCAGCACTCCAGTAACCGGTGTTGTATCCAAGAGAGATCGTGCGCGATTCAACCATGGCGACACGCTAGTTCCCGCGGATCGCGTCCTGAGATCCGAGTCGGATCACGCAGCTTTGTGTTTTGGTTCGGTTCAGTTCGGGTCGAACGTGATCGACAACTTCTGCGGGCCGTAGATCGCCGTTCCTGCAGGCTTCCACTCGACAGGGCCGTCGAGCGCGAGGTTGGGCATGCGCTGAGCGAGGATCGGTAGAGCCTCTTGTTGTTCGGCACGCGCGAGCGCGGCGCCCAGGCAGTAGTGGATGCCTGCTCCAAACGTCATCTGCGGCTGACCCGATGGCTCGCGCCGGATGTCGAACACATTGGGTTCGGTGAAGACTGCATCGTCACGGTTGGCCATGGCCAGAGCTGGG
Organism: Ilumatobacteraceae bacterium; assembly: GCA_032118015.1. Lineage (GTDB taxonomy): Bacteria > Actinomycetota > Acidimicrobiia > Acidimicrobiales > Ilumatobacteraceae > Casp-actino8. The sequence continues at coordinate 8,596 of JAULYE010000101.1, read as the reverse complement.
GTGACGATCGTGCCGGCTGGGAACAAGATGCCCTTGTATTCGATGTCGACACTCGCGAAACGTCCCGTCGCTCGCACGGCCCCCACATAGCGCATCGTCTCTTCGACTGCGCGCGGAGCCAGTTCGGGTTGTTCGGCGAGAAGACGCCATTGATCGGGATGCTCTGCAAACAGAGCCACGGAACACCCGAGCTGATTACGTGTCGTGTCGGTGCCACCGACGATGACGGCCATGACCATCATCACCAGCTCGTCCTCGCTCAGTCGGTCACCTTCCTCTTCGGCGGCGATCAGACTGGTGATCAAGTCATCTGCAGGATCGTTGCGCCTCTGAGAGATCAGATCCCGCGAGTAGGCATCGAGTTCCTCTTGAGCAGCGACGATGAGATCGACCTCATCTGCAGCAGACGCATTGAAAATGCGCAGAACGTCTTCGGCCCAGCGGCTGAACAGTTCCCAGTCCTTCTTCGGAGCACCGAGCAATTCGCAGATGATCGGAATCGGGTACGGGTCACACACGTCGGCAACGAGGTCGCACCGACCCTGTGGCGCAACGGGTCCAACCAACGAATTCATCACCTCGCGCATGAAAGGTCGCAACCGATCGGCTGCACGGGGAGAGAATGCCGGAGCGACGAGACGTCTCAGGCGAGTGTGTACATCGCCCTCAGCGGACAGGATCGACTCCCGGCGACGCTCGTTGATGCGCGAATCCTGGACACCAGTGATCTCTGCGGCCAATGCGGCGGCGCTGTGCCAGCGTTTGTCCCGCAGAATCGCCTGGCAGTCCTCGTACGTGAAAACTGGATAGGTCATCGCGCCGCGGGCGATCCAGGTCGATGCTGCCAGCCGGGTCAGCTCGGTGCGGCTCTCATCATTGTCCGCAAAGTCGAAAGTGACTCGAGGGATGTCGAGTTCGCTGATCGGGGTTGCCATACCGTCAACCTACTTGTCCGTCGAGTGATCGAGTTGCTTCCCGTATGAAGGCATTCAGGGCATCGCCTAGAGTGTCCGCATGCAGACGTTTCGTAATTTCGTCAATGGCAAATCGGTGGATGCCGCCGATGGACGTACGATTCCGGTGATCGACCCCGCGACAGGGGAGCAGTACGCAACTGCTCCATTGTCGACGGATGTAGATGTGGATTCAGCAATGAAGGCTGCGGAGGCGGCTTTCGAATCATGGAGGGACAGCACTCCAAAGGATCGTTCGTTGGCTCTGTTCCGCATTGCCGATGCGATCGAATCCCGGGCAGAGGAGTTCATCGAACTCGAAGGCCGGAACTGCGGCAAGCCGTTTGCGGTGACCCGGGCAGAGGAAATCCCACCGATGGTGGATCATGTCCGCTTCTTCGCCACTGCAGCGCGCCACCTCGAGGGCAAGAGCGCAGGTGAGTACGTGCCGAACATGACGAGCTACATCCGCCGCGAACCGGTTGGTGTCTGCGCTCAAGTTGCGCCGTGGAACTACCCGATGATGATGGCCGTGTGGAAGTTCGCCCCTGCTATTGCGGCAGGTAACGCAGTGGTTCTCAAGCCGAGTGACACGACGCCTGTGACGACAACTCTGCTCGCTGAGATCTGCGCTGAGTTCTTGCCACCCGGAGTCATGAATGTCATCTGCGGCGATCGAGACACGGGCCGCGCCATGGTCGCCCATGACATTCCGGCACTCGTGAGCGTGACCGGGTCAGTGCGCGCCGGAATGGAAGTCGCCGAATCTGCCGCCAGGAGCCTCAAGCGCGTCCACCTGGAACTCGGTGGTAAGGCTCCTGTCGTCGTGTTCGACGATGCCGACATCGCTGCTGCAGCCGAGGGCATCGCGATCGGCGGCTACTTCAATGCGGGCCAGGACTGTACGGCGGCCACACGCGTGCTCTGTGCTCCAGGCGTCTATTCCGATTTCGTCGCGGCGCTCACCGAGCAGGCCAAGGCGACACAGTTCGGCAAGCCCGATGAGGATGTTTTATTCGGTCCAGTGAACAACAACAATCAACTGGCGCGGGTCGCGGGATTCTTCGATCGACTTCCTGACCACGCGCAGCTCAACGCTGGCGGAGCCAAGCCCGCAGGGTCCGGTTTCTTCTTCCCGCCGACGGTTGTCAGCGATCTACGTCAGAACGACGAGATGATCCAAACGGAGATTTTCGGCCCTGTCATCACGGTGCAAAAGTTCAGCGACGAAGATGAGGCGGTGCGCTGGGCCAACGGTGTCGACTACGGGCTGGCCTCGAGTGTGTGGACCAAGGATTTCGGTCGGGCGATGCGTATGACGAAGCGACTCGATTTCGGATGTGTATGGATCAACACGCACATTCCGATGGTGGCCGAGATGCCACATGGCGGATTCAAGAAGTCCGGATACGGCAAGGACCTCTCCGCGTACGCTCTCGACGACTACACCCGCATCAAGCACGTCATGGCAAACCTCGACAGCTGAGACGGCCCAAGTCGCGATCATGATCTCGGTCGCACGGGTGAGGACAGGCGCGCATGGCTCGGATCGCCGGGAAGATGAATTTTGCCTTCCGACAGGTGGACGCAGACACCCGGGGGTAACATTCGCCCGTCATCGTCGAGTTCTTGGCTCGGGACGGGACGTGGAAATCCACCCCCGTTACGAGATCAGGCAAGGAACGGATTCAGGGGGGTCGCAGTTTGAGCGGGAGCGCCAGCGCCAGCGCCGATCGTGGGTCAGCAGCAGACACGACCACTGAGCACGAGGTCATCGGACTGCGCGGGCTCAGCAAGACGTTCGGGGATTTCACCGCTGTGCGTGACGTCGATTTCGGCATTCGTGCAGGTGAGTTCTTCTCGATGCTCGGCCCATCGGGCTGCGGCAAGACCACGATCCTCAAGATGATTGCCGGTTTTGAGCGACCCACCAGTGGAAAGGTCATGCTCGAAGGCGTCGACGTTTCGTCGGTCCCACCGCACAAACGCAACATCAACACGGTGTTCCAGCAATACGCCCTGTTTCCCCACATGTCTGTTTCCGACAACGTCGCGTTCGGACTACGAGCAAAGAAGCTACGAGAGTCCGAGATCAAGACACGTGTCGCCGAAATGCTCGACGTGGTCCGACTCGGTGACTTTGCGAATCGCCGTCCGGCGCAGCTCTCAGGGGGTCAGCAGCAGCGCGTCGCTCTCGCTCGGGCCCTCGTCAACATGCCGAGCGCTCTATTGCTCGACGAACCCTTGGCAGCCCTCGACTTGAAGTTGCGCGAGGCGATGCAGATCGAACTCAAGCGCATCCAGGCAGAAGTGGGAATCACGTTCGTGTTCGTCACCCATGACCAGGGCGAGGCATTGACGATGAGTGACCGCATTGCAGTCATCAATGAGGGGCGTGTCGAACAGATCGCCGCTCCCGAAGAGATCTACAACAATCCGTCGTCCTTGTTCGTGGCCGGGTTCATAGGTTCGGCGAATCTGCTCCCGGGCACCCTCGTGGGTCGTGACGGTGATACCTACGTAGTCGAGCTCAAGTCAGGTCTGCGAGTCGCCGCCGAAGCAGGTCGTCCTGCACAAACTGGTGCGCGGGTGTCGGTGATGCTGAGGCCTGAGCGTTTGCACCCTGTGGCATTGGAGCCAGCTGACGGTTGCGGTCTGCGCGGAACCGTGACAGATGTGATTTTCCATGGTGCGTGGCTGCGAGTGGCCCTGCGGCTCGCCGATGGCACCGAGGTGGTAGCTGAAGCCGATGCCGACAGTGATCTTCCCTCGTTGCGTCCTGGCAATGAGCACTGGGTCGCATGGTCGCGCACCGCACCGTTCCTCCTCGATGGCTGGCCTGAGCGGGCCGGGGCAACAGATCTTGATGCCGTCGAGGTCGAGGCGGCGCTGTGACGACCCTTTGTGCGTCTCCATTTTCTGCGACGATGTCAACTGTGACACGGCGCATGACCTTGTGTAAGGTCACAAATCTGGCTTTGCCGTCATTTTCATTTCCATCGTCATTGTCATTGTCATTGTCATCGTCCATCTCAAGTAACCACTGACCGAACAAACCCAGGGAGGAACCGCTATGTCCGATTCGAATGTGTCCAAGTCGAAATTTCCCGAGTTGAAGATGAACTCGACACCGATGTCCCGTCGACAGTTGTTCGCCCGTGCGGGAGTTCTCGGTGCGGCAGGATTGTCGTTGCCGGCCCTTCTTGCCGCCTGCGGTGGTGACAGCAACGGTGGAAGCGGCGGTGGAGGCGGTTCATCCTCGCTCTACGTCGAAAACTGGCCGTTGTACATCGACCCCTCGGAAGACGGGGCCATTGGTACTGCTGAGCGTTTCATGGAGGCGACTGGCATCGATCTCACCTACACCGAGGCGTACAACGACAACCTCGAATACTTCGCGAAGATTCAGCCGTTGCTCGGCACTGGCAAGACGATCAAGCCCGACATCATCGTGCCGACTCAGTGGATGGCTGGTCGTCTGCGTTCGCTGGAATGGCTGGACAAGCTCCCGATCGACCAGGTTCCGAACGCCAAGAACCTCGAAGATGTGTTCAAGAACCCCCCGAGCGATCCGACTGGTGAATTCAGCCTGCCGTGGCAGGCAGGCACCGCCGGTATCGCCTACAACATCTCGGCAACGGGTCGTGAGTTGAAGAGTGTCAGCGACTTGTTCGATCCGGCATTCAAGGGCCGCATCGGGATGTTGACCGAGATGCGTGACACGATCGGTCTGCTGCTACTCGGTCTCGGAATCAACCCCTCGACGATTTCGTCCTTCGACGAAGCTTCAGCAGCATTCGAGCAGTTGGAGAAGGCGAAGTCCGATGGCCAGATCCGCGCCTTCACCGGCAACGACTACACCGACGACTTGGCATCCGGCAACTTCGCTGCGTGTGTCGGCTGGTCCGGTGACGTTCTGCAGTTGTCGGCCGACAATCCCGATGTCCGCTTCATCATCCCCGAAGAGGGTGGAACGCTGTGGTGGGACACCATGGTCATGCCCAAGGGAGCACAGAACCGCGACGCGGCAGCCAAGTGGATGGACTTCGTGTACGACCCGGTGCAGGCCGCGCAGATGACGGTTTGGGTGCAGTACCAGTCACCCGTCAAGGGTGTGCGCGACGAAGTCGCCAAACTCGATGCCGAGTTGGCCGACAACCCGCTCGTGTTCCCCGATGACGAGACGAGAAAGCGCCTGTTCGCCTTCGCAGCTTTGGACCTCGACACGGAGGCCGAATTCGAGGAGGCGTTCTCCAAGATCACAGGCGCCTAGAACCGATGGCAGCGGCGGTTGTCGAGCGGATCCGCTCGACGGATCGATCGACGGGCGAGAAGTGGGGTCTTGGGCTCCTTGTTCTCGTCGGTGTTTGCCTCCTGGCAATCGGAGCAGGGTGGGTGCCAGGTGGTTTGAGCTTTCTTTTGCTCGTCGTCATTGGCATCGTTCTCGTCGGTTTGATCTCGGCAGCAGTCCTCGGTGGACCGGACCTTCGGCGCACACTTGCTCCGTACGGCCTGCTCAAACCGGGCTCGATGTGGTTGGCGCTGTTCTATTTGGCCCCACTGTGGACGCTGTTGCGCAACTCACTCTCGGCCAAGGAATCTCGGTTCGACGTTCAGGCGACGTTCAGTTGGGAGTTTTCCAACTACGGCACGGCATTCACCGACTTCGGTCCGCAGTTCACTCGGGCTTTTCTCTACGCCGGTATTGCGACCGCGCTGACGATCATGATCGGATACCCGGTCGCGTACTTCATTGCGTTTCGCGGTGGTCGTTGGAGGAACATCTTGCTTGGGCTGGTGGTGGTGCCGTTCTTCACGAGCTACTTGATCCGTACGATTGCCTGGTCGTCGATCTTGGCTGACAGCGGTCCCGCGGTGAAGATCATCGAGACGCTTCGATTCAATGGGATTCTCGAGGCGATCGGAATCATGGACGATGGTCGTCTGATCAACACTGCCACGGCTGTGATCTTCGGTCTGACCTACAACTTCTTGCCGTTCATGATTCTGCCGATCTACGTCAGTTTGGAAAAGATCGACACTCGCTTGGTCGATGCGGCTCAGGATCTCTATTCCTCGGCATCGAGGGCGTTCCGCAAAATCGTTCTGCCGCTGTCGGTGCCAGGTGTGTTCGCGGGAACCCTGTTGACGTTCATTCCTGCAGCAGGTGACTTCGTCAACGCCCAGTTCCTCGGAAATCCGAACACGACGATGATCGGTAACTCGATTCAGGACCAATTCCTGCGTCAGAACAATTATCCGGTGGCCAGTGCCATGGCGTTCGTACTGATGGCGATCATCACCGTGCTCGTTCTCATCTACAGCAAGTTCTTCGGAACCGAGGATTTGGCATGAGTGCGACGAGGAACGTGCGCAGTCGTGTCGGACGTGCAGCACTCGCTGTGTACGCCTTCGGGGGTTTCATCTTTCTGTTCGCTCCGATCGCATTCATCGTCGCGTTCTCGTTCAACAAGCCAAAGGGCAAGTTCAACATCATCTGGCAGGAATTCACCCTCGACAACTGGCGCAACCCATTGGCTGATGAGGCCCTGACCGAAGCCTTATGGATGAGTTTGCGTATCGCCGCTTTGTCCACTGGCATCTCGACGATCCTGGGCTCGATGATCGCAATCTCCTTGTCTCGTTATTCGTTTCGTGGGTCGTCGGCGTACAACTTCCTTTTGGTTCTGCCTTTGACCACCCCGGAGATCGTCCTTGGATCGTCGTTGGCGACGCTGTTTCTCGGACAGTCAATCGTCGAGTTCGGCTTCACCACAATTGTGATCGCCCATGTGATGTTCCAGGTCAGCTTCGTGGCTTTGACAATCCGTGCCCGTATCCGTGGATACGACTGGACGTTGGAACAAGCGGCTCAGGATCTGGGAGCCTCGCCGTTCATGACGTTTCGAAAAGTGACTTTGCCCTTGATCCTTCCGGGAATCATGGCTGCGGCATTGTTGGCGTTCGCCTTGTCGATCGACGATTTCATCATCACCTTCTTCAATGCCGGCTCGACGATGACGTTCCCCTTGCAGATTTTCGGTGCATCCAGAGTCAGCATTTCTCCTCAGATCAACGTCCTTGCGACGTCGATTCTGCTGTTGACAGTTGGCATCCTCGCTGTCGGGACGTTCACCGGTGCGCGCCGTCGTGCGCGTCACGGGCTCGACGGCTGAGCGGTAGAGCGTCTCACGATCATGACGGGTCCGAGAGCGCCAAAGGTCGCGCTGTCCCCAGAAACGGCGCCATCGTGGATGGCCGATGCGATCCTCGAAGGCGGGGGACAGATATCGACACTCGAGGAAGCGGAGGCCTTGATTTGGGGAGCGCCGCGCGATCCCGAGGGTCTGCACAAGGTTCTCGATGAACATCAGCAGTTGCAGTGGGTGCAGTTGCCTTTTGCGGGCATCGAAAATTTCGTTCATCTCATCGACAACGAACGATTGTGGACCTGTGGCAAAGGGGTCTATGCAGAGCCGGTAGCAGAAATGGCTCTGGCGCTGATGCTGGCTGGACTGCGCGGAATCGGTTCCTACTCGCGTCGTACCGCGTGGTCGGGACCCACTGGACGCAATCTGCAAGGTGCTCGAGTCACGATTCTGGGTGGTGGGGGAATTTCTGAGTCTCTCGTGTCACTTCTCCAGCCCTTCGATTGCCACATCACGGTTGTCCGCCGACATGTGACGTCGATGGACGGTGTTGCAGATGTCGTGGCGACCGAGCAGCATCTCGACGCGCTGCCGGGAGCAGATGTGGTGGTACTTGCACTCGCACTCACGAAGGAGACTGTGGGAATCATCGGCCGCGACGAGTTGGAGGCAATGGAGTCCCATGCGTGGATTGTGAACGTGGCACGCGGTGGTCACATCGTGACGGATGATTTGGTCTGGGCACTTCGAACTGGAGCGATTGGCGGCGCAGCTCTCGATGTCACGGACCCCGAACCTTTGCCGGCGGACCATCCGCTGTGGACGCTGGAGAATTGCATCATCACTCCGCATGTGGGTAACACTCCAGAAATGGCTGTGCCGCTACTGAGTGAACGAATTCGGATCAATGTGCGCCGATGGGCCGATGGCGACGATCTCATCGGACCGGTTCACATCGAACTCGGGTACTGATGCACATGGACACGCGCACCGGCGGGAACTCATGAACGGGTCCGCGAATCATTACGAAGTTCTCGGTGTGGCATCCAACTCACGTGTCGAAGAGATGCGCCAAGCATTTCGAAGGTTGGCCCGTGAACACCATCCGGATCGCCATGACGGTCGCACGACATCGGAGATGATCCGGATCAATGAGGCCTGGCGTGTTCTCTCCGACCCGGAGCGGCGTCGCGTATACGACGATGCACTGGCTCGTTCCCAGTCGACCGGAGGGACAGCGAGGACCTCGACCGCTCCATCGGCAGAAAACTGGTCCAGCCCGCCACAGATGGCGACAGCAACCCCGGCGCGATTTCCGTGGAGATTCGTCCTCGGGTTCTTCGTCCTGGCCACGGCTGCCATTCTCCTGATCGGCGCCTTCTCCGATCCCGGCGACGTTCCGCCGATCGACAACATCATCCGAGTCGGCTCGTGCGTGGACGTCGATCGACAGACCCAGGAAGCGTGGGAAGTTTCGTGCGACGGACCCCATGA
>JAULYE010000100.1:0-7133 GCA_032118015.1 Ilumatobacteraceae bacterium | reverse complement strand
GTCGTACGAGATCTTGCGGCAGCTGGTGGGTCCTCGGACAGTCCATTGCTGATGGCGCGAGAGTCGATCAAGCGGGTTTGCTATGTGGCGATCACTGCAGATCGCGGTCTGTGCGGCGGATACAACGCTGGAGTTCTTCGTGCAACCGAAGGCGAAATCAAAATCGATGTTCTCGAAGGTCGGGACTATGTCGTCGTACCTGTCGGTCGCAAGGCCGAGGGGTACCTGCGCTTTCGCGAGTACCACATGGATCGATCTTTCAACGGGTTCAGTGACCAGCCGTCGTATGCAGATGCCAAGGCCATTGGTGAGCACGTCGTGGGACTGTACGCACGTGGCGATGTCGACAAGGTAGTCCTCGTCTACACGCGGTTCATCACACCCGGATCCCAAGAAGTGGTCATGCGTCCCCTCGTCCCACTCGAGCGCGAGATCATGGTCGGTGGAGACGGTAAGCCAGCAGCTGAGGGCGCATCCGCGGATTACGAGTACGAGCCAGACCCCTCGACAATTCTCGAGACTCTCCTTCCCCGATACATCGAGGCTCGTGTCTATGCAGCCCTTCTCAATGCAGCGGCCAGCGAGCACGCGTTCCGTCAGCGAGCAATGAAGAGTGCTACCGACAACGCAGAAGAAATCATCAAGAATCTGTCGCGCATCATGAACCGCGCTCGTCAGGAAGCGATCACCACCGAGATCATGGAGATCGTCGGTGGGGCCGAAGCCCTCTCCGGGGATTCGGCCAAGCACGTTCGCTTCGTGGAGATCGAACCTTTCGGCGATGCCGAACTTTCCAGGAAATAGCCAACCCTTCGACTCGTCACTCTCAGTAGGAGACATCAGATATGACAATGACAACCCCAGCCACCGAACTGAAAGACGGACGGGTCGTCGGTATCGCCGGACCGGTGATCGACGTCGAGTTCCCACGCGGTTCTCTTCCCGAACTGAACACGGCTATCGAGTTCACGGTGAACATCGACGGTGCCGATATTTCGGTTCTCGCCGAAGTCGCTCAACAGCTCGGCGACGGACGTGTTCGCGCCGTCTGCATGAAGCCCACTGACGGGTTGCGTCGCGGAACTCCCGTTCGCAACACCGGTCGAGGGATCAGCGTCCCCGTCGGCGACCGAGTTCTCGGTCACGTATGGAACGTCTGGGGTGAAGTTCTCGACGATGACAACGCCAAATATGCCGACATGGAGCGCTGGGACATCCACCGTCCTGCCCCTGACTTCAAGGACCTCGAGCCACAAAGGCAAATGTTCGTCACCGGTGTGAAAGTCATCGACCTGCTGACGCCGTATCTCGCCGGCGGAAAGATCGGTCTGTTCGGCGGTGCTGGTGTGGGTAAGACGGTGCTCATCACCGAGATGATCAACCGTGTGGCCTCTCAGCACGGTGGCGTGTCGGTGTTCGCCGGAGTGGGTGAGCGAACCCGTGAGGGAACCGACCTGCGCCTCGAAATGGAAGAGTCGGGTGTGTTCGAAAAGGCCGCCTTGGTCTTCGGTCAGATGGACGAACCGCCAGGCGTGCGCTTGCGTGTTGCGTTGTCGGCTCTGACGATGGCCGAGTATTTCCGTGACGTTCAGAACCAGGACGTGTTGTTGTTCATCGACAACATCTTCCGCTTCGTGCAGGCTGGCTCTGAGGTATCGACGCTTCTCGGTCGTATGCCATCGGCGGTGGGATATCAGCCCACGTTGGCCGATGAGATGGGACAACTCCAGGAGCGCATCACATCGACTCGTGGCCGATCCATCACGTCGCTGCAGGCCGTGTACGTGCCAGCTGACGACTACACGGACCCCGCTCCGTTCACGACGTTCACCCACCTCGATGCGACAACGGAACTGTCCCGTCAGGTCGCGGCTCTCGGTATCTACCCTGCCGTGGACCCGCTGGCCTCGACATCGTCGATTCTTTCTCCAGAAGTCGTGGGAGATCGCCACTACCAGGTCGCCCGTCGAGTGCAGGAGAACCTGCAGCGCTACAAGGAACTGCAGGACATCATCGCAATTCTCGGTCTCGATGAATTGAGCGAAGAGGATCGTCTGACGGTGTCTCGCGCCCGAAAGATTCAGCGATTCCTGTCGCAGCCATTCTTCGTTGCCAAAGTGTTCACTGGTATCGAAGGCGAATTCGTGCCGGTTGAAGAGACTGTGTCGAGCTTCGAGTTGATCTTGGCCGGTGAACTCGACCACATTCCTGAACAGGCATTCTTGAACGTCGGTGGAGTCGAGCAGGTGCTCGCCAAGGCGAAGGCCCTCCAGGAGAGCGTCTGATGGCTGAAGCGGCTCTCATGCGAGTCGAGGTTGTCTCACCGGAAAGAGTTCTCTATTCCGGTGAGGCTGCCCAGGTGATCACGCGCACTCTCGGTGGTGGAGAGATCGCGTTTCTTCCGGGCCATGCACCATTCTTGGCCGCCCTCATTCCGAACCACACCCGCGTGTATCTCGATGACGGTTCCATTCTCGATGTTGCCATCGATGGGGGCTTCGTCGAAGTGAGCAGCGGCAAGGTGTCGATTCTCACCGACTTTGCCGAACTCGGATCCGAGATCGACAAGGAACAGGCTCGTGCTGAGGTCGAACGACTGGAAGAGAAATTGCGGCATGAGCACGACGCTCTCGGTGCCGTGGAATTGAGCAAAGCTCATGCGCGACTGGCTGCAGCGGGTGGAATCGTCTGAGTGACTTGGCGACTTCGCTCTCAGGCGTAGTCGATCGATGAAATCTCCTTGAGCTTGTCGAGGCGATGATGAGCCTCGATCAAGCGCACCGTCCCCGACCGTGACCTCATGACGAGACTCTGTGTGGTGGCTCCACCCGCGTGGAATCGCACACCCTTGAGCAGTTCGCCATCCGTGACTCCAGTTGCAGCGAAGAAGCAGTTGTCGCCACTGACCAGATCATCGGTGGTCAGGACACGGTCCAAGTCGTAACCGGCGTCGATGGCGGCCTGGCGCTCGATTTCATTTCGTGGCCACAAACGACCTTGGATTTCTCCGCCCATGCACTTGAGTGCTGCTGCTGATGTCACCCCCTCGGGAGTGCCTCCGATTCCGAACAGAACATCGACACCGGCATCGGGCCACGATGTGGCCATGGCGCCGAAGATGTCACCATCGCTGATCAGCTTGATTCTCGCTCCCGTGGCACGGACTTCCTCGATCAGGCTCTTGTGGCGATCGCGATCAAGAATCATCACAGTCAGGTCGCGAACACTCTCGCCCTTGGCCTTCGCAATCCATTTCAAGTTTTCCGTATAGGACGCGGTGATGTCGATCGATCCCTTGACTTCGGGTCCAACGGCGATCTTTTCCATGTACATGCAGGGACCCGGATCGAACATCGAACCCTTCTCTGAAACAGCAATTACGGAGATGGCGTTGCCGCGACCCATTGCAGTGAGAGAGGTTCCGTCGATGGGATCGACCGCAACATCGGTATGGGGGGTGGATCCATCCCCGACTGTCTCGCCGTTGAACAACATCGGCGCTTCGTCCTTTTCGCCTTCGCCGATGACGACGATGCCGCTCATCGGAACGGTGGCCAGAACGGTGCGCATTGCCTCGACAGCGGCGCGGTCCACACCGATCTTGTCCCCTCGACCGACCCAGCGGGAGGCAGCCAGCGCCGCCGACTCGGTCACACGGACCAATTCCATTGCCAGATTTCTCGAGGGTTGTTCTGCCATGCGACCAACGGTAGTTCAGGGCTGGTCGTGCCCCTACCCTCGATGTGGTGCCAATCAATGTCGAGGAATGCGTGGTAGGGCGAGATCTGACTGAACCTCGTTTGTCGCCAGATGGGCAACGCGTTGCCTACGTGCGCGCGGACTCACAGGGGGCTCGGATCGTCGTTCGGTCGCTCGTCGACCCGAAGGGCTCGAAAGGCTCCGGTGACCGTGAGCGACCTGACGATGAATGGTCCTCGCCGGAAAAGGTGCGTGCGGGCCGTTCCCTGGGTGGCGGCTGTTTCGAATGGATGCCGGACTCGAGACGGCTTGTCGCGATCACTCGGGATGGCGACGTACACATGTGGGGACTCGATGGCCGAGACGACATCCTTGTGGAACGGATCGAAGGACGCACGATCTCCAGTCCGACGTCCCATCCGCACGGAGAACGTATTGCCGTGGTGATCGATCAGGCCGAAGTACACGAGGTCGATGTCGCGTCTGGAGTGATGCATCGTGTCGATGACGGTGAGTTCGCATTCGTTTGCGATCCCGTGTGGTGGCGGGGTCAACTCATATGGCAGGCATGGTCGCCACCGCACATGCCTTGGGACGAGAGCCATCTGGTCTGCGAATCAGGGGTGATGAAGAGCACTCCTGGGGTGCACCATCAGCAACCGCAGTCGAACAGAGACGGCGAACACCTCGGTTGGCTGGACGATGCCAGCGGCTGGCTGAACGTCGTGATCGACGGTTTCGGCCGTGTCGAAGAGAGATTCGAACACGGTGGACCGACATGGGGCGAACGTCAGAGAAGTTGGTGTTTCGACGACACGGGTACGAGGGTTGCCTTTGTTCGCAACGAAGATGGCTTCGGGCGACTGTGCACTGTGAACCTGGAGACAGGAGTCGTATCAGAAAGAGCCAAAGCGGTGCACGGGCAGCTTTCGTGGCGAGGGGAGTCTCTCGTCGCATTGCGAACAGGTGGTCGAACTCCGACACAGATCGTGATCTACGACACGAGTGATGACCAATGGCGTCGAAGGACGATCGAGATCGGATCGACACACGACTGGTCGAATTGCGGGGCGCTCGTCGAACCCGAACTCGTACGGGTCTCCAGCGTCGATACCGGATCGATCACGCTCCATGCCCGTCTGTATCGCAGCCCTGAATCTCGCGGCAGGCTCCTGTGTTGGATTCACGGTGGCCCGACGGACCAATGGCCCGTGTCGTTCATGCCGCGCATCACGTATTGGATCGACCGCGGATACGACGTTTTGGTACCGGACTTTCGTGGATCCTCCGGTCATGGGCGCGCCTACACCCAGGCCCTCCATGGTTCATGGGGGTCGCTCGACGTCGCTGATGTCGAGCGAATACTGAGCAGCGTCATGGATCGCGATGGATATTCATCGGCTGCGACAGCGGTCCTCGGATCCTCAGCAGGAGGATTGACGGCGCTCATTCTTGCTGCACGTCACCCGGATCTCATGGGAGCTGTGGTCACCTCGTACCCGGTGAGCGACATTGCGGCTCTCGATGCCACCACCCACAGGTTCGAGGCCCACTACAACAGGTCGCTCATCGGATCGATCGAAGAAACTGTGCTCGTTTCGGCACAACGTTCACCTGTTGCACAGGCCAAGAACTTGGCACGGGTTCCACTGCTCGTTTTCCACGGAGAAGATGACCCCGTTGTTCCGATCGAACAGAGTCGACGTTTGACTGCAGTCGTTCGTGCCCACGGAGGCGACATCGACCTGGTCGAATTCGAGGGAGAGGGCCATGGCTTCAGACATCTGGAGAACAAGGTCGAGGAATTCACCCGTACCGAGAAGTTCCTCGAAGGGCATCTCACCGATGGAATCTCGAGTCGACATCTGTCGACAGACGATCACCGCTAGCGTCACCGCTGTGACTGACTGGAATCCACTCGACCCCGACTACGAAAACACCTTCTACGACTTGTCGTCCTGGACGACGGATCAGCAGTCGGAGCTGACGGCGAGTTTGGCCCGAGCCGATATTCCACATGCTTGGGTCGAATCGGAACTGGTTGTTCCCGCAGAGCTCGAAAAAGACCTGGATCTCTTGTTCGACCGTCTCGAGAAGGAATTGGGAATCGGCACGACTGCAGTGAGTGGCGGTGTCGACGATGACGACGACATCACCGAATACGAACTCGACGAGTACACGATCGCCGAACGGCAGGAACTCACGGAACTCCTCGTTCTGAATCGGATCACTCACCGCTGGAAGGAACATACGCTGATCGTTCCCACTCCAGCAGAAGACATCGTCGATGGACTGCTCGATGATTTCGATAGTGGAGAGGTGGTCTTCGAAGACGACGAAGGTGACGAGAGCACCGAGCCGTGATGATCCATGCTTCTTGCTGAACTCGAGGTCTGGCACACTCGCCCGTTGACTCCGACACGGCGGATCTCGCTCGGCCACATGATTCTGCCAGCGGACCCTGCTCCAGGTTTCGGAGGGTTGTTGTTGGGAGCAACCGTTGCGCGCCACGTGGGTGAAGTGGAAGACGATCTTCTTCCTGACCTTCACCGGCTCATCGATCAGGTGGAGCGGGGTGAGCGCGTCGTCCAACCGCGGCTTCGCCATCGATTCCAGGTCGATCGACACGGGATGGCGCGGAGCTTGCATCGACTCGTGGGCTCGGACAACGACTTCGCCTTCGAGTTCGACACCCAGGGAAGCCCTGTGCAACAAGTCCTCGGAGCGATCTACGCGCTCGAGAGACTCGACTTCGGACTTCGCAGAGGCTTGGGTCCGATCCTCACCAAATCGCTCAACTGGCGCGGTCCACTCGGCAGTGCATTCGTGTCGCATTTGGTCGGCTCGACGTCGTCCTCATTGCGTTCGATCGGCGACCCACGAGCCTGGGCGCTCGAACTTCTCGGGTTCCCGCCAGGAACGACGAAGCCCTCGAGCGGTGAAATCAAACGCAGATATCGGGCGATGATTCGTGACGTGCATCCGGATCATGGAGGAGATGAACTCCGCGCGGGAACGACGATTGGAGATCTCGGAGAGGCTCGCCGAATTCTTCTCGACATGTCGTAGCCGCACGGACGACTCCTCGCACCGTCGACTGCTTCACCGATGTGGATCGGCATCTTCGGGATTGATGTCCTCAAGTTCTCGGTGGGCAGTCTCGGGATAGGTCACGAGGACGATCAATGACACGATGAGGGGCCCTCCTGCAAGAGCGAGCATGATCGGACCATAGGCAACTCCGGAATCGGCGAGCGCACCTGTGAGCAAGAGGGAAAGGCTTCCTCCGATGAGTGCACTGGCAAGAATGATGAACGCAGACGTTCCGCGTCGTCCGGTGGCGAACAATTCGGTGCGATAGACGGCAAGAGAGGGATAGGCCGCTGCAGCGAAGATGGCGCCGAAGATTGCCGTCGACCACATCCAGGTACTGC
>JAULYE010000099.1:0-9384 GCA_032118015.1 Ilumatobacteraceae bacterium | reverse complement strand
ATTCTGCGCCTGCTCGCCAAACTTCGCGAACGGTGAGTCTCCTGCGGTCGATCCGGAATGATTCGGATCGACCCGATGGGCGTACGTTTGCCATCTTCGTCATCGCTGTTGCGTGCCTGTGGGGCGCTCGGTTCACGCAGGAGTATGTACCTCAGTCGTGGTCGCGTCTATCGGAATTGAATTGGTGGGCGGGGACACAGATCGTCTTCTACGCCGTCGTTCCGTTGGTGGTTCTCGCCGCTGTCGGAGTGCGACCCGCCGATCTCGGTTGGCGTTTCGTAGGCACCTTGCGTCACGGCTGGGTGTACGCCGGACTGTTCGTGATCGCGCTCCCATTCGTCATTGCGATGTCCGGGTCGGCCGAATTCCAAGAGCACTATCCGATTCTCGAGATCGTGCCCGGTCAGACCGGAGTGTGGCGTGACCTCGCGATCTGGTGGCCGTTCTATGCAGCCCAGTTCGTCGCAATCGAGACGTTCTTTCGCGGGGTCCTCGTTCTTGGACTATCGGAACGATTCGGTTCGAGCGCGGTGCTGATCGCAGTCGTTCCGTACATGATGATCCACTTCGTCAAACCTCCCGCTGAGGCAGCGGCTTCGATCATCGGGGGAGTGGTGCTTGGATACCTCGCGCTCCGAACACGCAGCATCGTGTGGGGCATCGCTCTTCACATCACTGTTGCAGCCTCGATGGACATTGCTGCGCTCGGACACAAGGGTTTCTTGTGGTGATCTGTGTCGTGATCAGTCGAGAGTGCGCAGGAACCCGAGAAGTGCTTCGTTGAACGCCTGAGGTGCTTCCTGCTGCGTCCAGTGACCCGCTCCGGGAATCATCACCTTGCCGCGATAGTTGGGAAGCAGATCGTTCATCGAGTCCACGTATTCGGGACGTCCTGCAATCACACCGTCTTTTTCCCCGCCGATGAAGAACGAAGGCATGGTGACTGTGTCGGGTGCAATGTCTTTCAACACGGCGTAGTTCGCATCCAGGTTGCGGTACCAACTCACAGGTCCGAAGAAGCCGCTGTTGGTGAACAGTTCGACGTAGGTGTCGAGATCGTCCTTCGTGAGCCATGCCGGAAGGTGTTCGGGGACATCGGTGAACATGTCGAGAAAACCGGTGCCTTCCATCGGCGGAAATTCTGACGGCATTCCTTTGTACATCTCGCCGGAAGCCCCCCAGAGAATCGCATGCATCGTCCGGCGAATGTCGGCTTCGAGTTCGCGCTCGGCGGGTCCGACGGGCTGGAAATACAAGATGTAGAAGAAGCGGTCACCCCACATCGCTTTCATGATGTCTGTGGGTGGCGCTGGCCATGCAGTGAAAGGAACGCTGACACCGACAACGGCATCGACGCGAGTTGGGTGCAGGCGCGCGGCTTCCCATACGACCATGGCCCCCCAGTCGTGTCCGACGAAAGTCGCAGTGTCGTGGCCCGTGACGTCGAGCAGTGCAACGAGGTCTCCCGTGAGATGAGTGATGCCGTACGCGTCGACATTCTTGGGAGACGATGAGAATCCATATCCGCGCTGATCAGGAGCGATCACGTGGTAGCCAGCTTCAGCCAGCACGGGGATCTGGTGACGCCATGAGTAGGCGGACTCGGGGAACCCGTGGCTGAGAATGACGCATGGGCCGGCCGGATCACCGGCCTGTGTGACCCGGAGGTCGACACCGTTGACGCTGATGGTGGACTGGCGAATGGAAGATGTCACCCGACAATCATGTCACGACGTAGGCATGTCACGACGTAGGCATGTCACGACGTAGGCATGTCACGACGTAGGCATGTCACGAGACAGGCATGTCACGGGACAGGCTTGATCGTCAGTCGGGTAGGCGGCGAAGAAGGGGGTTGTTCTCGAGGAGGTGGGTCGCCAGAGGCTCTCCCGTCACTTCGTCAGTCCAGTACGTACCGGCTTCGAGACGTGTGAGGGCAGCCTCGACTGCTGCGAGATCGGCTTCGACTGCATCGAGATCGGTCGTTGCCGTCACTGTCGTGTCGGCAGAGACATCGCTCGATGCGCTGTTCAGATCTTCGGGCACTGCTTCACAGTAGTCAGCGGTAGCCTGCCTGACCATGTCGACTCCTTTTCCCCCATTCGATGGATCCGCCCCCAAATGTCAAACCTTCAAGGGTGAACCGGAGATGGGCATCGATGTCACCAAGCGGTACACGGCGACGATGGAGACCTCGATGGGAACTCTCGTCGTTGCTCTCGATGCAGTCAAGGCTCCGAAGACGGTGAACAGCTTCGTGTTCTTGGCGCTCAACCACTATTACGACGGTGTGATTTTCCATCGCATCATCAAGGGTTTCGTGTGCCAGGGAGGCGATCCCACGGGAACTGGTCGCGGTGGTCCGGGATATCAGTTCCAGGACGAACTACCCAAGGCTGGCCAGTACGAGATTGGCTCGTTTGCAATGGCCAACGCCGGACCGAACACGAATGGCTCACAGTTCTTCTTGATCAGCGGCCCCGATGGAGTTCGCCTTCCGCCTGCGTATGCACTCTTCGGCAAGGTCGTCAAGGGTCTCGAAGTTGTCGAAGCGATGCAGAACGTACCAACAGGTCCTGGAGATCGTCCGAAGACGGATGTGGTCATCAATTCGGTGACCATCAGTGTCGCCGACTGACACTGATCCTCATCGGTTGACGGCCAGCGCGAATCAGAGACAGCAGTGGATCGGACGCTCATCGCTGTTGCAGGTCGTGTGGCCGCTGCTGGCCGCGTCTCACGCAGTGAGATCTCTTTTGCCGGTCGCGTGTATCTCGATGCCGTTTTACGTGCCGGCGGTGAACCTCTCACGTTGAGTCCACGCGAATTGCGTCATGACGAGGCAGTCGCGTTGCTGTCGAGATTCGGAGCCCTGGTGTTGATGGGCGGCGCTGACGTCGATCCACACCTGTACGGTCAGCATCGTCAGCCACATGTCTATGGCGTCAACCAGGAGCAGGATCACTTCGAGATTGCCCTCGTCCACGCCGCAATCGAGATGAAGTTGCCGACGTTGGCCGTGTGTCGCGGTATTCAGATCGTCAACGTCGCTCTCGGCGGAACGTTGATCCAGCACATTGGTGACATCCCGGGTGTCATCCAGCACGCTCCAGAGAAGTTCCCCGCTGGACAGGACTATGTCCTCCACGACGTCGATGTCGTGCCGCGTACGCAGCTGTCCAAGGCACTCGGAGCAACGCGGGTGCGTGTTGCATCGTTTCACCATCAGGGACTTGGTGAAGTTGCTGGGGACTTGAAGGTCGTTGCAAGATCATCGGACGGACTGGTCGAGGGGCTGGAGCATCGCAGTGCAGGCCAGTGGATCATTGGAGTTCAGTGGCATCCAGAGGACACAGCGTCGACCGATCCACATCAGCAGTCCTTGTACGACTCTTTGATCGAGCGCGCTCGGAGCCGCTGAAAGGTCACTCAGGTTGCTGTGCGAATGGTGCACTCGGGGCCATCGCCCAACGCAAAGTACTGACGAGTGCATTTCCTGCCGGTGCGACAACCACTTTTTCGCTGATCGGAAACCATGGCAGTCGCAGGGGTATGCGAGCCCACACCGGCAGAAGGGAGATTGCCGCTGCGCTCAACACGGCGTAGGGCGCCCGTGCGACCACAGGCAGCGGAGGTGAAAACACCAGATAGCGAGCTACATCACGTGCTTCAGGACTACTGCGCAGTTCACGGCGATACGCACCGAGTTGTTGGCGCAGTTGGGCAACAGTGCGCGGTGGGTCGATCACGCCGAGCGCTGAAGCGATGAGAGCCATGTCCTCCACATAGCCATCTCGCTGGTCGTCGGTGAGTTCAATTTGTCCATAGCGATCATGGGCTGCCAGGAAGGAGTCGAGTTCTGCGATGTGCACCCATTTGAGCAAGTGGGGATCGTTCGCCTCATAGGTTCGCCCGTCACGCGCAACACCTCGGACACGTTCATGGACGGCCTTGACCATGTCGATGGCCCGCTGTGATTCCTGGGCGGGACCAAAGGTGGTGGCGGCAAGGAAGTCTGCAGTTCTCTGCAGTCGACCCCAAGGGTCGTGCCGAAAGTCGGAGTGTTGGGCAACACCTGCCATGGCGAGGGGATGGAGGGACTGCAACAGGAGGGCACGCAGTCCACCGATGAACATGCTCGTATCGGCGTGGACGATCCGGATGGGACGATCCTGGGCGAACCACCGTTCGCCGGGCGCCTCGAACAACTCTCGGGCACGCTGATCGGGATCGGGTCCAACGACTCGGGACCGGACTGCCTCAGCAACCGCGCGGCGAGCAGGATCCAGAATGTTCACGGCTCCATCGTCCCACGGATGCCCCGACCGTGCCTATGCAGGATGGATACGCTCGTCACATGGCCGACACCTCACCGGCACCGGAAGAGAACTCGAACAAGATGCCACAGTGGATCTGGAAGGCAGTCATCGTCTTCTGGTTCGGATTCCTGGGCACCTTTTTCATCCGTTACGCATATGAGCGCCTGTTCTCATTGCTCCTCTTGCTGTTGGTTGCTCTGTTCCTCTCGCTCGCAATCGAACCGGGTGTCAATCGGTTGATTCGAAGAGGGTGGAGGCGAGGTCGGGCCACTGGTGTCATCTTGCTGGGATTGATCATCGGCGTCATCTTCTTCGTCGCCGCGATCGGCACTCTCGTTGCAACCCAGGCAGCGGACCTCTTGCAGAACTCCGATCGGTACGTCACGCGCACCGTCACTTTCCTCAACGACACCTTCGGAGCGAACATCGATGCCCAGGAGGTGAACGACAGCATCCAGGATCCTGATGGACCGGTGCAAGAGTTCATTCGCGGACAACAAGGTGAGGCGTTGAAACTTTCGGTGACTGCCCTTGGGCTGCTGCTGCAAGGGTTTTCCGTCATGTTGTTCACCTATTACTTGGTGTCTGACGGTCCGCGTCTTCGCCGTTCGATCTGCAGTCGTCTCGAGCCCGCACGCCAACAGGCTGTACTCGCCACATGGGATCTGGCCATCGACAAAACAGGCGGCTATCTGTACAGCCGCGCTCTGTTGGCCGGCTTCTCGGCATTCATCCACTGGGTGGCATTCCAGTCACTGGGTACTGCAGCACCTGTGGCCCTTGCCATTTGGGTCGGCTTGATCTCGCAATTCATTCCAGTCATCGGCACCTACATCGCTGGTGTCCTGCCGATCTTCATCACGTTCATCGACTCTCCAGTGAAAGCACTTGCTGTCATCCTCGTGATCGTCACGTATCAGCAGGTGGAGAACTTCCTCATCTCGCCGCGCATCACGGCGCGCACCATGGAGATCCATCCAGCGATCTCCTTCGGAGCGGCAATCGCTGGAGGTGCGCTACTCGGTCCTGTCGGGGCAATTCTTGGTCTGCCGGTTGCAGCCATGGGCGTCGCAGTTGCCAGCGCATACGGTGAGCGTCACGATCTCATCGAAAATGAGCTGATCACTGAACACACACCTCCGCCCAAGAGGCGGCGGGTGATGTCACCGGGTATGCGTGAGCGTTTACGACGCGGCCGCGGCATATGACGGAGTCGGCTTTCGTTCCGCTGGCGATTACCGATCGCAGCGGTCACGACGAGTCGGTGCATTTCGGTGCTCTCGTCCTTGTCGCCCGCAGCGGGGACATCGGAGCGTCACTGGGCGATCCGAGCATCGAGATCTATCCGCGATCCAGCCTCAAGCCACTCCAGGCATGGGCCATGCTCGAAGCAGGACTCGATCTATCTGATGAATTGTTGGCGCTCGTGTGTGCCAGTCACGATGGGCGCGCCATGCATATCGACGGTGTGCGCCGCATCTTGGAAGGCGCTGGCCTCGACGAGTCGAATCTGTTGAACACCGTTGATCTGCCGCTCGCCGCCGATGAAGCAGAGCGTGTCCTGATGAGCGGCGGGGTGCGCAGTTCCATCCAGCAGAACTGCTCGGGAAAGCATGCCGGCATGCTTGCGACATGTCGCGTCAACGGATGGCCAGTCGACTCGTACCTCGACCACACTCATCCGCTCCAGCGAGCGATCGTGTCAGGTATCGCCCATCTGTCGGGTCGAGCCGTTGCGCACGTCGGCATTGATGGATGTGGAGCACCAACACACGTCATGCATCTCGCAGATCTTGCACGAGCTTTTCGATCGATCGCTACAGGAGAGGCTGGCAGTAGCGGTGAGCGCATCGCGCGGGCGATGACGTCTCATCCCGACATGGTGGGCGGACCCGGACATGGAACCACTGCGATGATGCGCGGTGTCGCCGGCCTCGTACTCAAGGACGGGGCAGAGGGTGTTTTCGCTGGAGCTTTCCCTGACGGGCGTGCTCTGGCGTTGAAGATCGCAGACGGATCCAACCGGGCGCGCCCTGCGGTCATGAGAGTTGCGCTGACAGCGCTCGGCGTCGACATCGGTGGCATCGATCCGCGGGTGTTCGAGGCCGAGGTGCTCGGACACGGGCATCGTGTTGGTGGGGTACGTTGTGTCGAGGAGTTGGCAACACTCGGCAAAGTGCAGTGATCGGGAAGGTGCAGCACGATGGCAGGTATTCCATTCGTCGGAGCAATCGATCCCTTGCGATATGCCGAGGCCGAGCTCGTCGGTCCGAAGGTCCGCCGCGTCGTTGCTCGTAACCCCTCCAAGTTCACTTTCACGGGAACAGGCACGTACATCATCGGAGGCTCGAGTGACGTTGCAGTCATCGACCCAGGTCCCGATCTTCCCGAACATCGTGAAGCGCTGATTCGAGCGCTTGACGGTCAGCGTGTGCGGGCAATTCTCGTCACGCATTGCCACAGTGACCATGTTGGTCTTGCTTCATGGCTGAGAAACGAAACAGGTGCCCCCACGGTTGCTTGGAAGCCACACGGTGATGTCGGTCCATTGGACAATCAAGACGACATCGCCGTCATGGAGGAATTGAAACCTCCACCCAGGACGGCCGCAGAGATCGAGGTCGAGCGTGAGACAGCTCGTGCTGCGGGCCTCGACCCAGATGCTCTGGAACTGCGCGAGACCGTGGACACCGAGTTCGATCCCGATGTCCGCGTCGAAGATGGTGAAGTTGCCGCGCACGGAGACGGCTGGAGGCTCACTGCGGTTCACACCCCAGGACACACCTCGAATCACATGTGTGTGGCATTCGAAGAACAGGGAGCTTTGTTCACCGGAGATCACATCATGGGTTGGAGTACAACGGTGGTGTCTCCACCAGATGGCGATATGCGTGACTACCTACAGTCGTTGCGCAAGATCCGGGCAAGGAACGACTCGGTTCTTTGGCCGACGCATGGTGCACCGGTGACCGAGCCGCAGTCTTTCGTGCAGGCATACCTCGATCACCGACTCGCACGCGAGTCGCAGATCCTCCAGGCCGTTGCCGAGGGGATCAACACGGTTGCCCCCATGGTCCGCAAGATGTATGCCGCAGTTGTACCGGAACTTCACATTCCGGCTGCGCGCAGTGTTCTTGCGCACTTGATCCATCTTGTGGACGAGGGGCGGCTGCGAGTGCATGGCGGTGGAATTGCTCGGCTCTCGAGCACGTACCAGCCCGCCTGATTGTTTCATCTAGTGTGACACTTCATGGACGTTCTGCGCACCCCTGACGAATACTTCGAAAGCCTTCCCGATTGGAGATACGAGCCGGTGTACACCGACGTCGGCTCTGCACACGCAACGCCGGTACGCGTCCATCACATCGATGTGTCAGGACCTGTTTCGTCGGGAGAGACGGTGTTGTGCATGCACGGTGAGCCGACTTGGGGATACTTGTATCGCAAGATGATCCCGGTCTTCACAGCACAGGGTCATCGGGTCGTCGTCCCCGACTTGGTCGGATTCGGACGCAGTGACAAGCCCTCGCAGACATCCGACTACACATACGAACGTCATGTGGCATGGATGAGCGAGTGGCTCGTGGCAAACGACTTCACGAATCTGACGCTCGTGTGTCAGGACTGGGGTGGTTTGATCGGCTTACGTCTGGCAACGGCTCACCCGGAGCGGTTCGCGCGCATTGTCATTGCCAACACCGGATTGCCGACAGGAGATCCTCCCCCGAATGAAGCCTTCTTGGCATGGCGGCACTTCAGCCAAACGACGCCAGAGTTCAAGACATCGGCCATCATCCAAGGGGGGTGTGCGAACAAGCCGCTTCCAGCAGAGGTACTCGCTGCATACGATGCGCCGTATCCGGATGAGTCGTACAAGGCCGGTGCTCGAATCTTTCCGACACTCGTGCCCGCGTCTCTCGATGATCCGTCGTCAGCGGCGAACATTGCTGCATGGTCGGTCCTCCAATCGTGGACGAAGCCGTTCAGCTGTGCTTTCAGTGACCAGGATCCAGTGACACGCAACGGAGAATGGAGCTTTCGGCGCACTGTTCCTGGAGCGGAAACGTCCTTGCACACCACGATCGAGGGAGCCGCTCACTTCCTTCAAGAAGATCGCGGCCCGGAATTGGCGACCTTCGTCAACGAGGTCATCGCCCATCGGTCATGATGGTCGGGTGATCGGTCGTTTTGCACCATCGCCGACAGGTCCATTGCACATCGGCAATCTGCGAACAGCCTTGCTCACATGGCTCGATACTCACGTCATCGGCGGAACAATGCTCGTGCGTATCGAGGATCTCGATGTGCACAACAGTTCACGCGCCAATGAAGATCTCCAACGACATGATCTCGATGTTCTCGGCATCACATACGAGCCGCAGATCATTCGCCAGAGCGAGCGCTTCGAGGTCTACGAATCAGTCATCGCTGATCTGACGACCAAAGGTCTCGTGTACCGGTGTTATTGCTCACGTCGGGAAATCCGAGAAGCTGTCAGCGCTCCTCATGGGAATTACGCACACCTTGCCTACCCGGGGACCTGCAGAGACTTGACATCTGCAGAGCGAATCGAAAAAGAACGCAGTGGACGTCCACCTGCACTTCGTCTGCGTACCGATGGAGAGCAGTACACGGTGCACGACCTCGTAGCAGGTGATACGTCGGTCGATGTCGACGACTTCGTACTGCAGCGCAACGATGGAGTGCCGTCGTACAACTTGGCTGTGGTGGTCGACGATGAACGTCAGGGTGTCGACAGGGTCGTACGCGGCAATGATCTTTTGTCCTCAACAGGTCGACACGTCCACCTCCAGAACCTTCTTGGCTTTCATACGCCGGTGTACGCCCACGTTCCACTCGTGGTGGGCGGTGATGGCGAGCGACTCGCCAAACGCCATGGTGCCGTCACCCTGAGCGATCTTGTAACTGTCGGGTTCGACTCATGCGACGTTCTTGCAGTCCTCGCCCGCAGTATTGGTCTCGAGGTCGATGCGCCGCAGACGGCTGCTGATCTGCTGGACGACTTCTCGTGGGATCGAGTGTCGAGAGATGTCTGGACCATCCC
>JAULYE010000098.1:0-7083 GCA_032118015.1 Ilumatobacteraceae bacterium | reverse complement strand
ACGCTTGGTGAGATCCTGACCGTACTTCTCGAGTGCCTGGAATTGATCCTCAGGATTCGGACTGGTGACACGATGACTGCCGCGCACATCGCGTAGCGCCTGCAGCAGTTCTTCACTACCGACGCCGAGGCGCTGATTCATGGCCAGCAACAGGTGTTCGACAGACAGGTATTCGTCCTTGAAATCCCGCTGGTATTTCGCCGCGTTCTCGAACACGTTGGTCAGCTCGCGATTCATACGCGGCTCGTCGCCGCCGTAGGCCTTGGGGAGTTTGGCCACTCGCTCGTCGGCTGAGTTGCGCACCATCAACGGTGCAAGACCGAGTTTGGTGAGAACTGCCGGCACGATCGTGTCCTCCTGGCGCACGATTGCAGCCATGAGGTGGTCCGCTGTCAGCTCCGGGTTGGACAGCGATCGAGCCTGATCGACGGCAGCCGCTACGGCTTCTTGGGTCTTGAGAGTCCACTTCTTGGGATCGAGAGCCATGTCACTTGCCTCCTTCGACATGTGCGAGCCACTGCACAGCGGCATCGGTCAGTTCGAGGGTGCGCTTGTAGTCACGCACGTCCTCGGGAAGATTTTCGAGAGCATTCGCGAGCCGTGCAGCGTCGGCAGGTCGACCCGCGAGATGACTCAACGGCCGGATGTACGTGCGGATCGTGAACAGCACACATGACGTCTCGGGGAATCTCTTCAACGTTTCACGCTCGACACGTAGGAACAATCTGTCGGGAGCTGTCGGGTCACCTGGTTCAGGAAGATCCGGAGTCGGCGCAGCAGTGCCATCAAGCGGCGTGTACGGGTCATCGGTGTCGAGCACGCCCCATCCGAGGCGCCAAAAAGCCTTGGGCGGAGTCAGTCGATCGAAGAACGAATCAATCGGTCCCTCGAGCTGCTCGTTGAGTCGAGCTACCGGAGCATGTACTGCGGACAGCGGCAGACCAATCTTCGAGGACAGATCCCATCTGTTCGGAAAACACACCGACCCGGCGCCGAAGACGAGTTCACCATCGCGCTCGACGAGAAGAGCCAGGTCCTCTTGAACGAGACGTCCAGCGGTGGACAGTGGATGTTCCATCACCGCTGACGAATGGCGCGACGCGTCCGATGACACGTTCCATGTCGAATCCCGCTTCGCGTCACGAAACACAGAATTCGAGTACGAAAATCGGTCAGGTCGTGTGGCAGAAAGATGAGTGCACAGGGCCCGCAGTACTTCAGCTCCTTCGTCTTCGGTCCCAGCCATTGCAGCATTCACCGTGCCCGGATGCTCGGACATCAACATGTCCTTGCGCTGCATGTCGTGGTCATAGTGCTCATCGATCTCGATCCACTCAGCAGGATCGAGGGGGCGCAAACCGAGTCGCCAACGGAACGCACCAGCAACATAAGGCTGATAATCGTGTGCCTGCGATGCCGGACTCACAGTGCTCACTCCCGGGCGCCGCGATCACGGCGCAGGACCGATGGAACCTGTCCGAACACCGACACTGCCTGGCGCAGCGGCACGAGACCTCCGCTCGCCGACTCGCGTTCATGTCCCTGTGCGGCACGGATCGCTTGAGTTGCAAGAAGTCGAAGTTGGTCGACTTCATCACGCAGACGCTGCACTTCGTTCTCCAGGTGCATGATGCGCCTGATGCCTTCGACGCTGACTCCTTCAGCAGTCAACTCCGCAATGCGGCGCAGACGGGCGATGTCCATTTCGCTGTATCGACGATTGCCTCCGCTGGTACGGGCCGGCTGCAAGAGCCCGCGACGTTCATAGATGCGTAACGTCTGGGGGTGCATCCCTGCTCGCTGTGCCGCGATCGAGATCACGTACACCGCGCGGTCCTCGGACGACTGGCTCATCGACTGCTCCTCGAAAACTTGTCGCGCGGATTGGATCCCGCGACCTTTGCGAGTTCCTCGATCACTCGTCGCTCGTCATCGGTCAACTCCGTCGGCACGACGACGTCGACCATCACGATCAAATCACCAAGATCCTTCGTGGTCTTGATCCCGCGTCCTTTGACACGATGTCTCGAACCGGATTGGGTTCCCGGCTTGATCCGCAACGTGACCTTGTCACCGTCGAGTGTTGGCACATCGATGTCGGCTCCGAGTGCAGCTTCGGCGAATGTGACAGGCACTTTGACCGTCAGGTTGTGTCCATCGCGTCCGAAAATCTCGTGGCCCGTGACGCGACAGATGATGAACAAGTCTCCACTCGGGCCGCCGTTACGACCCGGTGTTCCCTTGCCCTGCAGTCGAATCCGCTGTCCGTCTGCGACACCCGCTGGCACACGCACCTTCACTTCACGGTTGCGCTTTTCGATCCCAGTGCCGCGACACACACCACAAGGATCCTCGATCACACTTCCTGCTCCACCACAACGAGAACACGGTGAGGAGAAGGAGAAAAAGCCTTGATTCTCGTCGACCTGTCCGCGTCCGGAGCACTGCGGACACATCACCGGAGACGAACCCGGCCGTGCGCCGCTGCCCTGACACGTGGAACACCGCGCATCGCTCGTGAGGTGCACCGTCGTCGTGACGCCGCGAACCGCGTCGACGAAATCGAGAACCAACGAGGCTTCGAGATCTGAGCCGCGTCGAGGTCCGACACCGCTCCCAGCACCACCTCGCGCTCTGCCACCGGAAAACATCCGGAAGATGTCATCGAATGCACCGCCGTCACCGGTCGAGAACTGAGTGCCGCCTCCACCCATCATCGGACCGAGACGCCGCACCTCGTCGTACTCCTGGCGCTTGGACTCATCCGACAAGACGTCATAGGCCGCGGATATCTCCTTGAACCGCTCCTCGGCGGCCGCATCCCCGGGCTTGGCATCGGGATGGTTCTCACGAGCAAGCTTGCGATAGGCCTTGGTGATGTCTTTCGACGATGTGTCCTTGGGGACGCCGAGAATGGCGTAGTAGTCCTTTTCGTACCACTCGCGTTGCGCAGTCATCGGCTGATCATCTTCTCGTCGGCTGTCAGCCGCGCACCTTGACCATTGCAGCGCGCAGGACCCGGCTCTTCCACAGGTATCCCGTGCGCATCACGTCCACGATGACCGTTCCGGAATCGTCGTCGCTCGGCTCGTGCATGACTGCCTCGGCCAACTCGGGGTCGAATGGTTTGCCGCTCAGATCCATGACCTCGAGACCTTGCTTCTTCAATTCTCCGAGGAGCAGATTGAAAAGAGGTTCGACCTCCTGGGGATGCGCGATGAAGGCTGCCTCACAGGCATCGAGGACAGGGAGCAACGCCTCGGCAATGCGCCCTGTCGCACGATCGATGTCATCAGAGGTCTGGGCCGCCACGCGTTTGCGGTAATTCTCGAAGTCGGCTTGAAGTCGCTGTGCGATCTCTCGAAACGAATCTCTTTCCTCGACAAGTGCCACCACGTCGACGTCCTCGAGAAGGGGATCGTTCCCTGACTGCTCTTGGGCAGTCGGGGAAGACGAATTCTGCTCTCGTTCGCCCACTGACTCGACTTTCAGGTCGGTACTTGCCTCAGTGTTCCCAGTCTCATTTGTGATGGTCTCATTCGTGATGTTGTCGTTCATGATGCTCTCGTCGCGCTCGTTATTCGTGATCAGTCGTCTCGTGTGATCAATTGTCGGCGTCGACGATCTCGGCATCGACGATCTCGTCATCGTTGACGTCGGACGCTTGACCCGAGGCCGAGCTGCCAGTCGCGTTGGCATCGCGTGCCGCTGCTTCGTAGAGCTTCTGACTGAAAGCCTGGCTCGCCGACATGAGAGTCTCCGTAGCGGACTTGATCACTGCATTGTCATTGCCCTCGAGAGCCTTCTTCAGACTGGCGAGTGGCTCTTCGACTGCTGCCTTTTCCTCTGCAGACACCTTGTCGCCTTGATCCCGTAGAACCTTCTCGGTCTGGTACACGAGTGAGTCGGCATTGTTGCGCACTTCGGCTTCCTCACGACGCTTGCGGTCCTCTTCGGCGTGAGCCTCAGCATCTTTGACCATCTGATTGATGTCGTCCTTGGACAACGACGACTGTCCGGAAATCGTCATCGACTGCTCTTTGTTGGTCGCCCGATCCTTGGCACTGACGTGGACGATGCCATTGGCATCGATGTCGAACGTGACTTCGATCTGCGGCACACCGCGCGGCGCAGGTGGAAGATCCACGAGCTGGAATTTGCCGAGGGTCTTGTTGTACGAAGCCATCTCACGCTCACCTTGCAGGACATGGATCTCGACCGAGGGCTGCATGTCCTCGGCTGTCGTGAACACTTCGGTGCGCTTGGTCGGGATCGTCGTGTTGCGCTCGATGAGCTTGGTCATCACGCCACCCTTGGTCTCGATACCGAGAGACAGCGGCGTCACGTCGAGGAGCAGAACGTCCTTGACATCGCCCTTGAGGACTCCCGCCTGGACAGCAGCGCCGATGGCAACGACTTCGTCCGGGTTGACCGTTTTGTTGGGCTCCTTGCCCGTCAACGTCTGAACGAGGTCCTGCACTGCAGGCATACGTGTCGAGCCACCCACGAGGATCACGTGTTGGATCTGGCCCTTGGTGAGTCCAGCGTCCTTGATCGCCTGTTCGAACGGAATACGGCAACGCTCGATGAGATCTGCCGTCGTCTCCTGGAACTTGGCTCGGGTCAGTGTCTCGTCGAGATGCAGTGGACCTTCAGGTGTTGCCGTGATGAACGGCAAATTGATCTGTGTCTGCTGCACCTGACTCAACTCGATCTTGGCCTTCTCGGCTGCTTCCTTGAGGCGCTGTGTAGCCATCCGGTCGTTGGACAGATCGACACCGTGGGCGGACTTGAACTGGTTGACCAGCCAATCGATGATGCGCTGATCCCAATCGTCGCCTCCGAGCATGGTGTCGCCGTGCGTGCTCTTGACTTCGAAGACCCCATCACCGATCTCGAGAACGGACACGTCGAAGGTGCCGCCACCGAGGTCGAACACGAGAACGGTCTCATCTGCGTCACCCTTGTCGAGGCCGTAAGCGAGTGCAGCCGCGGTTGGCTCATTGATGATGCGAAGAACTTCGAGCCCGGCGATCTGTCCGGCTTCCTTAGTGGCCGTGCGCTGTGCGTCATCGAAGTAGGCAGGAACGGTGATGACTGCCTGAGTCACGGTGTCACCGAGGTAGGCCTCGGCATCGCGCTTCAACTTCATGAGCGTGCGCGCACTGATCTCCTGAGGTGAGTACTGCTTGCCGTCGATGTCCTCGCTACGCCAGGTCGTTCCCATGTGGCGTTTCACCGACCGGAAGGTGCGATCGGGGTTGGTGATCGCTTGGCGTTTGGCGACCTCGCCAACGAGCACTTCGCCAGCCTTGGAGAAGGCGACGACCGAGGGGGTGGTCCGAGAGCCCTCGGAGTTGGGGATGACGACGGGTTCGCCGGCCTCGAGGACCGAAACGACTGAGTTGGTGGTACCGAGATCGATTCCGACTGCCTTGGCCATGATGAAAACCTCTGTTGTGTCCTGCCGATCGACTCGGCTCATGTGATGGGGGTTTGACGGTATATCTGATGAAAACTGTCCGGGCCGACCAAAGTTGCGTCGACCCGTGTCAAGATGACGGGGTCAAGATAGCGATGAGCAGACTTATCCACAACCTGGTCGTCGGAAATCTTCAGTCAAGTCGACTCAAGTCTCTGTCAGGGCTCTCCCCTCGGATCCTGGAAGCGATCCAGAGACGTTCCCACCCGACCGAGCCGATCTGGCCCTCCGACGCATGATGAAAGCCGCCGCAGCAGACAGAATGACCCCATGAGCGCTCACGATCTCGTCATTCGCAATGCCTCGTTGGTCGATGGTACGGGTGCGCCAGCGCGCATCGCTGACGTTGCCGTCTCCGGTGAGACGATCACCGAGGTCGGCCCCAGAATCGCTGGAACTGGACGGCGAGAAATCGATGCCGATGGATTGGTGGTCACACCGGGTTTCGTCGACATCCATACCCACTTCGACGGCCAGGCCACATGGGATCCCCTCCTTGCACCTTCGAGCATCCATGGCGTCACGTCGATCGTCATGGGCAACTGCGGTGTGGGGTTCGCTCCAGCACGTCCGACACCTGAACAACACGACTGGCTGATCGGCATGCTCGAAGGCGTCGAAGACATTCCAGGAACCGCACTCGCTGAAGGACTCGCCTGGGACTGGGAGACGTTTCCCGAGTATCTCGACGCACTCGACCGCCGCACCTACGCCATCGACGTCGCGACTCAGGTCGCACACGCACCGTTACGCGCCTACGTCATGGGAGAACGTGGAGCCGATCCGAACGAGGCCCCGACCCTGAACGAATTGCAGCGCATGGCCGACTTGGTCAAAGAAGGTGTGCTCGCCGGTGCTCTTGGATTCACCACCAGCCGCACGTACATCCACCGCACACGGGATGGCGCATTCCTCGGGACGCGGTTTTCCTCCGCCGATGAACTTCTCGCCCTCGGATCGGCAATGGCCGAAACGGGTCGTGGGGTCGTTCAGCTGATCTCGGACGCGTACCAAAGCGATGACCACGAATTCGCTGTAGCCGAGATGAAGTTGATGGAGGAACTTGCACGCCATACCGAGCGTCCCTTGAGCATGACCGTGCAGCAGCCTGAACCCCTCCCCGACCGTTGGCGCGAAATGGGCGAATGGGTCGATGCGGGTGTCTCCAAAGGTTTGCCTCTGGCAACACAGGTGGCAGTTCGCCCGATCGGCGTTCTTCAAGGCCTGACCGCGACCGTGAACCCGCTGTTGATCTGCCCGAGCTATGTCGAGATCGCAGGACGACCGTTGCACGAAATCGTCGCCGCGCTCCGTGATCCCGACAGGCGTGCACGCATCATCGCCGAGCATCCCGTCGCTGCTGCACGTATGGAAGGGCTCGCTGGTGAGATGTTCGGCGGATTCCACAAGCTGTACCCAATGGAGAACCCGGTCAACTACGAACCAGCACCGAGCGATTCGGTCGCTGCTCGGGCAGCCGCTCAGGGTGTTCCCGTTGTGCAATTCTTGATCGACTTGTTGATCGAGGACGATGGCAATCGTCTGCTCTACATGCCACTGTTCAATTTCGCCAACGGAAATCTTGACGATGTTCGCGAAAT
>JAULYE010000097.1:0-14878 GCA_032118015.1 Ilumatobacteraceae bacterium | reverse complement strand
CGCGCGTATTGCCATGACCCGTCACATCAAGCGTGGCGGCAAGGTGTGGATCAACGTGTTCCCTGACAAGCCGGTCACGAAAAAGCCCGCCGAAACCCGAATGGGTTCGGGTAAGGGCAACCCGGAACTGTGGGTTGCCGTGGTGCGACCCGGCCGCGTGCTCTTCGAACTTTCCTTCCCCAACCGCGAGCAGGCAATGGAAGCCCTCAACAAGGCGATCCAAAAGCTGCCGATCAGGGCCCGCATCATCACTCGCGAGGAGGCGATCTGACATGCCTGGACAACTCAAGAAAGAACGTGACGACTTGCGTGAGATGGATCTCGCGAGCCTGGTCGACGAACTGCGACAGGCCAAGCAGGAATCCCTCAACCTTCGATTCCGTGGCGCAACAGGTCAGCTCGACAAACACAGCGAACTTCGTCGAGTGCGTCGTCGTATCGCTCGAATCAACACCCTCATCCGTCAGCGTGAAGTCGCTGCCGCCGAGGCCGGAGAGTGAATCACATGTCTGATACAGCCAATACGACAGCCGAGCGCTCGGTGCGCAAGGTTCGCGAGGGAATCGTGTCCTCGAACAAGATGGACCGCACCGTGGTCGTCGACGTCATCGAGCGCGTTCGCCATCCCAAGTACAACAAGTTCGTCATGCGCACCAAGAAGTTGTACGCCCATGACGAGGCCAATGACGCCAACGTGGGCGACCGCGTGCGGGTCATGGAGACTCGGCCATTGTCGAAGATGAAGCGCTGGCGCGTCATCGAGATTCTCGAGCGGGCCAAGTAGGCGACCGGAAACGACGGAGGAATTCCCCATGATTCAGCAGGAAAGCCGACTTCGAGTCGCCGACAATTCAGGTGCCAAAGAGGTTCTCGTCATCAAGGTGCTCGGTGGTACGCGTCGTCGATACGCGTCCATCGGAGACATCTTCGTGGCAACTGTCAAGGACGCAATTCCTGGTGCAGGTGTGAAAAAGGGTGACGTCGTCAAGTGCGTCGTCGTTCGAGTGAAGAAGGAAAAGCGCCGTCCCGATGGCAGCTACATCCGCTTCGACGAAAATGCAGCAGTCATCATCAAGGACGATCTGACGCCCCGAGGGACCCGAATTTTCGGACCAGTCGGACGCGAACTGCGAGACAAGAAGTTCATGCGAATCGTTTCGCTGGCACCGGAGGTGCTCTGACATGAAGATCAAAAAGGGCGACACAGTGGTCGTCATCTCGGGGAAGGACAAGGGTCGCGAAGGCGTCGTATCCCGTGTCATGCCCCGCGACAACAAGGTGATTGTCGATGGCATCAATGTCGTCAAGAAGCACCAGAAGCCGAGCGGTACGAATCGCCAGGGCGGCATCATCGACCGGGACATGCCGCTCGATGCGTCCAATGTGATGCTCGTGCACAAGGGAAAGCCGACACGGGTCGGATTCAAAATCGAGAAGGACGGCAAGAAAGTCCGTATCGCCAAGTCGACGGGTGAGGAAGTCTGATGAGCACCGCAACCATGCCTCGTCTCAAGACGAAGTACCAGAGCGAGATCCGCAACGCCCTCATGGCTGAGCTCGGTCTTGTCAATGTCATGCAGGTCCCGCGTATCGAAAAGATCGTGGTCAACATGGGTGTTGGTCGCGCCACACAGCAGCCGTCGCTGCTCGAAGGTGCAGTCGCCGATCTCGGTCGGATCACTGGTCAGAAGCCCAAGGTGACCAAGGCCCGTGACTCCATCGCCAACTTCAAGCTTCGCGAGACACAGGCGATCGGCTGCATGGTCACCATGCGCGGTGATCGCATGTGGGAGTTCCTCGATCGTCTGATTGCAGTTGCGATCCCGCGTATTCGCGACTTTCGCGGTCTGCCGGCGCACTCCTGGGACGGCCGTGGGAATTACACGTTCGGCTTGTCGGATCAGACGGTGTTCCCTGAGATCGAATACGACAGGATCGACTCGACGCGTGGGATGGACATCACCATCGTCACCTCTGCTCGGACCAATGCCGAGGGCAAGGCCCTTCTCGACGCATTCGGATTTCCGTTCAAAACCGGTGCCGATGCCGTCGCTCCATCGAATAAGAAGTCCAATGCTCGTGGCCGGCAGTTCGCTGCCAAGAAGAAGTAATCGGAAGGTACTGGAACATGGCCAAGAAATCTCTGATCAATAAAGCTGCTGCCAAGCCGAAGTTCAAGGTGCGTGGCTACACGCGTTGTCGCAAGTGCGGCCGCGCGCGGTCGGTGTACCGCAAGTTCGGACTCTGCCGAGTGTGCCTGCGCGAAATGGCGCATGCTGGCGAGATCCCCGGTCTGACGAAGTCGAGTTGGTGAACCATCATGTTGACTGATCCCATTGCAGACATGTTGACCCGCATCCGCAACGCCAATACGGCGATGCACGATGAGGTGTCGATGCCTTCTTCCAAGCAGAAGATTGCACTCGCCAAGATCCTCGAACAGGAGGGTTACATCTCCGGTTTCAAGGTGGGCCCGAACCCCAAGGGTCCGGGAGAAGTGCTGATCATCGGAATGAAGTACTCAGCCGAGCGTCGGCGCACCATCGCTGGCATCAAGCGCATTTCCACACCTGGTCTGCGCGTCTACCGCAAATCCGACACCGTTCCCCGAGTACTCGGTGGTCTTGGTGTCGCTGTCCTGTCCACGAGCCAGGGGCTCATGACCGACCGTGAAGCGCGCAAGCGCAAGGTCGGTGGTGAAGTCCTGTGTTACGTGTGGTGAGTCGAGGAAACTGATATGTCACGAATCGGTAATGCACCCATCACAGTTCCGTCCGGAGTGGACGTGAACATCGACGGCAGTTCCGTCGTGGTCAAGGGTCCCAAAGGTTCCCTCAGCCGCGACCTGATCGGCGGTATCTCTCTTCGCAAGGAAGAGGATCAGATCATCGTCGAGCGTCCCAATGACGAGCGTGAATCGCGCAGTCTTCATGGACTCAGCCGTGCCCTCGTCAACAACATGGTTGTTGGCGTGACGCAGGGTTTCGAAAAGGAACTCGAGATCGTTGGAGTCGGCTATCGCGCCGAATTGAAGGGTCCGAACGCTCTACGTTTGAACCTCGGCTTTTCGCATCCAGTGGATGTGCAGGCTCCTGATGGAGTGACGTTCGAGGTTCCAGTTCAGACGCGCATCATCGTCAGGGGCATCGACAAAGAAGCTGTTGGCCAAGTTGCGGCCAACATCCGTTCCATTCGCAAGCCCGAGCCCTACAAGGGCAAGGGTGTCAGGTATCTCGGCGAGAAGATCCTGCGCAAGGCCGGTAAGGCCGGCAAGAAGTGATGTTGGGTAGGGAGATTCGATGAGCAAGATAAGCAATGAACGTCGCGAAGGTCGCCTCAAGCGCCACCGTCGCGTCCGCAAAAAGATCCATGGCACAGCAGAGCGTCCCCGCTTGTCGCTGTATCGCTCGAACAAGCATCTGATGTTGCAGGTGATCGATGACGACAAGGGAGTTACTCTCGTGTCGGCGTCGTCCAATGAGCCTGCGCTCAGGGCCCTCGGTGGAGGGACTGTCGGCTCGGCCACCGCATTGGGTAAGACCGTTGCCGACCGTGCCAAGGCTGCAGGAATCAACAAGGTCGTGTTCGATCGCGGCGGGTACCTGTACCACGGCCGCGTCGCTGCGGTTGCCGAAGCTGCTCGTGAAGCAGGTCTGGAGTTCTGATGACGAACAATCCCAACAACCCCAATTCTTCCCGTCAGGGTGGAGCACCCGATGGAGGACGTGAATCACGCGTCATTCACATCAACCGCGTTGCCAAGGTGGTCAAGGGCGGACGTCGGTTCTCCTTCACTGCCCTTGTTGTGGTCGGTGATGGAAACGGTCGCGTCGGTCTCGGGTATGGAAAGGCCAAGGAAGTTCCGCTGGCCATCCAGAAGGGCACCGAAGACGCCAAGCGCAACATGTTCTCGGTCCCTCTCGCTGGGGGAACGATCACACATCCGGTGATCGGCATTCTCGGCGCTGGTCGCGTGATGTTGAAACCTGCTGCCCCAGGTACTGGAGTCATCGCGGGTGGAGCGGCACGCATCATCCTCGAAGAGGCCGGCATTCACGATGTTCTTGCCAAGTCGCTTGGCTCCTCCAACGCCATCAACGTGGCCCGTGCCACGATTGCCGGCCTACAGGCACTTCAGCGTCCGGACGAAGTTGCAGCTCGCCGCGGTATCCCAGCGGACTCGTTCGTGCCCAAGGGACTGCTCAAGGCCTACAACGAGTCCAAGCGCGCCGTTTCCTCAGGGGAGGCCCACTGACATGGCAACCACAAAACCACCACGGGCCAAGGTGCCCCATTCGGGTCCGACGATCACCGTCACCCAGATCAAGTCGAGCGCACACGCCAAGCCCAAGAGCCGCGGTACGTTGCGTGCGCTGGGTCTGGGACGTATTGGGAAGACGAACATACTTCCCGACCGCCCTGAAATTCGCGGCATGATCGCTCGCGTCCCCCATCTGATCGAAGTCACCACGTCCGCCGACGCATCATCGCCGGCGAAGAAACAGGAGAGCTGACATGCGCGTCGACGAACTCGCACCCGCGCCAGGATCGAGCCGCCCAAAGGCGCGAGTCGGTCGTGGTATTGGCGGTAAGGGCGGTAAGACCGCTGGCCGAGGAACCAAGGGACAGCGTGCTCGCGGTCGCGGCAAGGTTGCCCGCGGCTTCGAAGGCGGTCAGATGCCTCTCAAGCAGCGTGTGCCGAAGTTGAAGGGATTCAACAACCCCTTCCGCGTGGAGTATCAGGCGGTCAACCTCGACACACTCGAAGAGCTCGGTGAGTCGACCGTGACCCCTGAAGTTCTCGCTGCCCGAGGCGTACTGCACAAGGGGGCCTTCGTGAAGATTCTTGCTCGCGGGGAGCTCAAGCTCAAGGTCGATGTGTCGGTCCACGGCGCCTCGAAGTCTGCTCGTACAGCGATCGAAGCAGCCGGTGGCTCAGTCACCATTTTGCCCCTGCCGTACAAGGTTCGTCCGCCGGCCAAGGGCAACCAGTTCACCAACCGCTGATCTGGGTCCAACGACCCGCTTGTACATCGTGCCGATCCAAAGGGAGTCATCGTGATTTCGAACGTGAAGAACATCTTCAAGGTTCCCGACCTGAGGGGCAAGATCCTTTTCACGATCATGATGGTCCTCCTGTACCGCGTTGGGGCACACATCCGAGTGCCCGGCATCGACGATCAGGCAGTGCGTCAGCTTCGCGAATCGGCGCGTGAGCAGGGAGCTTTGGGCTTTTTGAATCTGTTCTCGGGCGGAGCGTTCTCGTCGTTCGCGATTTTCGCCCTCGGGATCATGCCCTACATCACCGCCAGCATCATCATGCAGGTGTTGACAGTCGTCATCCCCAAACTCGAACAGTGGCAGCAAGAGGGCGCAGTCGGCCAGCGCAAGATCACGCAGTGGACTCGCTATGTGGCGATCGCCATTGCCCTGTTGCAGTCAGCGGGCCTCACCTTCATCTTCGGACAGGGTCGAGGATCGGCATTCTTCACTGCGTCGGCAACGGCTCCAGACATCGTCTTGCTACCCGATGGCATGTGGCCGCGCGGACTTCTCGTCATCGTTTCATTGGTGGCCGGCACTGCACTGCTGATGTGGATGGGTGAGATCATCAGCCAGCGTGGTATCGGCAACGGCATGAGCATTTTGATCTTTGCGTCCATCGTGAGTTCGCTTCCGTTCAGCTACTACTCGATTCTGCAAAGCAAGAAGTGGGTCGTGTTCGGAGTGTTGGTGGCGATCTCCATCGGCATTCTCGTAGCTGTCGTACGTGTCGAGCTCGGACAGAGGCGCATCCCCGTGCAGTTCGCGAAGCGTGTCGTCGGACGCCGGATGTACGGTGGCCAGAGCACCTACATTCCGTTGAAGGTCAATCAGGCCGGCATCATTCCAATCATCTTCGCCAGTTCGATCATGTTGCTGCCCATCTTGTTGACCAACGTGATCGGCAGCGACTCCGGATGGCGCCGTTCGGTCACCGAATGGGTGGATCGCAACCTCGTGTCATCTCAGGGTCTGCTCTACATCGTGGTGTTCGCGTTGCTGATCATCGCCTTCGCCTATTTCTACAACTCGATTGCCTTCGACCCCATCCGTCAGGCCGATCAGATCCGGCGTCAGGGTGGTTTCATCCCGGGCATCCGTCCGGGTCCCCAGACCGAGCGCTATCTGGGCAAGGTTGTCAATCGCATCACGCTTCCAGGAGCCCTCTTCGTTGCCTTCATTGCCATCCTTCCCTACATCGTCTTGTGGGTGGGGGACGTCCAATCCTTCCCATTTGCCGGAACTACGGTGCTCATCGCCGTCGGTGTGGCCCTCGAGTTGATGCGACAGGTCGACAGCCAGTTGATGTTGCGCAACTACGAGGGATTCCTGAAGTGACGTCGAGCCATTTTGGCTGGCAGCACAGGAAGTGATCAACGGTGTCCGGCGCTCGTCTGATCATCATGGGCCGCCAAGGAGCCGGCAAGGGAACACAGTGTCTGCGCATCTCGAGGCACTATGTCGTGCCGCACATCTCCACGGGTGAAATCTTGCGCGCCGCCGTGCGCGAGGGGTCCCAACTCGGTCGTGCTGCCAAGCAGATCATCGAGTCCGGGGGACTGGTCGGCGACGACATCATGATCGGGATCGTCCATGAGCGTTTGGAACAAGACGATGCCCGGAACAGGGGATACATCCTGGACGGATTCCCGCGAACGGTTGCCCAGGCAGAGGCTCTGGATGGGATCGCAGCCGACCGCCCGATCCAGGCGGTCATCGATCTCCACGTTCCACGTGAACTGGTCCTGCAGCGCATTTCGTCGCGCCGGGTGTGTCAGGACTGCGGTGGAAATTACGTGTCCACAGGTCGGGACCCGAGCCCTTGGATCTGTGATACCTGCGGCGGGGACGTGGTGCAGCGCGATGACGACACTGCCGAGAGTGTCAACCGCCGTTTGGACCTCTACGAGACCCAGACGAGTCCACTCCTGGACTACTACTTGGCGCAGGATCGACTCGTGGTGATCGATGGAACCGCTACTCCCGATGCGGTTTTTGCCAGGATTCGCTCGGCCATCGACACCGCCACGGCAGCCCGATGAAGCTCGTCGACTGTCGTCAAGTTTCCCGGATTCGCCCATTGGAGCCCGTCAGGTCCGCCGGTAGCATTGCCGTTCGGCTCTTGAGCCGGTGTTGCCCGTGGCTCACGGACTCCAGTTCCATGGAATCTGTGCGTTGTGGTGCAACGCTCAATATTCGCCCGCCTGAAGGAGACTGTTCTGCCCAAGCCCAAAGACGATGCCATCTTGATGGAAGGCACCATTCTCGAGTCCCTGCCGAACGCCATGTTCCGGGTGGAACTCGAGAACGGCCACAAGGTGTTGGCGCACATCTCCGGAAAAATGCGCATGAACTACATCCGTATTCTTCCCGGGGACAAGGTTCAGGTGGAACTGACTCCCTACGACCTCACCCGGGGTCGTATCACGTATCGATACAAGTAACAGCGAACGCTCAAAAGAACTGAGACGTCATGAAGGTCAAACCGAGTGTCAAGAAAATTTGCGAGAAGTGCAAAGTCATCCGCCGCCACGGTCGCGTGATGGTCATTTGCGAAAACCCGCGTCACAAGCAGCGGCAAGGCTGAGGAGAGCAAGGAACATCATGGCCCGTATTTCCGGAGTGGACATCCCGCGCGAGAAGCGCCTCGAGATTTCCCTGACCTATATCTTCGGTGTTGGCAAGCCAACTGCCCAGAAGATGTGCAGCGAACTCGGTATCGATACCAACACTCGCGTGCGCGATCTCACCGAAGAAGAAATCAACAAGCTGCGTGTCTGGGTGGATCAGAACCTGACCGTCGAAGGTGATCTGCGCCGTGAGGTGCAGACCGACATCAAGCGCAAAATCGAGATCGGCTGCCTCCAGGGAGTGCGCCATCGCAAGGGTCTACCCGTGCGCGGTCAGCGTACGCACACCAACGCTCGTACTCGTAAGGGTCCGAAGAAGACAGTCGCCAACAAGAAGAAGGCAGTGAGGAAGTAGTCATGGCCAAGCCCAAGCCAGGTGGACGCCGTCCCCGCAAGCGTGAGCGCAAGAACATCAGTGTTGGTGTGTGCCACATCAAGTGCTCGTTCAACAACACGATTGTCAGCATTTCTGATACCGAAGGCAATGTCCTCGCATGGGCGTCGGGCGGCGGTGTCGGTTTCAAAGGTTCCCGCAAGAGCACCCCGTTCGCAGCGCAAATGGCAGCCGAGAAAGCCGCCAAGGCAGCATTCGAGCAGGGTATGCGACGTGTCGAAGTGCATGCCAAGGGCCCGGGTTCTGGGCGTGATACTGCGATCCGCTCGCTTCAGAACACGGGTATCGAAGTCACGGGAATCAAGGACGTCACTCCCATCCCGCACAACGGATGCAAGCTGCCCAAGCGGAAGAGGAACTAGTCATGGCTCGTTACACCGGTCCCAAGGTGCGTCTGTCGCGGCGCTTGAACACCAACATCTTCGACAACGAAAAGGGTCGCAAGGCTCTCGAGCGTCGTCCTTTCCCTCCCGGTCAGCACGGTCGTACACGTCGTCGCTCGGCGGGCAGCGAATACTTGGCTCAGCTCCAGGAAAAGCAAAAAGCCAAGTACATCTACGGTGTCCTCGAGCGTCAGTTCCGAAAGACCTACGAAGAAGCCAACCGCCTCGCCGGTCCG
This sequence comes from Ilumatobacteraceae bacterium, assembly GCA_032118015.1. Lineage (GTDB taxonomy): Bacteria > Actinomycetota > Acidimicrobiia > Acidimicrobiales > Ilumatobacteraceae > Casp-actino8. Next base: position 6,192 of record JAULYE010000097.1, on the reverse strand, counting down.
ACGGGTGAGAACCTGCTCCGACTGCTCGAATTGCGCCTCGACAACGTGGTGTACCGCGCCGGTTTCGGCAACACCCGTCCGCAGGCTCGCCAGTTCGTGAGTCACGGCCTGGTCAAGGTCAATGGCAAGCGGCTGAACATCCCGAGCGCACGCGTCAAGCCTGGCGACGTCGTGTCGCTGACAGACAAGGCGAGCAACATGATCGTCATTCAGCACAACATCGACACCCTCGACCGTTCCCTCGTGGGCTGGCTCGAATCCGGTGACGGAGGCAAGCAGGTGACGGTTCGCACGGAACCATCACGTGAGCACATCGACGTTCCCGTGCGTGAACAGCTCATCGTCGAGCTCTACTCGAAGTAATCCACCCTCATCGACGAACGGAAGTGAAATATGCTCGTCATCCAGCGCCCCAGTGTCGAAGCCATCGGCGAACAGATCGGAAACCGTCAGAGTTTTGCGGTCGGTCCTCTCGAACCCGGCTTCGGCTACACAATCGGTAATTCCCTGCGGCGTGTGCTGCTGTCGTCGATTCCCGGAGCAGCCATCACCATGGTTCGCTTCGACGAAGCTCTTCACGAGTTCGACACGATCCCTGGAGTCACCGAAGATGTCACCGACATCATCTTGAACCTCAAAGACATCGTGCTGACGTCCGTGGCTGAGGAGCCCGTAACGATCCGCGTCGATGTTCGCGGTCCGGCAGTGATCACCGCTGGCGACATTCAGTGCCCGTCCGAAGTCGAGATCCTGAACAAGGATCTGGTCATCGCCCACGTCAACGCCAAGGGTCGCCTCGCTGTCGATCTGACGGTTGACCAGGGCAAGGGTTATGTCTCGAGCGATCGCGATTCAGGTTCGCGCACGATTGGCGTCATCCCGATCGACGCTGTCTTCTCTCCAGTACGGCGCGTCATGTTCGACGTCCAGCCGACACGCGTCGAGCAGTCGACCAATTACGACAAGCTCGTTCTCGACATCGAGACCGATGGCACCATCGATCCGCGTGATGCCCTCGCCTCAGCGGGAGCAACTCTGCGATCGCTCGTGGATCTCGTTGCCAATCTCTCAGAAGAGCCCAAAGGTCTCGAACTGGGAGAGGTCATCCAGAGTGGCGCGATCAGTCCTGATCTGGACATCGCCATCGAGGATCTCGATCTGTCGGAGCGCCCGCGCAACTGTCTCAAGCGAGCACAGGTGAACACCATTGGCGAACTTCTGAGCAAGACAGAGGACGATCTCCTGAACATCACCAACTTTGGGCAAAAGAGCCTGGACGAGGTCAAGCAGAAGCTCGACGAGCGAGGATTGTCCCTGCGCGGCTGAGCCGAACACCGATATTTTGAGTTGTCGTGTCGGATGAAAATCCCGTGACGACGTACGACCAAGGAAGAGAACATGCCCGCAAAACCCCGCAGAGCCCGCAATTTCGGCGGAAGCTCTCAGCATCAAAAGCTCATGATGGCCAACTTGACCGCGTCTTTGATCGCGGCCGAAGGTATCGAGACCACCGAGGCCAAGGCCAAAGCACTGCGCCCGATCGCGGAAAAGCTGATCACCAAGGCCAAGAAGGCCAATGACGGAGATGCCGCAAGCATTCACCGCATTCGTCAGATCCAGGGCTATCTCGGTGACAAGGAGATGACACACAAGCTCGTCACCGACGTCGCGCCGCGCTATGCCGATCGCAATGGCGGATATCTCCGCATCCTGAAACTGGGTCCGCGCCAGGGGGACAATGCCCCGATGGCTCGGATCGAACTCGTGTGACGAGAACCTCCAACACCGGAACTGTCGATGAGCCCGCCGTGAGGCGGGCTCGTCTGTTTCTCGCCTACGACGGGTCTCGATTCCATGGGTTCGCCGACAACGCGGGAGTGCGTACAGTGGCCGGCGAGCTCGAAACTGCACTGTCGAAGATCGCGCGCCGATCGATCGATGTCACAGGTGCCGGTCGAACCGACGCCGGAGTGCACGCCTGGGGTCAAGTGGTTTCAGTGGATCTTCCCTCCACAGTTGACATCGATGGATTGGCCCGTCGGCTGACCAAGATGTGTGCACCTGGACTCGTTGTGCGTTCAGCGCAATGGGCGGATTCCGGCTTCGATGCCAGATTCTCCGCGCTGTGGCGCCATTACCGCTACTGCGTCCTCAACGAGCCTGTGGGTGATCCGATCGTCGAGCATTCGGCATGGTGGGTTGCAACTCCGCTCGATCTTGCGCTGATGCGACTGGCGTGCGATCCCCTGATCGGAGAGCACGATTTTTCGTCATTGTGTCGGCGTCCCCCGGACATCGTGACCGCCGATGGGGAGACGAGGCCAGCGAGCATGGTTCGGCGGCTTCTCGAAGCCCGATGGACTCATGAGATCAGTGACAAGGGTCAGAATCTGCTGTGGTTCGACGTTCGGGCCACGGCCTTTTGCCACCAGATGGTCCGGTCGATGGTGGGGACCCTGGTGGACGTGGGAATGGGCAAGATCACCCCTGGATCAATCCTGGACATCCTGAAGGCTCGAGATCGCAGCCGAGCGGGCCAAGTGGCCCCTCCACAGGGTCTCACCTTGTGGGAGGTCGGGTACGACGCCAGCGGGACTGGCGAGAATTCCCCGGAAACGCACATCCTGAATGATCTCGATTCGGGAACCAAGTGAGGGTTTCCGGTCTTTTTAGGGGGTGATCCCCGTATCCTTTTCAAGTCCCTGGGGGACGTGCCAGTCCTCCCGAGCCAGGCGTGTGTTGCACACGCACAAAGTGCAGTCAGCACGCAATCAGTACGCGAAAGAAGTGAACATGACTACGTATTCGCCCAAGGCAAGCGAGATCACGAGGCAGTGGCACATCGTCGATGCCGAAGGTCTCGTCCTCGGTCGCCTGTGCACCGAAGTTGCGCGCATTCTGCGCGGCAAGCACAAGCCGACCTTCGCACCTCACATGGACTCGGGCGATCATGTCATCGTCATCAACGCCGCCAAAGTCGTACTCACATCCGGAAAAGCCGACACACACATGGTGCACAACTACTCGGGCTATCCCGGTGGTTTGAAGAGCGAAACGTACGGCAGTTTCTTGCAGCGACGTCCCGACGACGCGATTCGGCGCACAGTGAGCGGCATGCTCCCCAAGGGTCCACTCGGTCGCCAGATGATCAAGAAGCTCAAGGTCTATGCAGGATCAGAACATCCCCATTCGGCGCAGAACCCTTCTGTGCTCACAGTCGACCACGCCAAGGCTCGCTGAGCCGATTTATCGAGGTATTCACGAACATGAACAAGCCACTGACTCAGACCACCGGACGACGCAAGCAAGCCATTGCGCGTGTTCGCTTGCGACCGGGATCCGGAAAGGTCACGGTCAACGGCAAGCCGCTCGACCAGTACTTTGCCACCACGACACAGCGCAACGCCGCAGTCGAAGCACTGCGTGTCACGAACACGCTTGAGCAGTACGACGTCGAGGCATCGATCATCGGCGGTGGCGTGAACGGCCAGTCCGGTGCGATGCGCATGGGCATTGCGCGCTCACTCATCGAGATCGATCCGGAGTTCCGCCCGACCTTGAAAAAGGCTGGTCTGCTCACCCGTGACTCGCGTCGCAAGGAGAGCAAGAAGTACGGTCTCAAGAAGGCTCGTAAGGCGCCGCAGTACACCAAGCGCTGATTGCGCTGGTGCCGACAGGCGGAACTCTCCACGTGTCCGTTCACGAGCACGTCGACCCGTCGTTTGGAACAGATGGTGTGCGCGCTCGCGCATTGACGGAGTTGACTCCAGAATTCGCGCTGCGCCTCGGGCGTGCTCTCGCACGTGTGCTACCCGAGCGTCGGATGGTGATTGCTCACGATCCGCGGTCTTCGGGTCCGATTTTCGAGGCCGCACTGTGTGCGGGGCTCGCATCAGAAGGAGTGAGCGTCCAGCAATTGGGCATTCTTCCGACTCCTGCAGTGGCATTCATCTCGGCACGTGATGGGGTGCCTGGCATCGTTGTCACTGCATCGCACAACCTTCATGCGGACAATGGTGTCAAGGTGTTCGCAGCCGGAGGTCGCAAGCTGTCCGATGCTGCCCAGATCGCAGTGGAAGCCGAACTCGACAATCTCCGTTCGGCCTCGAACATGCCACCGGATCCAGAGAACATTGGACTCATCACTCGACGACTCGACGCAGGTGGTGAGTACGCGGATCATCTCGTTGAACTCTTCGGTGAAGGAGCTCTAGCCGGAATGCGTATCGTCGTCGATACGGCCAACGGGGCGATGAGCGCGGTAGCACCTGATGTACTTTCCCGTTTGGGGGCTGACATTGTCGTTCTCAACGACGCCCCCACGGGTACGAACATCAACGATGGATGTGGGGCAACCTCACCTGAGGCGTTGCGCGAATTCGTGACACAAGCACATGGGGATCTCGATGTCGACGTCGCCTTCGCATTCGATGGAGACGGTGACAGGGTCATCGCAGTCGATGAGAACGGCAAGATCGTCGACGGTGATCGTCTGATTGCCCTCTCAGCACTCGAGCGGCTTGGATCAGGGACATTGATCGGTGGAACCGTCGTTGTCACCGTGATGACGAATCTCGGATTCCATCGAGCAATGGACGACGCAGGCATCCAGGTGGTCACGACCCCGGTTGGCGATCGCAGTGTCCTCCAGGAAATGGAGACGCACGGGTATGTGATCGGAGGTGAGCAGAGCGGGCACATCATCCATCGGGATCTCGCCACCACCGGTGATGGATTGTTGGCGGCTGTCGTTCTGGCTCGGCTGTGCCTCCGGGAGAAGTCAGCCAACGAGCGGCCGTTTTCCGAGCTCGCAACGTCGGTGCTGACCACTGTGCCCCAGGTTCTGCGAGCAGTCGCCGTGACGGTCAAACCCGACGATGTGGACGACGAGATCGCAGCCGAACTTGCTTCAGCACGTGCTCGTCTCGGTCAGCGGGGTCGTGTTCTTGTACGCAAGAGCGGAACCGAGCCGGTGGTGCGCGTGATGGTCGAAGCCGATGACGCTCGAATCGCCACGGAGATCGCCGATGAACTCGTTGCTGTGGTGGTTTTACGCTGGGGAGGACCCGAACCGAGCACCTGAAAAGGGTGGGTAGCCTAGGGGCATGTGTGGCATCGTCGCCCTGGTGAGTCGTCCATCGACCCGCCCGGCTCCCACCCCGGCAGTCGTTCTCGGGCTCCTCGACGATGCCGTCGCCGCAGGTGACGACCTCGAACGTTCGGCGCAGGTCCTGAGCCATGTGAACGATCTCCTCAAAGGAGTTCCAGGCCTGAGGGCACTGCTCGAGGATCAGCGAACGGGGACATCGGGGACCGAGCGGCCCAGTTCGGCGTTGATGGAGGGCATCGCAGATCGTCTGGCACTCGTTCAGGCCCGCATCGAAGCAGCTGATTCGCAGCTGGAGGAGGAGACGACCGACCTCGAACTGTTGGAGCGCTCGGCACAGCGGCTGATCGCTTTGCGTGACATCGTGTGGTCGATCGGCCAGGACCGACTCCAGACGGCGAGTGCAGTTGCGGATCTTGTCGCATCGTCCGGACGCTCCGTGCGAGCGGTCGATGTGGCTCTCGGTGGTTACCTGATGATCCAGCAGTCTTTGACGGCTCTGGATCGCCTCGAGGTGCGCGGACGTGATTCGGCTGGAATTCACGTGTTCGTGTGGAATCACGGTCTCAATGCCGACGATCCAGAAGTGGTCCGTGAACTCGGCGGAGAGCGCAGCGATCCGTTGTTCCAAAGCGGATCCGCGCGCATGGTCGATGGTGTTCTGTCCTTCGTGTACAAGGCAGCAGCCGAAATCGGTGAACTCGGAGACAACACGCGTGTCATTCGAGATGCCGTTCGAAACGATGCGCTGCTGCACAGGGCCCTTGCATCTGCGAATGCTCAGGTGTCGCTGCTCGGTCACACCCGCTGGGCGAGTGTCGGCATCATTTCAGAACCCAATGCTCACCCCGTCAACAGCGAGCGCGTCATCACCGCGATGCCGAATACACCTCGACAGGCAACCAATGGAGCGGGCCCCTACGTTGTTGCCGCACTCAATGGCGACGTGGACAATCACGAGGATCTCCGCATCGAGTATGCGCTCGAGTTTCCGGGTCAGATCACGACTGATGCCAAGGTCATCCCGGCTCTGATCGACATCCACACTGGTCGGTCCGCTGATCTCGTCGAGGGTTTCCGGCGCA